>CAVAQZ010000001.1:0-281727 GCA_963590945.1 Dysosmobacter segnis
GACGTCCGACGTGGCCGACACCGAACCGTCCCGCGCCATGGAATTGACCGTGACGTACCCCGGGAAGTAGTTGTTTATCCCGGGCTTGCCCACCAGGTCGTACAGTCCCGGTTCGGTGTCGTTGTCCCGGCCCGAGACCACGATCACGCCGTGCCGCACCGCGTACAGGTAATCGGAGACATAGGACGTAGCAAAGCCACCACCGAATGACATGTTGATGATCCGCGCTCCCGAATCCACCGCGGCCACGATGCTGGACGTGTACAGGCCCGTCCCGTTCCCGTCCTCGTACATGCAGCCCGACGCCGCGAGGGCTCCGCCGAGCGGGCCCGTGTTGGCGAAGCTGTCCGCGTAGGCAATCACCGACGCGTCCGGCGCGATGCCCTGGATGCCGGCCCCGCCGTCGTAGCCGCGCCCGTTGCCCACGATCAGGGCGACCATGTCGGTGCCGTGCGTCATGTTGAACCCGTCGGACGTGTCCAGCGTCATGTCCTGCTTCGTCATGACCCGCTCCTCGTCGCCATGCGCGTAACAGGCGTCGGCGCCCTCGAGCGCGAGCCTGTACGTCACGTCCGCGCCCTCCAACGCCGGATAGTCCCGCACGACCTGGTTGTCGATCACCGCGACCTTCACACCCGCCCCCGTGATGCCGGCCGCCCACGCGTCACGCACGCCCATATCGTCGATACGCCAGTCGACATCCCCGTCCGCGAGCGCCGGACGCGCGCACGACCCCACGCACAGTCCCACGCACAGCAGGCAGCTTGTCAACGCCGCCATCACGCCCGGCAGGCGTTTCCGTCCACGTCTCATCACACCGCACCATCCCCACTGGAACCGGATGTGCCACGCCGGATGGGTCGATGCCCGGCGGCGCGGCGCCTTTCCCAAGCAATCTAGCCCAAGGATTCCGCGACCGCAACCCCCTAACTCTCCACGAGGGAACGCCCCCTCGTACCGATGTGCCCACCAAGCCCAAATCGGATTCCCGTCCGAACCGTTCCCATGACTCACGTTCGGACCGGGATGCGACGACGGGTATTCCCCCCTTCCTGTCTCGCAAAAATAATCGAGCACCGTCTCGAAAAGAGACGGGCGTCTGGGCGCGGATATCGAAACCGGACTGGCCATTGCGTCAGCGGAACGTGGATGGGATGAGGGTCACCCGCAATCGAACGTAAGGCCCTACCATGCGCGCATGGGTAAACATACAGAAAAACCTCCACGTACCCGGAAGAGGCCACTTACCCTTGCTGCATTCCTGCCCTGGGGGAGTTGGGTGACATACCGCCACGCGGAGGCAAGAGTCAAGTGTACACCATGCCCGGACTTATCCGGTTTGTCGTGCGCGAGTCACGGCCCGTCACATTGATAAGGCTTCGCGGGTACACTTATGCTGGAATCGCACACGGCTCATGTGTGCTTGACTCTTCTGGAAGGTTTTCTTATGACTGACGCGGTGAAATATCCTGATCTCGTGGTCGTGGGCGCGGGCCTGTTCGGCCTGACCGTGGCGCAACAGGCCGTTGAACACTTGGGCGTGAGCGTGCGCATCATCGACGTGCGCAACCATATCGGCGGCAACGCCTACTCGTACGTCGACGAGGAGACCGGCGCCGAAATCCACAAGTACGGAGCCCATCTGTTCCACACGTCCAACAAGCGCGTGTGGGATTATGTGAACAGGTTCACGAGCTTCACGAACTACGTGCACCGCGTGTATGCCACGCATGACGGCGAGGTTTATCCGCTGCCGATCAATCTGGGCACCGTCAACCAGTTCTTCCACGCCTCCTATACTCCGGCCGAGGCCAAGAAGCTGATCGACGAGCAGGCGGGCGAGCTGGCGGGCACCGATCCGCAGAATCTGAACGACAAGGGCATCAGCCTGATCGGCCGTCCGTTGTACGAGGCGTTCATCAAGAACTACACGGGCAAGCAGTGGCAGACCGACCCGAAGGATCTTCCCGCAGGCATCATCAACCGTCTTCCGGTGCGTTTCAACTACGACAACCGTTATTTCAAGGACACATGGGAAGGCCTGCCGACCGACGGCTACACCGCGTGGATGGAACGCATGATCGACGACGAGCGCATCGAAGTCTCGTTGGAAACCGACTTCTTCGACGAATCCCAGCCGTACAACAAGAAGGCTCTGGCCGAAGCAGGCGTACCGGTCGTGTACACGGGCCCGGTAGATCGTTACTTCGACTATTCGCTCGGCGAACTGAAGTGGCGCACCGTTGATTTCAAGGAAGTCCGCTACGACGAGGGCGATCATTTCGGATGCCCGGTCATGAACTTCTCCGATTCCGACGTCCCCTACACCCGTGCGATCGAATTCAAGAACTTCAATCCGGAACGCGCCGAAAGCCAGAACCCGGACAAGACCGTGGTTTGGGAGGAATACTCCCGCTTCGCCGAGCGCGGCGACGAACCGTACTACCCGATCAACACCGAGTCCGACAAGGAGCTGTACGCACGCTATGAGGAACTCGCCAAGGCCGAGCCGAAAACCGTATTCGGCGGACGTCTGGGCACGTACAAGTACTACGACATGCACAACGTGATCGACACCGCTCTGACCGCGTATGAGGAGCAGGTGGAACCGCTGCTCAAGAAGTAGTCTCTTAAAAGAGTCCATTAAGCAACGAATGCGGTGGGGCCGCGAATCAGCAAGACGATTCGCGGCCCCACCGCATTCCGCTATCTACGCGTACCGCACGGAGCGCGGTCGATTCAGGCGCGCCAGACATCCTTGCCTGCGGCCTTGGCCGCGGCCACATCGGCGTCAAGCTGCTCTTCGGTGCCTTCAACGTTGCCCTTGATGAATTCCTCGACAAGGCGGCGGGCCTCGCCGTCCTCATGCTGAACGGCCGGGGACTTCATGAAATAGGAGCTCGGGGCCAGAATGGGGCCGGCCAGATGACGGTCGAGCGCGATCTTGGCGGCACGGACGGCGTCGATCACGATACCGGCGGAATTCGGGGAATCCCAAACCTGCAGCTTGTATTCGAGGCTTAGCGGAACATCGCCGAACGTGGTGCCCTCAAGACGCACGAAAGCGAACTTCCTATCGTCAAGCCAGGCAACGTAATCGGACGGGCCGATGTGCACGTTGCGCGACTCCATATCGTGCGGCACCACGGAGGTGACGGCGCGGGTCTTGGAAATCTTCTTGGATTCCAGTCGCGAGCGCTGCAACATGTTCATGAAGTCCATATTGCCGCCGACGTTGAGCTGGTACGTACGGTCCAGACGCACGCCGCGATCCTCGAACAGACGGGCCATCACGCGGTGCGTGATCGTTGCCCCCACCTGGGATTTGATATCGTCGCCGACGATCGGAACGCCCGCGTCGCGGAACTTCTGCGCCCATTCCGGATCGGACGCGATGAACACCGGAAGGCAGTTCACGAACGCGCAACCCGCGTCCATGGCGGCCTGGGCGTATGCCTTGTCGGCCTGCTCGGAACCGACCGGCAGGTAGGAGACGAGCACATCGACCTGCTTGTCGCGCAGCACTTGGGCCACGTCGACCGGCTCCGCGTCCGATTCCTCGATCATTTCACGGTAGTAGTCACCCAAACCGTCGTTGGTCGGGCCACGCAACACCTCGACGCCCAGATTCGGTACGTCGGCGAACTTGATGGTGTTGTTCTGGGACGCTTCGATGGCTTCCGACAAATCCTTGCCGACCTTCAGAGCGTCGACATCGAACGCCGTGACGAATTCGATGTCACGAACGCGGTATCCTCCAAAGTTGTTGTGCATCAAGCCGGGAATCTTATCCTCGTCCTTGGTGTCCTTGTAATATTCAACACCTTGAACCAGCGACGAAGCGCAATTGCCCACGCCGGCTATAGCTACACGAATACTCATATGAAACGACTCCTCATATGTATGACGTTTATCGGTATACCAATCCTCAAGCATACCTTCGAAACGGCAAAAAAGCGTTTGAATTGCTGACAAAACCCTGAATATCGGCTGTATTACGACAGTCATCGAAACACTGTCGATTTGTAAAAGAGCTGCATAAGTATCCTCCGCATCCCCCTAAATCACAACCCCTTTCGTAGTGTTTCTCAGGACATGCGGCTACGGTGGAACCATGGTTTCACACACACGAAGCGTAAGCTCGCGCTCCGCCGCCCCACGGACGATCGGCGGCCAAAGCGCACGAGGCAACGCATCCGACAGCACGCGTCGCCGCCCAAGCCACGGATCGCATCGCGCGAACGGGCCTAAAAAGCGGCGTAACAAAAAACGCGGGCCACTCATCCTGAAGTGGGTGTTGGGTATCCTTGCGGTACTTATCGCGGCGGGAATCGGCCTGTTCGCATATATGTACATCACCACGGAAATCCCGGAACCGGAAAAATTCGCTCTTGCCGAAAAAACCACCATCTATTATTCCGACGGCACCACCGAAATCGGAAGCTATGCGGAACAGAACCGCGAAATCATCGACTGCGCGGTACTGCCGGATTACGTCGGCAATGCGATCGTCGCTTCCGAAGACCGATCCTTCTACACCAACAAGGGCATCGATCTGACGGGCATCGCGCGAGCGCTGTACACCAATCTGACCACGGGAAGCCGCCAAGGCGGTTCGACCATCACGCAGCAGTATGCGGAACGCTACTATCTGGGCGAAACCACCACGTATTCCGGCAAGCTCAGGGAAGCGTTCCTGGCCATCAAAATCGCGCAGCAACAAGACAAAAGCGAAGTGCTGTGCAATTACATGAACACGATCTACCTCGGTCGTGGCGCATACGGCATCCAAGCGGCGGCGAAAGCGTACTTCAACAAGGACGCCAAGGATCTTACCTTGGCCGAATCCGCCATGCTGGCCGGCATCATTCCCGCTCCGAGTTCGTGGGATCCGGCCGTGAATCAGGAGCAGGCGGAGAAGCGTTTCGCCCGTGTGCTGAGCATCATGGAGGAAGACGGGTACATCACGTCCACGGATAAAAGCGGTGCCGAATTCCCCCAGGTGGCGGAGCAGCAGCAGAACAACCAGATGTCCGGAGCCAACGGGTACCTGTTGACCACCGTGAAGAACGAGCTCGTCAATTCGAAGGCATTCACCGCCGACGAGCTTGAAACCGGCGGATACAAGATCATAACCACGTTCGACAAAACCATGCAGGACGAGATTCAGCAGGTTGGAGACACCCCACCGGACGGCATGCCGGAAAGCATCGAGGTTGGCGGCATAGCGGTCGACCAGTCCACCGGCGCGGTCAAGGCCATGTACGCCGGCAACGACTATCTGACCAAACAGCTCAACAACGCGACGCAGGCCACGTTCGAACCGGGTTCCACCATGAAACCGTTCGGCCTGCTGGGCGCGGCTCAGGCGGGTGTGAATTTCAACACCCTGTTCAACGGCAATTCCGGACTCACCTTCGAGACCACTCCGGGAACCACCGCCGAGGTGCCGAACGCGCTCGGCAACAACTGGGGCTACATCAACCTGTATCAGGCCACCGCCAACTCGGTGAACACCGTGTTCATGGAAGTGAACTCGCACCTGGGTGCGGAGAACTTCGCGAAGATCGCGCATCAGGCGGGCATCGAGGAAGACATCGACGAAAACACCACATACAACATCCTGGGCATCAACGCCATCACCGTGTGGGACCTGGCGCAAGGCCACGCCACCATTGCGAACGATGGCGTGAAGAACACCCTGCACGTTGTTGACAGGGTGACTTCCACCGACGGTTCCAAGGAACTGTACAAAACCGCTCAGGAAAACCAGCAGGTGTTCGACGCCAACGACTGTCATCTTGTGCAGAAGGCGATGCAGGGCACCACCACATACGGCACCGCGGCAGGAGTCTCGGCCGCTCTTGGCCGTCAGGTGGCCGGTAAATCCGGCACCGCGAACGATGAAAAGGCCGCGTCCTTTGTGGGATACACCCCCCAATTGCTGAATGTATGGGCCATCTGGAATCCCGCGGAGGACGGCAGCGCGCAGGAAGTGCCGGAATTCGCCGGATACGGCGTGTCGTCGACGGGCTATCCTTCGCATCTGTTCCAGGAGTTCATGAGTCTGGCCATGGACGGGCAGGAGGTGCTCACGTTCACGGAACCGACCGACAACGGCAAGATCGGCGGATCCGACGGCACGTGGGGCACCGGATCGCAAAGCAGCTCGTCCAAACAGCAGACGGTCGTTCCAAGAACCGAAGAGAACACCCAGACCACGCCTGAATCAAGCCAAGGCGCCGAAACCAGCGGCGGAGACGGCAACAGTGGCGGAGACGGCGGCACGGGCGGCGGTTCCACCGACGGAGGCAGTACCGACGGCGGTTCCACCGACGGCAGCGGCGGCACGGGCGGCGGTTCCACCGACGGAGGCAGTACCGACGGCGGTTCCACCGACGGCAGCGGCGGCACGGGCGGCGGTTCCACCGACGGAGGCAGTACCGACGGCGGTTCCACCGACGGCAGCGGCGGCACGGGCGGCGGTTCCACCGACGGAGGCAGTACCGACGGCGGTTCCACCGACGGAGGTAGTACAAGTGGAGGCGACGGCGGCAACTCCGGTACCACCGAATAGCCGACGGGTGGCTGTCGGGTAGCGGATCAGCCGAACAACGGATCGATCAGATGGTCGATCCGTCGATGGCGGATCGACCGAATCGCGGATCGACCGGATAGCGGGTCTTTTGGATAACAGGCCCGCTATCCGATGGACCACCATTCGACGAATCGGCAGATAACGACCGCATCGCAAGCGTCATGGCCCGTCACCAATGGATTTGTCATCTGATAATCCATTGGTGACGGGCCTGTCTGATAGTGGAGGCCAACGGACGGCATCCTCGAACAAGCAGCGAATCCGCCGAGGGTAGAAACCAGCTACTGCAGCGATTTGCGTCATGTCTCGATCGTCAAGGATGAGGAAGCTCGGATTCGACAATCAAAAACACGGCTCAATTCGCAGTAGCCGTGTTTCGCACATACATCGAGCCTGTCAGACGAAACAGACGAAACAGACGAAACAGACGGAACAGACGGAACAGACGGAACAGACGAAACAGACGGAAACGCGAGAAGGCCGTGACGGTAGGAGTAGCTACCGTCACGGCCTTCCATGTGCCACTGGCACAGTGATGAAAAGGAGGGAATGTTAAGTTTTACTCGGTCATGATTCCGATCATGACTCCGGTCATGTTTACTTCATGCCGGTCATGGCGATGCCTTCAACGAAGCGCTTCTGCACCAGGAAGAAGACCACCAGCAGCGGGAGCGCGGAAATCAACGCGCCAGCCATAACCACACCGTACGGGGTGACCGACGAACCGTGTCCGGTAAGCATGGCCAGGCCTGCGGTGATGGTGCGCGTCTCCGGCTTGGACGTCATGATCAACGGCCAGAGCAGGTCGTTCCAGTTGCCCATGAAGTTGAACATGCCCACGGTCAGGATGGCCGGCACCGCGTTCGGCAGAATGATCTGCGCGAAGATGCGGAACTCGCCTGCACCGTCGATACGTGCCGCGTTGTCAAGGTCCTTCGGGATGGAGATGAAGAACTGACGCAACAGGAAGATGCCGCCGACGTCGGCCATACGCGGGATGATGATGCCCCAGTAGCTGTTGACGAGTCCCATGGACGCGAGCAGCTTGTAGACCGGGATGAGCAGCGCCATGCCCGGGATCATCATGGTGGCGATCAGCACCGCGAGCAGCAGGCCACGGCCCTTGAAGTCCACTCGGGAGAGGCCGTACGCGGCGAGGGAGTCGAAGAACACGGAGATGATGGTCACGGCACCGGCGAAGATGACGGTGTTGAGCATTTCCTTGCCGATCGGCAGGCGTTCAAATAGCGACTGGTAGTTTTCCAGCGTGAACGAGCTCGGAATCAGCTTCGGCGGCCAGGTCTGGGTGATGGCGTTCGGAGTGAAGGAGACGAGGACCACGATCACCAGCGGAAACAGCATGATAATGGTGATGAGGATCAGTGCGAAGTAGCTGAAGCCCAGTCCGATGCGACGCTTGAGCGTGGCCTGCCTGCGCAGACGTTCGTTCTCGGCGTTGATGCGCTTGTTTTCCTGTTCCTGTGCTGCGGAGATGGATGCTGCATTTGCGGTGCTCATGCGATTTCCTCCTTCTCATGCTTGTTGTTGGTGTACAGCTGGATGAGGCCCACGATGAGCGTCATGATCAGCAGCACGTAAGACAGTGCGGATGCGTAGCCGAGCTTGCCGTTGCCGAACGCTTCGGTGTAGATACGGTACACGATGGTTTCGGTTGCGCGGTCCGGACCGCCGGAGGTCAGGATGAAGACCTGATCGAAGACCTGGAAGGAACCGATGAGGCCGAAGATGACCACGTAGTTGAAGGTCGGGCGGAGGGCCGGCAGGGTGATGTAGCGGAACTTCTGCCATGCGCTTGCGCCGTCGAGGGATGCGGCCTCATAGAGTTCGGCGGAGATGCCCTGCAGACCTGCCAGGAAGATGACCATGAAGTAGCCGAAGTTCTTCCAGACGGTGATGAAGACGATGGTCGCCATTGCGGTTTCGCGGGTACCGAGAAGATCGGTGTGCGCAACGCCGGTCAGCTGCTGGATCCAGTAGGGAACCAGGCCGAGCGACGGGGAAAGGATGAAGCTCCATGCGATCGCGGCGACGGTCAGGGAGATGACGAACGGAAGGAACATGCAGGTTCGGAAGAATCCGACGAACTTGAGATCCTTGCGGTTGAGCAGCAGGGCGAAAGCGAGAGCCACGATCACGACGATCGGAGCGTAGGCCACTGCATACACCAACGTGTTCTTGACGTCGGTCAGGAAGTCCTTGCTCTGGAACAGCTTGATGTAGTTGTCGAAGCCAACGAACTTGCCTGCTCGATTGATGCGGTCGGAGGTCAGCGACGTGATGAACGTCTTGACCGCCGGATAGAAGACGAAGATAGCGAGGACGACGAGAGCCGGAGCCGTGAACAGCAGGCCGGTGCGCAGGTTGCGCGCCTGGATGGCCTTCTTGTTCTCGGTCATCTGCTTCGCTCCTCGGGGAGATGCAGTTGCTTGTGCCATGCTTACCTCGAATTGATGTTTTGTACGAACGAACACGATAAAGGGTGCCGCGTCCTGCGGGACGCCTGGCGCGGCACCCTCATGGGGTCATAGGTCAGTCGGCGCTGTATTCGTCGAGGTAACCCTGGATTTCGGTTTCGGCCTGATCGAGGAGAGCCTGGATGTCGTCGTCAGTACGAACCGTGTTGGTGGTTACGGTGTTGAGGCTGGCCAAGATGTCGCCGAAGCCGCCCTTGAGTCCTGCGATGCCGATGTAGGACTTCTCGGTGTACTGGGAGAGCTTTGCGATCAGCGGACGCTCGGAGAGCTCGTCTTCGGTGACGGTGGTGTTGTTCGGCGGGTATGCGGAGCCGAGGGACCACTTCACCTGGTTGTCGTGGTTGTTGTAGAACTTGAAGAACTCGTAGATGCCGGCCTTCTTGGCGGAGTCGCCGACCTGAGAGGTGACCCACCAGTACAGGCCGGTGGAGCCGATGTTGGAGCCGGTGGAGCCGTCAGAGTACTTGTAGGTGCCGTTGCCGTCCGGAACGCCGAACAGGTCGTGGTTGATGCCCTTGTCGGTCGCGGCCTGGTCCTCCCACGGTCCGACGATCACCATTGCGGACTGGCCGGATTCGAAGGATTCACGAGCTGCGGTCTCGTCCATGCCGCTGACGGAGTAGCCGCCCTTGTAGAAGTCGCGCATCTTCTCCAGGAATTCCTTGTTTTCCTTGGTGTTGATGGAGACCTTGCCGTCGGTGGTGTAGATGCCGGAGCCGTTGCCCTTGATCCACGGAGCCCATGCCTGATCCGGCAGGGCGATGCCGTACTGGGTACCATCGGACTTGGTGAGCTTCTTGGCGACTTCGAGCAGTTCGTCCCAGGTCTGCGGAACGTCGGCGTCGGTCAGGCCCGCGGCCTCCCACATGTCGGTGTTGTACCACACGACGGACGGAGCGTAGCCCATCGGAACGCCGCACTTCTCTTCGGAACCATCGATGTTGAAGGTGATCTGGTCGACCACGTTGTCGATGTAGTTCTCGGTCTCGTACTGGTCATCGTCGTAGAAATCGGTGACGCACTGGAAGGTGCCGTCGATGGACCAGCCCTGGCCGTTGTCGGCACCGGTGGTGACGAAGTCCGGGCCGTCGCCGGAGGTGACCTTGGTGACCATGGTCTCGCCGATGGTGCTCCACGGCTGCAGCTGGGCATCGATCTCGTACTTGTCCTGGGACTTGTTGAAGTCGTCGACGATGGATTCAAGGGTCTTGCCGTCGGCCTCGGAGAAGCCGTGCCACATCGTGATCTTGACCTTGCCGTCGGCGGTGGTCTCGGTGTCATCGCTGCTGCCGCAGCCGGACAGGCCGAGGGTCGCGACCATGGACAGAGCCAGGCCCGCAACCAGCGTCTTCTTGATCTTCATGGATCTCTCCTTCCATTCCCAAACGTTATTGTCCGGGAATTTTCCTCCAATCGCTGCAAGATTCCATCCTTCATAAGCAACCTGCGCCGCAATGCCTGCAACACCTTTGTCAGCTACTTACTGAGCTCCTACGCTCATTTGCAACGTTGTAATTTTGATTATACAACTATTTTCATCGTTGTACAAATCGGTGACACGCCGTTTGCTCCAACGTGTCACCGAACACTTCACTTCAATTATTCGGTCTTCGGATTCAGTGCTGAACCGGAGTCCCCGCAAGCTCGCCACCGTCGGCCGGCAGCACGTCGGTCGTGGCGGGAGTCCACAGATCATCGGCCTGGGGAATACCGAAATCGGGGCCGTCCTCCGTCCACTTCACCACGCCGACGCGGGCATGGCGGTTGGGGTCGAACAGCGGATCGCCCTTGATTTCCGTATAGTTTCGGCAGTGGTAGATCATCAGATCCTCCGTGCCGTCCTCGGACTTGGTGAAAGAGTTGTGGCCAGGGCCGTACTGCCCGTTTTCGGAGCAGGTCTTGAACACCGGCACCGGACTCTTCGTCCAGGAGTCCTTGTTCAGCAGATCGGATCCGCGCTCGGCCGTCAGCAGGCCCACCGCGTAGGGAACGCCGGTTCCGGACGCGGAGTAGGTGATGTAGATCTTGTTCTCGTGGAACAGGAAGGCCGGCCCTTCGTTGACGAGGAAGTCGATGCACTCCCAGTCATACTCCGGCTTGGTGAGCATCACCGGCTCGCTTTCCAGCGTCCACGGATTCGCCATCTTGGCGATGTACAGGTTGGAATTGCCTTCGATCGCCGGGTCCTTCTGCGCCCACACCAGGTACTGCACGCCGTCGATCACCTCGGTGGTCGCGTCAAGAGAGAAGGAGTCGATCGGGGTGACGATCTGCCCTTTCTCCACCCAGTTGTCGGAGGTCGGGTCCTCGTCGGTGTTCTCCAGCACGAACATGCGGTGCGTCGGCAGTCCCGAAGCCTCGAAATCCGTTGCCGCGCCTGCGAAGTAGATGTACCAGGCGCCGTTGATGCGGTGCAGTTCCGGAGCCCAGATGTAGATGCTGGCGGGACCGGATTCATGCTTGCGCCACACCACCGTCTCCGGTGCCTTCTGAAGGTCGTTGATGGTGGACGCGTGGCGAATGGCGATGCAGTTGTACTCCGGATCCGAACCGGTGAAATAGTATTCACCGTCGACTTTGAGCACCCATGGATCCGCACGCTGAAGCACGACCGGATTGTTGTAAACAGCCATGTTTAGTCCTTTTCAATCCGCTGTTCCAGTAATTTACAACGTTGAATATATCACTGTTACATCGTTGTACAAAATTGAAGGGGACCTACGGAGTGTTGCCTCGTAAGGAACTTCCGTATGGAAACACCAAGAAAACAGCTCAAGCAACAAAAAAGCCCGCATGCGAAGCAATCGCACGCGGGCCGCATCCAAAAAACGCCTACCCCAGCGCGAATCCGCCCGAACCGGAAGGCGTACGCGCGGTCCGGCGTCACACCACCAGCGAATCGTGCGAGATGCGCGTGGATTTACGCATCACCAGCGACGAGGCCACCTTGCGGAACATCTTCTTGCCGGGATGCTCGACGTTCGGATCGCGTCCGTCGATCCGCTCCTTCAGCAGCTTGACCGAAAGCCGGGCAACGGCCTCAAGTCCCGGATCGATCGACGTCAACGCCGGCGAAAGGTACTGCGAATCGTCGGAATTGTCGAAGCCGATCACGGAGATGTCTTCCGGAATGCGGTAATCGTGCATCTGAATCGAATGCATGACGCCGGAGGCGAGCATGTCGTTCAACGCGACCACGCCATCCGGGACCACACCGGAATCGAACAGCGAATTCATGGCCTTCACGCCGTCGCTACGATGCCACATGCCGGACTCGACCACGAGACGCTCGTCGAATTCCACGCCGGCCTCCTCCAGCGCCTCGCAGTAGCCCCGGTAACGGAGCGCCGCGGAACCGACCTTCTCCCCCGGGTGCACGCCCACCACGGCCACGCGTTCGCAACCGGCCTGCAGCAGGTACGACGTCGCACGTTTGGCGCCCTCCACGTTCTCCGTGGCGACGTGGTCGACCGTATCGGTGAAGATGCGTTCGCCGATCAGCACCAGCGGATAGTCCACCTTCAGCTGGTCGACATCATCCTGGTCAAGTTCGAGCGGACTATAGATCAGGCCGTCGATCATGGTCTGCTGGGAACCGTGCAGCGCCTCGATCTCGCCTTCGCGCGAATACAGCGTGGGCTCCACGATCACCCGCAGGCCGAGCTTCTTCGCCTCTTCGATGACCAGCGACGAAAGCTGCGCGAAATACGGCATCTGCAAATCCGGAATGGCTAGACCGATGATGCCCGTCTGCCCGGTGCGCAGATTGCGGGCGGACACGTTGACGGTGTATCCGAGTTCCTCGATGGCCCTGTTCACCTTGTCCCGAGTGGATTGAGAGACGAACTCGTAGTCGTTCACGACGTTCGACACGGTTTTGATCGATACGCCCGCGGCCTTAGCCACTTCACGCATGGTCACGACGTGTTCACCGTTCGCGCCAGCCTGCTTTGCCATACATTCCCCTTTTACCTATTTCCGGATTCATTCGATACAGCGCCCGTCGAGGAAGCGACCTGTCGCGGGGCCGCCCGCTGCGGAGCCCCGTGGCAAAGCCGCCCCAATGGAATCAGATGGTACCGGAAATGCCGATTTGCATCGATATACAAGCATAATCCGGATTGAGCTCCTCCGTTGACTGCATATCCAGGATCGGCATGCCCTCCGCGGACCAATGCACGCGGCGCACCTGGGCGTCGCGCCCGCCGTAACGGCCGTTCTCGTATTCGGCATTGTGGAAAACGTAGATGAGATTGCCGTCCTCATCATGCGACCACATGCCGTGGCCCGTGCCGAGCTGCCACTGGCCGTTGTACAAACCGGACTTCTGCAACGGGTAATCAAGCTTCGTCCAGCTGGCCGGATCGGTCAGGTCGGCGAGCTGGCCGGCCGGGGCCGTGACCAGGCCGGTCGTGTAGTCGATGCCGACGAGGGAACCGGAATAGATCAGGTAGATCCTGCCGTCATGCACGAAGGCGTTCGGACCTTCCGCGATCATGTTGTCCCACGCGAATTCCGGCACGACGATCTGCGTCGGCTGGCTGGTGAGCGACGTCGGATCCGACGGATCGAAGCTTGCGATCCAGATGCTGCCGACCTGCTGCCATGCGTAATACCAGCGTCCGGAGTCGACGATGACCGTCATGTCGAGGGAGATGCGCTGAATCGGGTTGAGCGTCCTGCCGCCGGGCGCGAGGATCGGCTTGGGTACGGTCCAGTTCTCCGGTTCGCGCGGATCGAAGTCCGTTCCGTCGGAATGCTGCTTGAGCTGCATGATATGGCAGCTGCCCGTCCACATGTCCGGCTTGCCCGCGCGGTCGTTCGGCGTTCCGTCCGGGTTGAAGGCCGGACCGTCGAAGCACGGCATGAACAGCACAGACAGTTTGCCTCCGATCACGTGCAGTTCCGGAGCCCAGAAGCATCCGGTCATCTCGCGGCCTTCGGAGTTGAGGTCGCCGCGTTTGAGCAGGTCGATCTCCTTCGCGCGGCCGCCGGCGGCGTCGGAAAGCCCTTCGATGGAATCCGCGATGCGCAGCGGCATGTGGGTGGCGCCGTTGTTCGGATCGACGCAGTTGCCGTCAGTGTCGTCGGTGGCGATGAACATGAACATCGGCCTGCCGTTGAAGTTCCAGGCGAAGACGGACGGATCGGCGCGTTCCACCGCGAACGGGACCGGGTACACGGTTTGGCGGATGCGGCCTTCCACTGTGCGCACGTCGCCGTCCTTGGCACGCCCTTCGGCGATATCGCGCTCAAGTTCGGCGAGCTGTTCCTCGTTCCAGTCGACCGCGCGGGTGGCCGTGGAACCGTCACTGTAGGAAAGCTTGGCGCGTACACGGCGCAGCCTGCCCATTTCGGTTTCGGCTTCCGCGATGTTCAGCGTCTGTTCCGCAACCTGTGTTCCAACGTTGTAAATGCGACCGAACCGCTCCGCAAGGCGATTCGCCTCGTTTTCGTCGATCGGGATGACGTTGCCGGGCTGCGCGTCGGCGATGCCGCAATCGCCCTGCAGACGATCGTCGGGAAGTTCCGCGTCGCAATCGACCAGCGCCAGCACGTTCCCCTTGCGCGCCGCGGCGACGATGTCGGCGACGAGAGCGCATCGGCGCGCACCGTCGTTGTCCTGCCAGGAGACGATGTAGCCGCCCTCCTCGGCACGGAATCTCACGCACGGCCTGTTCACGCCGTTCTTGGTGCCGAACACCACCAGTCCATGCTGCGTGAAGGACGTGAGGTCACGGCTGGTCGCCAGCAGAAACGCCGATTTTTCGGAGCCGTCCGGCATCCCCTCGCGATTTGTGCGGGTCGCGGCGATCGCGAACGAGCCGTCTTCCATGCGGAACAGATACGGGTCCTTGAGCGACTTGAGCGTTATGTCGACCCCCGGCATCACCGCCCCGTACCCCACGGCGCCGCTGGGATCCCTCGGCGTGTCGAATCTGTCGGCGACGAATCGCGCCGCCGCCGGGCACGCACGCCGGGAAGCCTTGTCCGCCGCGGGAATCGGCACGCCCGCGGCGAAGAAGATGCCGTAGTTCTCGTTCAGCGGCTTCCATGCGGCCGCGTCGTCGGACCGCAACGCGAGATGCATGCTGTAGGCGATATCCTCGTTGTTCGCCTCCTCACGTCCGGTGGGTTTACGGGTGTAGCACAACAGTGAGTAGGAGCCCGACATCGAGACGCCCTTTCGATTCGACATTTTTTTACAACGATGTACACTATACAGAGAATTACATCGTTGTACAAATTACGACGTCCGCAAGGAAGGGGAATCATGAACACAATGGGGACCATTCGCAAAGCCGCTGCGGCACTCATCGCAGCCGCCATGATGGTCGGAACGCTCGCGGGATGCTCCATGAACGGCGCAGCCTCATCCGACGCCAACGGCACCAGCGAAAACGCCGGTACCAGCGAGATCAAGCGCGGGGAGTCGCACGATCCGTCAATCGTCAAGGCGAACGGCAAATACTACATCTTCGGATCGCACCGCGCCTGGCTCAAAAGCGACGACCTGATCAACTGGACGTCGTTCACCAACAACCTGAGCACCGACTACGAAGACATCTTCAGCGACATCTGGACCGACTGGGCCAAGCAGTCCTCCAACCCCGACGTCGAAGGCAACATGTGGGCGCCCGACGTCGTATGGAACGACACCATGAACAAGTGGTGCATGTACATGTCCATCAACGGAGCCAACTACCGTTCCGTGATCGTGCTGCTCACCGCCGACGACATCGAAGGCGACTGGACGTACGTGGGTCCCGTGGTCTACTCCGGATTCGAACGCGTGAACGTGAAGAAGACCGACGTGCCGCAGGTGCTCGGCGAGGACGCGGACATCACGCGCTACACCTCGCAGACCGACACCGGCATCAACGCCATCGACCCCTGCGTGAAGACCGATGACGACGGCAGCATGTGGATGACCTTCGGCTCCTGGTTCGGCGGCATGTGGATGTTCAAGCTCGACCCCGCAACCGGCCTGCGCGACTACAACACCACCTATAACACCGAAGAGAACGTCTCCGACGCCTATTACGGCGTCAAGCTCGGCGGCGGTTTCGGCAACTCCGGCGAAGGCTCCTACCTGCTGCACACCAACGGATACTGGTACCTGTTCGCATCGTATGGCGCGCTGCAGCAGACCGGCGGATACCAGATCCGCATGTTCCGCTCCAAAGACATCACCGGACCGTACGTCGACGAAGCCAGCAACACCGCGGTCTCCACCAAGGCGATCGGCAACAACTGGCAAAGCGACATCGGCATCCGCCTGATGAGCTCGATCCAGTGGAGCGGCAACGACAACGCGAACATCGAAACCGCGCAGGGCCACAACTCCGCGCTGGTGGACGACGACGGAACCACCTATCTCGTGTACCACACCCGCTTCTCCGGTTCCGGCGAGAAGCATGAGGTGCGCGTGCACGAACTGCTGCCGACCTCCGACGGATGGCTTGTGGCGTCGCCCTACGAATACACCGGCAGCAAGGCCGACACCAAGGGATACGACGCCTCCGACATGGCAGGCGACTACGAATTCGTGATCCACGACAAGGGTTCCTATTTCAAGGGACCGAAGAAGGTGACCGACACGACGAGCACCAACTACCGCGGCGTGAACAAGCCCGTCGACATCACCCTTGAGGAGGACGGCACCGTGTCCGGCTCGTTGACGGGAACCTGGCAGGCCACCGAAGGCACGAACCAGCTGACCATGACCGTGACCGGCGAGGACGGCGAAGTGACCTACACCGGAGCCTTCGACAAGCTTCCGCGAGATAAGGACGGCAAGGACGTGATGACGTTCAGCGTGCTCGGCAACAACGTATGCGCATGGGGTTCGAAGAAGTGACTTCGCAAGACATGACAGTTGGCAACGAACAGCAATCCCCGCAGGCAATCGAGCATACGCTGGCCGATGGCCGGGTCGCCGTGCACGATCCGGCCATAGCCGAGGAAAACGGCGTCTATTACCTGTTCGGCACGCACCGGCGTTTCGCCCGCAGCCGCGATATGGTCAACTGGGAACGGTTCGACAACAATCTCAGCCTCGACCCGTACGCCGTGCTCGGCGGCATCTGGCAGGACTGGCCCAAGCAGCCTTCCAATCCGGATCTTCTGGGCAACACATGGGCTCCGGACGTGATCTGGAACGCCACCATGGGCAAATGGTGCATGTACATGTCGGTGAACGGGGACCGGTTCCGTTCCGTGATCGCATTGCTCACCGCCGACCATCTCGACGGCGATTGGACGTACGTGGGCCCCGTGGTCTACTCCGGATTCGACGCCGAGACCATGTGGTCCACCGACGTTCCGCGCGTGCTCGGATTGGAGCGGGGCTCGCAAAAGGCCGCCGATTACGATATGTCACGGTATCTTTCGCTCAAGGACACCCGGATCAACGCCATCGACGCGGCGCCCGTGCTCTGCGAACACGGTGAGATGTGGATGGCGTTCGGTTCCTGGTTCGGCGGCATCTGGATGTTCAAGCTCGATCCGGAAACCGGTCTGCGCGACCGCTCCGTGCGCTACCCGCTCGTCAAGGACTCCACCGATCCGTATTACGGCGTGAAGGTGGCCGGAGGATACTGGAATTCCGGCGAGGGCGCGTATTTCCTTCGCGCCAACGGATGGTGGTACCTGTTCGTGTCGTACGGCTGGCTTGGGCGTACCGGCGGATACCAGATCCGCATGTTCCGTTCGAAATCGCTGCTCGGACCGTACGTGGACCAGAACGGCAATCCGGCGATCAGCGCCGGGGAGATTCCCGACAACCAACTTCGCGGCACCGGCATACGTCTCATCTCTTCGGTTCTCTGGAGCGGCGGCCCCGACGGCCTCAACGACGTCGAGGTCTCGCAAGGGCATAATTCCGCCATCCAGCGCACGAAGGATGGACGCATGTTCCTCGTGTACCACACGCGTTTCGCGCAACGTCACACCGAAGGCGACGACGAGGATTACGAATCGCACGTTCGCGAGTTGCTGGCGACCCGTGATGGCTGGCTGGTCGCCGCACCTTACGAATACCGGGGCGTCACGGCTTCGGCGGCGGTGAAGAAGGCCGACATCGCGGGCGATTATGAAATCGTGCGTCACGACCCGCATACGTATTTCAACGGCAAAACCGACGCCGACGGGAATCCCGTCGGCGTGAACCGCGCGGAACAGATGACGCTGCACAAGGACGGACGCATCACACGAGGAGGTATCGTGAGTTTCTTCGACACCCCCGATGCGAATCTTCCACGGGAAACCGACGGGCCGGTGGTATGCGGTTCATGGAGGCTCCTGCACCATGAAGCGTCCTGCTGCGCGAGCGATGTGGAGATCCGATTGGACGACGTGGCCTACACCGGCGTCCTCACCACGTTGCCGCGAGAGACCGACGGCAAGAACGTCATGACGTTCACCGCGATCGGCGGCAACGTGTGCATCTGGGGATCGCAGGTCTGAACGGTCGGCGCGCGTCGGCCAACGTATGCGCGCGAACGCCCAGTGCAGACGCGGAACACCCGCAAACAAAAAGTGGAGCTCCTTTTCGGGAGCTCCACTTACGTTATCCGATTGACGTCGGCCACGGCCATCCGGCCCGCGATCAACGTCAATCCACGTTCAGGCGATCAGCGCTCGGAACGGTTGATGGCCGAGATGATGGCCTTCAGCGAGCTGGTGACGATGGACGTGTCGATGCCGACGCCCCACACGATCTGGGTATCGTCCTCCTCGCCGATCTGGCATTCCACATAGGACGCGGCCATGGCATCGGTGCCGACGGACATGGTGTGCTCCACATAATCCATGACGGAAGCATTGATGCCGAAGTTGCTGACGGCATTGAGGAACGCGGCGATCGGACCGTTGCCCATGCCGGACACCTCACGCTCGATCGGCTCATCCTCACCGACATTGATGCCACGGTCGAGGATCTTGGCCTTGAGCACGGTATCGGAACCGTCCTCACCGGAAGAAACCGCGACCTTCAGCAGCTTCAGACGACCCCACTGTTCGAGGGATTCGTCCTTGCTGTCCCCGACCACGATGCCGGCCGAAGTGGCGCCGGACTCCTCGACGGGCAGATACTCGTCCTTGAACAGACGCCAGATATCCTCGTCCTTGACTTCCTTCTTGGTCTCATCGGCGAAGGCCTGCACGATACGCTCGAACTCAACCTGCAGACGCTTCGGCAGATCAAGATTGTGGTTGGTCTTGAGCAGGTAGGCCATGCCGCCCTTGCCCGACTGGGAATTCACACGGATGATGGCCTCGTAGGTACGTCCGATATCCTTCGGGTCAATCGGCAGATACGGCACCAACCACACGAAATCGTCCAGATTGGCTCCGGCACGGTCGGCGGCCACCTGACGGGCTTCGAGACCCTTCTTGATGGCGTCCTGATGGGAACCGGAGAACGCGGTGAACACGAAGTTGCCCGCATACGGATGACGCTCGGACACCTTGAGCTGGTTGCAGTACTCAACGGTCTTGCGAATCTCCGGAACATTGGAATAGTCGATCTGCGGATCGATGCCCTGGGTGAGGAAGTTCAGTCCCAGCGTGACCAGATCCACATTGCCGGTGCGTTCGCCGTTGCCGAGCAGGCATCCTTCCACACGGTCGGCGCCGGCCAGCACGCCCAGCTCGGTGGCGGCCACGCCCATGCCTTCATCGTTGTGGGGATGCAGGGACAGCACGACGGCGTCGCGCGGCACCAGGTTGCTCGACACGTATTCCACCTGATCGGCGAACACGTTCGGCGTGGTCATTTCCACGGTGGCCGGCAGGTTGATGATCATCGGATGCTCCGGAGTCGGCTTGATCACGTCGAGCACGGCGTTGCACACCTCGACGGCGTACTCCGGCTCGGTTCCGGTGAAGGATTCCGGCGAATACTCGTAGTACAGGTCGATGCCCTCGGCCTCGCCCTCAAGCTCCTTGCACAGGGTGGCGGCGTCGATGGCCAGCTGCTTGATGCCGTCCTTGTCCTTACGGAACACGACCTCGCGCTGCAGCACGGACACGGAATTGTAGAAGTGCACGACCGCGCGCTTGGCGCCCTTCAGGCACTCGTAAGTCTTGCGGATCAGATGCTCGCGAGCCTGGGTGAGCACGACGATGGTAACGTCGTCGGGAATGAGCTCACGCTCGATAAGCATACGGATGAAACCGTAATCCGTTTCGGAAGCCGACGGGAAGCCGACCTCGATCTCCTTGAAGCCCATCGAAACGAGCAGATTCCAGAAACGCAGCTTGCGTTCGGAATCCATCGGGTTGACAAGAGCCTGGTTGCCGTCGCGCAGATCGACGGAGCACCAACGCGGCGCACGCTGCAGTCGCTTACCCGGCCACGTACGCTCCGGGTAGTCAAACGGCACCTGCTTATCGTATGCGACGTACTTGTTGTACGGCATCTTGCTGGGCTTTTGCGGAGCTCCAATAAAACGGGCCGGAGGCAGCAGCGGGTCGTTGTTCCCTCCGTTGGACGCCGCAGCCACGGCCGCGAGATCAAACACTGAAGATTGATCCTGACCCATCACTCCTCCTTATCTTGGTTCTGCCGCATCACGCGGCCGATTTGTTACATGCATGTTACTTCATGCACCTCGCACAATCCTAGCGCCTGCGCACCCCATCGCTTTGCCGGCATTTCGAGATACGAAGCGAGTTTCAGCCCTTTCTCCCCCAACTTCACCCCACGTACAGATTTGCCGAACTAAAGTTGGGCTCATGACACTGCGTTTCAACGCCGACGGCACCTTCCGCGTGCTGCAGATGGCCGACATCCAGGACGGCCCGAACGTGCATCCCGACACGATCAGACTCATCAAAGCCGCCATCCGAAAGGCGCATCCCGACCTGATCGTGTTCACCGGCGACCAGATTCGCGGCTACGATCCCGCATACATCGACACCTTCCTGCGCAGGCGGGGGGAACGACCGGGAACGCGGGTGCGTGCGATCACCGAATTCGAGGCGAAGATCAAAGGCATCAGGCGACGTTCGAACGCGAAACTGGAATCGTGGGCGAGGTCGGTCAACGAAGCGACCTCCGACGCGCTTGGAGCGGACGTCCGCAGGAAAGTGCGGGGAACCTTCGCGGCGTTCCTCGGCCCCGCATTGGATGAGAGGATTCCGTTCGCCGCGACATACGGCAACCATGATTTCCAATGCGGCATACTGGCCGGCGACCAAGACGACATCTACCGTGAGTTCGCGGGGTGCATGAATCCCGTCGCCGGATCGTCTCCCCTGGCGCTTGAGCCGGGCACGTTCGCGATTCCCGTCGAATCGTCCGATGGTTCCGGACATATCGCGATGAGCGTGATGATGGTCAATTCAGGCGATTACGCCGACACCGAGATCGATGCCGGTGAAAAGCCCGAATCCGTGGCCGAGTACGCAAGATACGCATCGAATTCGCGAGGCTGGGATCTCGCCGATTCCAACGGTTACGGCACGCCGTCCGCGGAAGCGGTCGAATGGCTCAAGCAGGTGCAGCGAGAATTGGGCAGGCGCAACGGAGACGACCGCGCGGTGCCGGCGATCGCCTTCCAGCACATTCCGCCGCAGGAATTCTACGACTGCCTGCGCGAAGTGCCACCGTACACGCCGAAAGCCGTCGAGGGCGCACGCGCGTTCTCGGGCCGTTGCTTCGTGTTGGACTCCGACGTCTGCAAGCCCGGTTCGCGACTTGGCGAGGCGATCGGATGCGCCGACGAGAACGTCGGGGAAGTGCAGGCGCTGCGCGAAGCCGGAGGATATTTCGCCCTCTTCTGCGGGCATGACCACAAGAACGCGTTCGTCGGGCATGTGCACGACATCGATCTGGGGTATGCGCCGACCTGCGGCTTCGAATGCTACGGGCCGAAGTCGCGATTGCGCGGCATACGCCTGTTCGAATTCAACGAGAACAATCCGCAGGCCTACGTGACGCGCATGCTCACCTGGGGTGATCTGATCGGACGTTATTCAAGCAACGAATTGCGCGTCTTCTTCGAGGATCATTGCGTGACCGACCTCATCGGCATCCGCAACGAACTGCGACGCCCGCAAGTACTCGCGACACTGATCGGCACGACCGCCGTGACGCTCGGCGTCGTCGGAAGGGCGTTGCTCGGATCGCTGCGCAGATCACGGTAACGGCGGTCACGGCAGCGGCAATCGCCGTAAAAGGACGGATCGTCAGCGGAACAGGCTGACACCACGGCGGGCGATGCAATACGCGTTGCCCAGCCACGTGTGGCGGGAGTTCGGCCACACCGCGCCCAATCGCGGCGCGTTCTGGCTCATCCAGATGCTCGGCACCCGTCCATCCGCGGAACGCGAGCCAAGCAGGTTGAAACCGTTCTTCTCCAGCAGCCATTCCGGATGCTGGGTGGCGATGGCGAGCCCTTCCTCCAGGGTGAGGGGCAGACGCTCGTCGGTATCGATGAGTTTGCGGGCGACGTCAGGCTCGCGATTGACGTAGCATGTGCCGGTGTGCGGCTCCACCACGAGATAGAAGGGACCTTCCGGAGGCTCGAAACCGTCCTGCGGAAGGAAGCTGGCGATATCACGCGGAGGCATGGTGGTGAAGCCCGCCATACGGTTGATCGACGTTCTGGCTATCAGCGACTCCGGGGAAACCAGCTCACGCGTAGGCACCAGCAGAATATCGGAGCCCAAATCGGACTCCTCCAGCATACGGATGAGCGGACGGGCCAGCGCCCGGAACGCGGCCGCCGACATATCGGCCACATCCGGATATCCCAACGCCACGATTCGATCCAGCTGCTTCTGCGCTTCTTCTGATGCCTTCGACATGCCTACCAGTGTACGCAAAACACGGGAGCGGCCCGATACTTCCAATGCTTCGGCGCATCGCCACCCCTACCGACGGACCGGCCGGACACAACTTCGATTTACGGCCTCATATCGCATGCCGTGCCAGAAAAGGGGTGCCGCACGTCATTGATCCAGACCCTCAGGAAATTCGAAAAACGGCCATTTTCCAACGATTCTCGAATACGGCAATCTCGCAAGACAAAGAATCTTCTGCCACAACCCGGAAATTACGCTCCTATCTCCGACTTGTGCGCACGCTCTCGGCCAAACCAGTCGAATCTCGGCCAGACCAGTCGAAGCATATGACGTTTCACCGTCAGCAAGCATGGACGCACCGACGATGCGCAACCCGCCTCGCCCAACCGCGCCTAACCGAACCAACCGCAACCATGCATGCGGCGAAGTCGGCATGCGGGAGCACGTCAGACCAGCATGCGGATAGCGGGAACGGCTTGACGCCATGGTTTCGTAGTATTGAACAACGCATGTGGCCGCCCACGAAGTCGTTTGGGGCCGGCTGGTCGACCTCAGGCGTGCATCAATCGAAATTGCAGAACCGTTCCATCATTGAGCGAGAGGTTGTTATGTCCGAAAAAATCAAGGTCGGCATTCTCGGAGCTACGGGCATGGTCGGACAGCGCTTCGTCACGCTGCTCGAAAACCATCCGTGGTTCGAAGTGGTCACTCTTGCCGCGTCCGCACACAGCGCCGGCAAGACCTACGAAGAGGCCATCGGCGGTCGCTGGAAGATGGAAACCCCGATGCCGGAATTCGTCAAGACCATGGTGGTCAAGAACGTGGCCGACGTGGAGGACGTGGTCAAGGACGTCGACTTCGTGTTCTCCGCGGTGAACATGCCGAAGGCCGAGATTCGCGCCATCGAGGAGGAATACGCGAAGACCGAGACCCCGGTCGTGTCCAACAACAGCGCGCATCGCTGGACCCCGGACGTGCCGATGGTGGTGCCGGAGATCAACCCGGAACATTACGACGTGATCGAGCACCAGCGCAAGCGTCTCGGCACCAAGCACGGCTTCATCGCGGTCAAGCCGAACTGCTCCATCCAGGCGTACACCCCGGCTCTGGCCGCGTGGAAGGAATTCGAACCCCGTGAGGTGGTGGTGAGCACCTACCAGGCCATCTCCGGCGCCGGCAAGACGTTCGAGGACTGGCCCGAGATGCTGGGCAACATCATTCCGTTCATCTCCGGCGAGGAAGAGAAGTCCGAGAAGGAGCCGCTCAAGGTCTTCGGCCATGTGGACGCCGAAAAGGGCGAGATCGTGCCGTTCGACGGCCAGCTGCGCATCACCTCGCAGTGCATCCGCGTGCCCGTGCTCAACGGCCACACCGCCACGGTGTTCGTGAACTTCGCCAAGAACCCGACCAAGGAAGAGCTGATCGAACGCTTGGAGAGCTACACCAGCAAGGCAGCCGAACTTGGCCTGCCGCACGCTCCGAAGCAGTTCATCCAGTACTTGACCGACGACGATCGTCCGCAGGTGAAGAAGGACGTGGACTACGAGGGCGGCATGGGCGTTTCCATCGGACGCCTTCGTGAGGATTCCATCTTCGATTGGAAGTTCGTCGGACTTGCGCACAACACTCTGCGCGGCGCCGCAGGCGGAGCGCTGGAAAGCGCCGAAATGCTCAAGGCTCTCGGATACATCACCAGGAAGTGACGGAATAACGAACGAGCCATAACGGAAACCCCGTGGAGGAACTTCAGATCGGTTCCTTCACGGGGTTTCGTATTCAGCCATGCGCGGCCGCATTCGGCCGTATGCAGCTACGTCGCGGCGGGTCAGCGACCGGTGCCGCCGTACACCACGGCCTCAACCTGGTCGGCGTCGAGACCGTACGCCGTGTGCAGGGCCTTGACCGCGTCCTGCAGCTGCTCGAGCGGAACGAGGGCCGCGATGCGGATCTCGGATGTGGAGATCATCAGCACGTTCACGCCCTTGTCGCTCAACGCGTTGAAGAACTTGGCGGCCAGGCCGGAGTGGGTCTTCATGCCCACGCCCACCACAGCCACCTTGCCAACGTTGGCGTCGATGTCGAAGGACTGGTATCCCAGCTCATCCTGCTTGTCCTGCAGCACTTCCTGCACCTTGGCCGCGGCGGTGCCCGGCACGGTGAAGGAGATGTCGGCGGTGCCGGTGGAGGCGGACGCCTGCACGATCATGTCGACGTTCACGCCGGCTTCGGCCAGCATGGTGAACACCTTGGCGGCCATGCCCGGTTCGTTCGGCACGCGGCGAACGGTGGCCAGCGATTCGGTGTTGTCATGCGCGACGCCGGAGATGATCGGGACTTCCGGGCCGAGATCGGGGAACAGGTCTCCCAGGGACTGGTTGTTGTTTTCGCTCATGTTCTTACCTTTGCTTGTAAAGTCTTGAGGTTTCGTGGTTTCGGCGAACGTTCGATGTTCGCCGAAGGTCGGTCAGATGTTCGGCAGGGTGCGCGGGTCGACGCCTTCCGGCACGATCAGAGTGCCGCGACGGTGGGAGAAGGAGCTGCGCACGTGCAGCGGCATGTTGAATCGCTGCGCGTATTCCACGCAGCGCAGGGCGAGCACCTTGGAACCGCAGGACGACATTTCCAGCATCGACTCGTAATCGATCACCGGAATGCGGCGGGCGGCCGGAACGATTCGTGGATCGGCGGTGAACACGCCGTCGACGTCCGTGTAGATCTCGCACACGTCCGCGTTCAGAGCCACCGCGAGCGCCACTGCGGAAGTGTCGGAGCCGCCACGTCCGAGCGTGGTGGCGTCGCCGCCTTCGTTCACGCCTTGGAATCCGGCCACGATGGCCACGGAGCCCTTATCGAGGGCGCGGCGCACACGATCCGGTTTCACGGCCTTGATGTGTGCGGTGCCGAACTGGGCGTCGGTCATGAAACCGGCCTGGGAACCGGTGAAGGAGTATGCATGGGAACCGGCCGCATGAATCGCCATGGCGAGCAAACTCATCGAAATACGCTCGCCTGCGGTCATCAGCATGTCCATTTCGCGCGCGGGCGGGTTGGAATCGATGCTGAGCGCCTGATCAATCAGGTCGTCGGTGGTGTCTCCCATTGCGGAGACCACGACGGCCACGTCGTTGCCGGCGTTCTTCGTTTCGATGATGCGTCGGGCCACGCGCTTGATGGATTCTGGGTCGGCTACGGAAGAGCCGCCAAATTTCTGCACGATGAGAGCCACAACTTATCCAATCTTCTCAGTGTGTCGTTCGCCTGCGATATGGGCAGGCTGAACGATTATAGGAATATTCCGTTTTGCCGGGTCGCGCGGCGCCCAGCATACGGAATTTCATACGGCGCGACGGCCGGCGAGCGCGCGTCCGAGCGTGATTTCGTCGGCGTATTCGAGGTCGCCGCCGACCGGCAGGCCGCTGGCGAGCCGCGTTACCTTGATATCGGTCTGCGCGAGCAGCTGTGAGAGGAAGCTGGTGGTCGCCTCGCCTTCCACGTTCGGGTTGAGGGCCAGGATCACTTCTTTGACCTCGTCGTCTTTGAGCCGTTCGATGAGCTTCGCTATGTTGAGGTCGCCGGGCTGCACGTTGGCCATCGGGTTGATGGCTCCGCCGAGCACGTGGTACAGGCCGCGGTATTCGTGGGTGCGTTCGACGCTCATCACGTCTTTGGGTTCTTCCACAACGCAGATCATGGAGCGGTCCCGTCTCGGATCCATGCAGATCGGACATGGGCTGGATTCGCACACGTTGCCGCAGACGTCGCAGAAGCGCACTTTTTCCTTGACTTCCGTGATGGCGTCGATCAGGCCTTGCGATTCCTCGTCGGATGCGTTGAGCAGGTGGAAGGCGATGCGTTGCGCGCCTTTCGGCCCGATTCCGGGCAGATGCGCGAATGCGTCGATCAGTCGTTGGATGGCGCCGTCGTAGGCCAATGCCATGTGTCGTTCCCTTTCGTGGATGTGCGCCCGTCAGGAGTCGAGGCTCTTCTTGTGTTGCGTGTTGAGCGGGTTCTTCGGATCGTCGGATTTGAATTCCTCGACTTTTTTCACTTCGAACAGTCGGGTGAGGTCACTCACGCTCAATGCGGTGGACTGCCCTAACGATTCGTCGCTCATGGAGTATTCGTCGTCTTCCGCCGCGACCTGTGGTTTCACGGGTTCCGCCGGAGCGAATTGCTGGTTCCATGGATCGTTCGCCGTCGGTTTCGCCGCGGGATTCGCGGCATCGCCGCGCATGTCATGACGTTGGCCGTGGTGCGGATATCCGTCTGGGTTCGCATGACGCGCGGATTCCGGTGCGGATTCCGGTGCGGATTCCGGTGCCGGCTGTCGTTCGGGCTCGGCCGGCCCCGACTGCACCGGCATGGGAGCGCCCCATGGATCGTCGTCCGCTCCAGTCTGGTTTTCCGACATCGCGGATGCCGTCGGTGCGGAGCCCGGCATGGAATCCGTGGGTTCGGCAGTCGGCGCCATGGGGGCGCCCCATGGATCGTCGTCCTCGGCGGGCGCGGGTTGCGAAGCCGGAGCGGAGGGCCGCTGCGCGATCGGCCGCGCGTCCGCTTGTGGCATCGGCTGCGGGACGGGTTTCGGCGCGGTCACACCCCATGGGTCCGTCTCGTCTTGGTCGGAGGCGTTCGAATGGCTTCGGTGGGCCTCCTCGTCGGTGGGTTCGCTTTCTTCCTGGGATTTCCGCCCGTCGGACTTCTCGCCGCTTTCGAAGGAAGAGGCATTGCCGAGATTCGCGGTCAGCAGGGTCGCGGTCTTGAGCTGTTCCTGCACGAGTTGCGCGTTGATTTTGCTCTGCTCTTCCGGGCTGAGTTTGCTCCACGGAATGGCCTGCGTGCCGTCGCCCAGTTTCTTCGCCGGCATGAGCGTGGTCTGCGGGCCGAACGTCTTGCGCACTTCGGCGCGCAGGATCTTCACCACGTCATTCGTGCCGTCCACTTCCTCCTTGGCCACGGCTTTGGCGAACGCGTACTTGCTCAGGGCCTTGTCGAATTTGATCCACAGTCGGTTCGATTTTTCGTCGAACAGCACGCGCGGAACCTTGGTGCGGTCCACATAGCGGCGCACGTCGTCCGGCAGGCCCGACACGATCGCGTCCCACTTTTCGTCGGGAGTGCGATTGTCCTGCATGGCGGATGTGGAGTCCGCAACGTTCGCGGCGTCCATTCCGGATCGCGCATCGTCATCCGACGATCCCATCGCCTGTTCCACGGCGGCGAGCACGGAGGCCGCGCCGGAGACGACCGCGTCGGCGACGTTCGTCGGGGCGGCGGACGGCTGTACGGAACGCACGGGTTGGGCCGCGACGGGTTCGGCGGAAGCGCCCTGGGCCGCTCTGCGTCGGGAGCCGGCCATGGACGGCCGCTGCGGGCCGGATTGCGGGGAAGCGGCGGAATCGCCCGAAACCGCCGGAACGGGCATGCCGGAGGTCGGCGCGTCTCCGGCGGAGGCGGAGCCGAGGTTCTGCTCGCGTCCGGCCAGCAGGCGGGCGGCGAGGAGCTCCAATCGCATGCGGGGCGAGATGGCGCCGTTCATATTGGCGAGCGTGGCGTTGATCGTATCGGCCATCGATGCGAGCGCGGCCAGCCCCAGCGAGGAGGCTTGTCGGCGCAGATCGTCCATGTTTTCGGCCGCGGCGTCGTCGGAGAGCACGCTTTCGGCGCGCTCCCCGCCCAACGTGAGCACCAGCAGGTCTCGCACGCGGGACAGCAGGTCCTCCACGAATCGGCGGGGATCGAATCCTCCGACCACGACTTTCTGAATCACCCCGTACAGCGCTTCGCCGTTTTTGTCGACGACCGCGTCGACGGCCTCGCCGATGAGCGCGTCCGGGGTGAAGCCCAGCAGCGCGACCGCGGAATCGTAGGGGATCTCGCCGTCCACGGCGCCGACCATCAGCTGGTCGAGCACGGAGAGCGTGTCTCGCACGGAGCCGCCGCCGGAACGCATGGCCAGACGCAGCACGCCCGGTTCCGCTTCGATGTTCTCGTTGCCGCAGACCTGTTCCAGATACGGGCCCATGATCTCCTGCGGCACGAGGCGGAACGGATAGTGGTGGGTGCGCGAGCGGATGGTCCCGATCACCTTGTCCGGTTCGGTGGTGGCGAAGATGAACATGACGTGTTCCGGCGGCTCCTCCACGATTTTCAGCAGCGCGTTGAAGCCTTGCGGCGTGACCATGTGGGCCTCGTCGAGGATGAAGATCTTGTAGCGGTCGCGCGCGGGGGCGAATCCGGCCCGTTCGCGCAGTTCGCGGGCGTCGTCGACGCCGTTGTGCGAGGCCGCGTCGATTTCCACGACGTCGATCGATCCGGGGCCTCCGGTGGCCAGGTCGCGGCAGCTTTCGCATTCGCCGCACGGATGCGAGGTGG
Source organism: Dysosmobacter segnis (assembly GCA_963590945.1). GTDB lineage: Bacteria > Actinomycetota > Actinomycetes > Actinomycetales > Bifidobacteriaceae > Bifidobacterium. The sequence continues at coordinate 29,281 of CAVAQZ010000001.1, forward strand.
GCCCCTGCTCGCAGTTGACGCAGCGCGCGAGGATGCGTGCGGACGACGTCTTGCCGCAGCCTCGCGGTCCGGAGAACAGGTAGGCGTGCGTGAGCTTGTGCTCGTCGAGCGCGCGCATCAGCGGGACGGTGACCTGGTCTTGCCCGATCACGCCTTCGAAAGTGTCGGGACGATACCTTCTGTACAGTGCCAATGCCATCGTGTTTTCCTTCCGCAGTAACGTCACTAGGCTACCGATTAAATACGACACGGCACACCCCGCAAGCGATTGTTTTTCCAACGGTTCCGCTCGACTCGCGCGCGGAGCGAGGAACGGCCCGCGCGAAATTTGACGCGGTGTCAATTTTGGGATTAGACTTGATTTCGTCAAGAGATTGACGGAGTGTCAATATGTCGCGGAAACGCGAAACGCCACTCGCATGAAGGAGAAGAACGATGGGCGCAACCACGCAGCCAGCGATCACGGTCGGAGACGCGCGACGTCAGCAGATCGTGCACGCAGCCCGCCAGATCTGCCTCGAAAAGGGTTTCTCGAAGATCACGGTCAGCGACATAGCCGGCCGCGTCGGCATGACCAGATCGCTCTTCTACCACTATTTCCAAGACAAAGACGAGGTTGCGGACGCCGTCCTGGACGACGTCATCGGCGAAGTCATATCGCACCTGGAAGAGTGGAACGCCCAACGCGAGGTAGGCAACATCTCGAAAGCGCTCGACGACGTGGTGCGGCTCACCCGATCGCTCATCAAAGAGGACGGACCGTTCAGCCAACGCATGATCGAGGACGGGAACGCGGGACTGTACATCAAGTTCATCGACCGCGCGGCCGACCGCATCGCCGAATACATCTGCGCATCCACCGTGCGCGATTTCGAGAAGATGCACGGACTGCCGATAACCAACGAGCATGAAACCTTCTACACGCTCATCGTCGGCCTGATCTCGCTGATCAGACTGCATCCCGGCACCGAGGACTCCGTCGTCAGGCAGGTCGCGGCACAGACGCTGCACCTGAACGAATACATGTGACGCGAACCGTTTCGCGAACCATGTGAGGAGAGAAAGGATTAGCGATGCTGTTCCAAGTCTATGGAGACACCGCCGTATACCAGTGGATCGGCTGGTTCCTTGTTTTCGGCTGTCTGATCGGGGCCAACGAGCTGGCCCGACGGACCAAAACCGGCGGAATCGTGGCGTTCCTGATCGTTCCGGCGATCCTGACCGTCTACTTCATCACCATCTACGTGGCCGCCGCGGCCGGAGCCGAATGGGCGCTGAGCAACCCGACCTACGTGCACATGACCAGCTGGTTCCACTACGCGAAGCTGTACGCCGCCACCGCCGGCTGCATCGGCTTCATGGCGCTGAAGTACAAGTGGGGCAGCATCGGCAAGTCCGAATGGTTCAAGTGCTTCCCGTTCGTGATCGTGGCCATCAACATCCTCATCGCCGTGGTCTCCGACTTCGAGTCCGCCATCCGCGCATGGGGCACCACCTGGATCTCCACTGAGGGCGTGACCCTGTACGGCGGCTGGCACAACGTGTTCAACGGCGTGGCAGGCCTCATCAACATCGCCTGCATGACCGGCTGGTTCGGCATCTACGTTTCCAAGAGGAAGCAGGACATGCTGTGGCCCGACATGACGTGGGTGTTCATCGTGGCATACGATCTGTGGAACTTCTGCTACACCTACAACTGCCTGCCCACCCACTCCTGGTATTGCGGCCTGGCGCTGCTGCTGGCCCCGACCGTGGCCAACTTCTTCTGGAACAAGGGCGGCTGGATCCAGAACCGCGCCAACACGCTGGCCATCTGGTGCATGTTCGCGCAGGTGTTCCCGGCCTTCCAGGACGAATCCAAGTTCGCCGTGCAGTCGGTGAACAACCCGAACGTGAACCTGACGATATCCCTCATCGCGCTCGTGGCCAACATCCTCGCCTTCGGCTACATCATGTACCGCGCCAAGAAGCAGCACGTGAACCCGTGGCTGCAGGAGGTGTTCTCCGGCACCAAGGACTTCGAGCAGGCCATGGCCCGCCGCGAGGATCTGGCCGCCTGAACGACGCCGGTCATGAACACCGGACGGTGACCACACAATCAGCAACCAGTCGGGGCCGGCGAAGGCCGGCCCCTCTCCCAATCGACGTGAATCACGTTGCCCTGGTATTCGACATGCGCGGTCAGTTGCGTATTGTCGGCTGCACTGACCAATTGGTTGCGGCCGATTTCGTGCCCGTCGACCAGTAACGCCACGGATGCGGTAATGGACGTCAGTCGAGGAACTCACCGGTCAGAGGATCGCGATGGTCTCGTTCGATGGCCGCCGCAACGGTTTCATCACCGTTTTCGGACCGGCCTGCCGCGACCGCGGGCGGAACGAGCACCCGCAAGGCACGGTCCTGCACCGCGACTTTGACCGGCATACGGCCCACGTATTCGCCGTCGGCCATCATCACCGGCGGTTCCGCACCGTCCTGCGCTTTGGTGATTTCGATTTCACGCACGCGTTTCCAGCCGAACGCCTTGCTGCCGAGCAGCCTTCCGTGGTAGGCGCGCATGATCGCGTCGACGCATTCCATGAAGTTCGGTACATGATCGAGCCACACCAAATCCAGCATGCCGTCCGAGAACCGCGAGTATGGAGAGACCTCGATCCCTCCGCCGATATGCCTGGAATTGGCCACCGTGAGCAGCGGTGAGATGACGTCTCGTTCCTCCACGGAACCGTCCGCCAGCGTGGCTTTGATGTGGTATCCGTACCGTCGCATATGCGTCAGTTCCACGATCACGGCGGCGAAGTAACGCAGAGAGCCATTGGGCAGATGGGAATGATTCGCACGATCGTTGATGCTCGCATCCAAACCGCACGACAGCATGCCCGCGTAGAAACGGTTGATCGCCGTGCGTTTCACCGTGGCGGAGCCTTGCGGAGTGGCAGGACTGCATGACGTGACGGAACCGCACGAATCGCCATCGTTCTCACGTCCATTCCCGTTCTTGTGCCCGCACTCATCCCTACTCCCGTCTTCACCGAAGCTGGGATCGACGGCATATCCGCCCGGCAGCGATGTCGCCAAGCCCATATCAACGTCGATATACGTGCCGCGCACTATCGCGCCGACTATGCCTTCCACCGCCGTATTCACGCGATTGACAGGCAGATTCAACCCCCGCGCAAAATCGTTTCCAGACCCGGTGGCCACAATGCCCAGTGGTTTTCCGGAAAGCCCGACCGCATTGGCTCCGAGAGCGATCATGCCATCTCCGCCGACCACCACAAGATAGTCGTATTCGTCTTTTCGGGTTCTGGCGTTCCGCAAGGAATCCTCGAAACTCAGTCCGGTTACGTCAATCACATCGAAACCGTGCTTCGCCCCCGCTTCCTGAAGCAGGCGTACCACCTGTTCGCCGACTTTGGCGCCCTTGCCCTTGTTCGACGTCGGATTCCCGACCACGGCAACTGTCATGCTCGTACGTGACGTTTCACTCATATCTCAGTACGATAACCGCGTTTCCCGCCACACGCCACATGCCGCCGTCCAATACAGACAGCCGTACGCAATCCGTTGGATTTGTTGGGTTGCATACAATCGGCCCATGATCATTGGGATTGGCCCGGCAGGCAATCCGTCGGATTCACTCAGTTGCCCGCAATCTCAACCGCATTCGATTGGTCCCGCACGAGATCTTCGGCTCACTTCCGGCACGAGCGGCACACTCGTGCTTATCGTGGCCGCAACGATCACATCCTCGTCTTCCAACGAACATGATTCGAGTGCCACATCATTGCCGGAAAGCGTACGTTCCGCGGCCGCACATGGATCGGCATCGCCATCATAGAGGGCCCGAGCCGCAGCGACCGATGCCAGGTCGGCCATGTTCTGCACGCGATGCAGACACAGCAGCAGATTGCCGGCCGATGCCACTGTGGCAAGCATGATGGCCGCCACCGCGATCAGAGCGACACCGGAGATGGTTCCGGCCCCCTCGTCATCGTGCCATGCCAGACACTTGACGAAACGTTTCACGCATCTTTCATTCGACCGTTTTGCAGATTGTTCCGCAGAACGTTCCACATGACATTTCATAAAGCATTTCGAATCTTGTTTCACACAGTGTTTCACACGACCGTTCATTTCATTTGCATCTCCTTTCTAGAAATATCGAATCGCCTTGCCCACGACCCTTGCCGGCAGCACTCCTGCAGGATCGGGCGCAATCGGGCATTGCACCGTTACGGCAACGCTGTCGGAACCAACCACGAACGACACCGAGGAACCTTCCACCGCGGCGGCCAACGCGGCGTTTCGGGCGCGGGCCTCGCCATCGGCCCCGATCACCGTCATGGCACGGGCTCCGGCAGCGGCGGCGTCCTGGCAATTCATGGACACCACGGACGCACGCCCCAAGCACAGCACCAACATCGCCACCACCGCAACGCAGGGAAGCACCACCGCGAATTCCGCGGTGGCGGATCCCTCGTCATAGCGTCGTTTCCACCATGACGTCAGCATGTTCTACCCCACGCTGAGCGCTTTCTTGATGATGTTGGTCAGCAGCGTCTTGATGGCATCGGATTTCATGATGCCCACCAATACCGCAGCGAATCCGGTCGCGGCAACCAACACGACCGCGTATTCGGCGGTAGCGGCGCCTTCCTCCGGTTCAGCGGTCAGCATGCGCATACGTGAATCCAGCAGGCATACCGTTTTGTAGGATTTTTCCTTGATATCGAGCATTCGCCGTCCGACACGAACCATCATGCCCGATGAACCATCAACATTGATTGGCGTTATATCGCTCATCATGCTCCTTTCGTATGAATGATCCCGATCGAATGACCAGGTGAGTTCAGTCTTGCGTACCGGAGCCGCAGGATGCGCGGTTTCCCGGGGTTGTGGTCGGAGAAGGCGAGTTATCCACAGGTTTGGCGTGTCGCCGAAGTTATCCACATTCCAAAGGCACGTCCACTTAAGTTCGAAGACGCCGCCGGTCGGCACGCGTCGATGCCAACGGAAATCACCCGAAGAACGACGCCATCGACGGAATGATTCCCAACGCCATGAACGCCGGGAGGAAGCACAAACCGGTCGGCAGCAGCAGTTTGATCGACAATTTGGCGGCTGATTGTTCTATGCGGGAGCGCTCATTCCAATCGATCTGTTCCACCGCCGCGTCCAACCGGTTCACCGGAGACGAACCGTTTCGCCATGACGAGGCGAACGCGTCCCGGACCAACGCAAGATCCCCCTCATCCGGCCATGCATCATCCCAATCGACACCTTGATTAAGGTTCCTGCCGACCGACTGGAGTCCATCACCGAACCTGCCGGAGACGATTTCCCCGACCGCGATCAGCGCACGCGGAATGGACGAACCCTGCCGTATGGCCACGGACAGCATCTCCAGAACCAACGGCAACGGCACTTCCTGCAATCGTTCACCCACTCCAGGCATCTCACGAATCGGAGTCCACCGCCATAGCCAGACGGCCTGCGCGGCAAAAACCGAAGCAATCAGCACCCAAATCCACGCCGTTTCAATCATGTTGTTCCTTTCATCAACGCCCTCACCCACAGCAGTCCCAGCGCATAGCAACATGCCGCGAACCCCAGGCACAGCAATCCTTTGGCATTCCCAAACAAAAAAGCGAACGGCCTTGCACCAATCCCCTCCCCCAACAGCAGCGTCACCAACGGCAATGCAAGCAGCAGTTTCACCGTGGCCTGCGGCATGGCGAACACGTTGGCGCGCAGGTCATCCATCAAACGCCGCCGTTTCAGCGACGAGGCAACCACATCCAGACAATGGCCCGTCTCACAGCCCAAATCGGCGCTCAGCCGGCATGCCGCGTACAACTCCTCGCTGAGCAGGTCGGCCTGGTCACGTCGTTCTTGGGGCAGACTGCGAGCGCGCACAACCAGGCGGATGCGAAAGGGCGTCAATTCGGCTGTGGCAAAAGGCTCTCCACCGAGCTCTTCGAAAGCGCCCACCAACGTGGCCCCGCTTTTCACGGAAGCCTGCAGCGCGGACACACATGCCACCCCACCTATCGGTGGCAGGTATGGCACGACCGTTCCCGCCGGTTCATCCGGTTCAGCCGGTCCATCCGGTTCAGCCGGTCCAGCCAATTCAGTCGGTTCAGCCAATTCAGCCATCTTGGCTATATTGGCGGCCCCAACCGTTCCGGCCATCCCGACCACCCCGGCCTTTCCAGCCGTCACAGACGGATCATGCATACCGTGTTCAGACGGAATCTCCGCACCAATCATGGCTCCCATGCGCGGTATACGGCCATTCGCTCCGCATCTTGGCCAAAGCCATACCGCCATGCCGATCAACACGGATGCCGTCAACGACCACACAAACCACACAGCGAAAGTCACCTCGCTTCCTCATCTAAACTCTCCGCACGGGATCTTTCGCTTGGAATTCCCCGTCCAGGAGATCAAGCCACCGTCCACTTTCCTGAACCTGTTTTCCGTCCCAGGAGGCCAGCGCGCGCCCAGTCAACCGGCCTTCATCCGACTCCAGGCATCCGATCTGCGCAAGTCGTCTTTTTCCATCCACCCGTTCAACGTGCAGTACCACATCGAACGCGTCTTCGGCGAGCGCGGCCGTTGCCCTGGGCTCCAGTCCGGCGAGCAATCCCAGTGAAACCAACCGTGACGGCACCGCGCCCACATGGTTGGCATGCAGGGTGGTCATGCTTCCGCGATGTCCGGAATTCAAGGCTCTGAGCAGGTCCGCGATTTCAGCCCCTCTGCATTCGCCGACGATTATGCGGTCTGGCCGCATGCGCAATGTCGCCGCGATCAATTGGGACAATCCTATGGCTCCCGCGCCCTCCATATTGGCTTCGCGGGTTACCAGTGAAACATGGTTGGTATGTTCGATCATGCCGAGTTCCCGTACTTCCTCGACGGTGATGATGCGCTCCGTCGGCGCGCATTGTTTGAGCAGCGCTTTGAGCAATGTGGTCTTGCCCGCGCCCGTGCCACCGGTTATGAGGATGCTGGTTTGGCGTGCCACCAGCGCGTTAAGTGCGGGCAGCCAGTTCGAGGGGAACATGCCGTTGTTCGACAATGATCGCAGGCTTGGCCGCGCAACGTCCGGCAGTCGTATGCTGATGGCCGCGCCTTGTGGAACCAACGGAGCGATGACCGCGTGCACACGCACGCCTTCCACCGTCGACGCGTCGGCGATCGGGCATGCGTCGTCGAGTCTTTTGCCCAGCTGCGAGCATAATCGCACCGCGAATTCACGGATTGCGTGCGGGCTGGGGAACGGGTGCGAAACGCATGGGGTCATGCCTTGTCCCCAATCCGCCCACACCGTGCCATCGCAGGTGACGGCAATGTCGGTCACTCCCGGTTCTTCCGCCAACCTGCTAAGGGGACCGAGTTCCATGTTTTCTCCGCTTGTTTTCCAGCTGTTCCAATATGAAGTCGGTACATGTTCGAATCGCTTTGGCCGTCGATCTATTGGGATTCCGCAGGCCAAGGCCTTCCAATTGTTCACTGCATAGACGCGCGTCCGGCTGTATGACGGCCGGGATGTCGCATTCGAGATAGTCTTCCGCTTCTCCGATTTCCGTTATGCCGCGTCCACGCAAGGTGCCTCTGGGCTCGGCTCCCACCACCAATATGCGGTTCGCGTCTTCGGCGGATCCGCCTTGCGTCTGGATCGAGGAGCGCAGCATGGTTTTGGCACGCGCCAATCCCAGCACCGTCAGCTCCACCACAACGATGCGCGCACATTGGTCGAGTTCCGTGACTTCCCGCAGTCCAACGCGCTGCGCCACATCCACGATCACGACATCGCGCACCTGCGAAAGCGCCTGGACGCAGGCCCTCATATCCCACGATTGCGGATTGCCCGTTTTCCACGGATCGCAGGATAGTATCGGCACGCCATCCCATGAGGGCATCTCCCTCAACAACGCCTTGCCGTTCACATTGCCCAACGGAGCGTTGATGTCGCCGAATCGGGTTCCGTCCTCGTTTTCGATTCCCAGCAGCACATCGAGTCCGCCTCCCTGCAGGTCGGCATCGACGAGCGCGCATGCGGCACCGTATTGAACAAGATTCCGTGCCAGCAGCGACGACAGCGTGCTGACGCCCACCCCCGAAACAGCCGATTCCACAGTCACCACATTATTCGGCACGTTGTTTGGCGAGGGTCCGAGGTCGCGCAACCCATTACCTCCCGTTCCGTTCGGCCCCGGCGGGCTGTCCGGCGCCGACGGCCCGGCGGCTCCGACTGGCCCGGTTCCTCCCAACGAGCCTGTTTGGGATGATCCGTACCGCCATCTTTCGTCAGCGGCCCCGTCGGGCGTGTAGAAACGTTGGGGTGGTGCCTTCCCGTAATCCGCATCGTCGTATCTGAACCTCTGCCGTCCAAGGTCCATCCGCTCAATGTCGGCCTGATCGAATCCCGCCTGACCGGCGTAACGCATCGTGGTGTTCATGTATCCGATTGAAGAAGACCGTGCGTCTCGCACGCAACCTGATTCGGCCCCTGTGGTCGGAGAACGCGGGTTATCCACAGTTTCAGCGCGTCACGCAGCCTTATCCACAAGCGAATATCGAGAGATCATCCCGCCGAGGACGCGAAACATGTAAAGTCCGGGCAAAATCCTGGGTTATAGGGTTATAGGGTTATAGGGTTATAGGCCAAAATCCTTGAAACTGGTCCATGGAGCCAGACCCGGGACAAAAGAAAAGACCCGCCGAAGCGGGCCTTTTCTTCCAAGAATCCGAGAGCAGAATCGCTGCACAACAACATCGTCGTAACGGTAAGTCTATCCAATGCCCGTTCAACGTAACGACCTATCTTGGCCATACACTCTTTGTGGGCTCTGCTCTTCGGTTGTTCTTGTACTTCGTAATTATGCTCACTATCGAATCAATCGCAAATCGGAACGCGCGGATGTTCCGTATTTATCCAAACTGTTTCTTTTCGATTGCGAGAATCACGGAAAATGCACCATCATGTGCGAAACAGACAACGCGTTTGTTAGATTACGTTCGTTTCAGCCATAAAAACGGCGTGTCGCCATGGCATTTTCCACAACTTTTCCAAAACAAGCAGTCAATTGTAAACTCCCTCTAAATTCTGCGGACTTTTGCGGGCTTTCACCACATCAAAGGAATAAAGTAGAACACTATGGCACAGATTTTTGACGCACCCTCGAAGGCGATCCTGCGCAGCCAAATAGCTGAGCACATCGCAGAAACAGACAAGAACGACAAGCGGGAGCTGCAAGCCGGCGAAGAGCCGCTTCCCAACGACCGCTTCTTCGACCGCGAGCTGAGCTGGCTGAAGTTCAACAAGCGAGTCCTCGAACTGGCCCAGGATGAAGACCTGCCGATCATCGAACGCGCGAGCTTCGCCGCGATCTTCGCGAACAACCTCGACGAGTTCTTCATGGTTCGAGTGGCCGGCCTCAAGCGCCGCATCGACACCGGCATCGCCGTCACCGCGGCGTCGGGCCTGAGCCCCCGCCAGCAGCTGCGCGCGATCAGCGAGCAGGCCCACCGTCTGCAGGACGAGCACGCCCACTACGTGATCAACCACATCCTGCCGGACCTGGCCAAGGAGAGAATAGTCCTTCTGAGCTGGGACAAGCTCACCGCAGCGGAGCAGGAGCGTCTTTCGCGCTACTACCGCCAGCAGGTGTTCCCCGTCCTGACGCCGCTCGCCGTGGACCCGGCCCACCCGTTCCCGTACATTTCCGGCGGTTCCATCAACCTCGCCGTGTTGGTGGAGAATCCGACTTCCGGAAAGTCCCACTTCGCACGAGTGAAGATTCCCGGAAACCTGAACCGTCTCGTACCGGTCGACGATCTGACCGACGACGATTCCGCCGAGGTCCGCTACGGCTTCATCACCATGGAGAACCTGATCATCGCCCACCTGGAATCCCTGTTCCCGGGCATGATCATCAAGGAAGCCCGTTCCTTCCGAGTGACCCGTAACGAAGACATCGACGTTGAAGAGGACGATGCGGAGAACCTGCTCAACGCCATGGAGAAGGAACTGCTGCGCCGACGTTTCGGACCGCCGATCCGTCTGGAGATCTCCGACGAAACCAGCCCGTTCCTCTCGCAGCTGCTCGCCGACCAGCTGCGCGTGAGCGCCGACGAAGTGTACCGTCTTCCGGCCCCGCTTGACGCGACCGTGCTGTTCGAGCTCGGCGGCATCGACCGTCCGGACCTGAAGTACCGTTCCTTCGTGCCGACCACGAACCGTCAGATCGCCGAGGTGGAATCGTCCCGCGCGCAAGACATCTTTGCGGCGATTCGCGAACGCGATATCCTCCTGCATCACCCGTACGATTCGTTCTCTACCTCGGTTCAGGCGTTCCTAGCGCAGGCCGCCGCCGATCCGAAGGTGCTGGCCATCAAGCAGACGCTGTACCGCACGTCCAGCAACTCGCCGATCATCGACGCGCTCATCGACGCCGCCCATGCCGGCAAGCAGGTGCTCGCCTTGGTTGAGATCAAGGCGCGTTTCGACGAGGATGCCAACATCGCGTGGGCCCGCAAGCTCGAACGCGCGGGCGTGCACGTGGTGTACGGCATCGTCGGCCTGAAGACGCACTGCAAGCTGAGCCTCGTGGTCCGTCAGGAAGCCGACGGACTTCGCCGCTACTGCCACGTCGGCACCGGAAACTACAACCCGAAGACCGCGCGAATCTACACCGATCTGGGCATTCTGACCTGCGACCCGGTCGTCGGCCAGGACATGACCCGACTGTTCAACCAGCTGTCCGGCTATGCTCCGAAGTCAAGCTTCCACCGTCTTCTGGTCGCCCCGAGAACCGTCCGTTCCGGCCTGATCCAGCGCATCCGTCGCGAAGAGGACGCCGCACGCGCGGGCAAGGAAGCGTGGATCAAGATCAAGGTCAATTCCGTGGTCGACGAGAAGACCATCGACGCTTTGTACCGCGCAAGCCAGGCAGGCGTGAAGATCGACATCGTGGAACGTGGCATCTGCGCGCTCAAGCCGGGCGTTCCCGGACTCTCGGAGAACATCCGCGTGCGTTCCATCCTCGGCCGCTTCCTCGAGCACAGCCGTATCTACGCGTTCGCCAACTCCGACGGCCCGCAGATCGGCGAGGGACCGGCATCCGGTCCGGAAGTGTGGATCGGTTCCGCCGATCTGATGCACCGCAACCTGGATCGTCGAGTCGAGGCTTTGGTACGTATCACCGCACCGGAGCAGATCGATGAGCTCATCAAGTACGTGGACCTGCAGATGGCCGATTCCACCGCATCCTGGCATATGGAGGCCGACGGCACCTACGTGCGCCACGCGAAGGATGAGGAAGGCCGACCGCTGGTCGATTGCCAGGAATACCTGATCAAGAGGCATTCCCGCCGCCCGTCGACGCACTGACGCCATAAGACGTCGCAGAGACGCCATAGAAAAAGAAGGGGGTCGACCTCGCCGAATGAGCCGCGTGGTCGTTGAAATCCGATGATGAGGATTATTCGGATTTCAATGGTCGCGCAACGATTCAGGAAGGCGGGTCGGCCCTTCTTCGTACGTCCGCGAATCCTACAATGAAAGGCATGAGCGAAGAGATGAGACGCATCGTGGAAGCCGCCGGCGGCATCGTATGGCGCTGGAAATCCGGCAGCGAAATCGCCAAGAATCCGGCAATCGCAGCCGAAAAATCCACCAAGGAACAGCTCAACAGCATCGAAGTGTGCATCGTGCACCGTCCCAAATACGACGACTGGAGCTGGCCGAAAGGCAAGCTTGAACAGGGCGAATCGCACAGGCATGCGGCCGTACGCGAGATCGGCGAGGAAACGGGCGTGCCGATCGCCCTTGGACCATATCTGGGCGAGGTGGAGTACCCGCTGGCCGACGAAGGCAAGAAAACCCGCCATTCGCATGATCGCACCGTAGACACCAAGCATTCGATGTATTGGATGGCCAAGCCGATTTCCGACGCCGACGCGGAACGGCTGGCCGACGCGTTCGGGCCGGTGCAACGCGCGGACGTCGGCGAAATCAACGATGTGGTGTGGGTGTCCCCTCGCGAAGCCAGAAAGAAACTGACCCATTCAACCGACAAAGACATCCTCGCCACGTTCGTCGACCGCATCGAGGAAGGCGCCGCGACCGCGCAGAATCTGCTGCTCGTGCGCCACGCGAAAGCCGAGTCGCGCAAATCGTGGAAGGGAACCGACGCCAATCGGCCGATCACACCGAAGGGCGCGGCGGCTGCGTTCGCGCTCAATCGCGAACTGGCCTGCTACAGCCCTGACCGGCTGGCCACATCACCGTGGCTGCGCTGCCAGGAAACGTTGCAGGTGCTGAGCTGGCAGACCGGACTTCCGCTGGAATACGTGGACGAACTCACGGAAGACGCCTTCGCCGATCATCCAAGCAAATCCTGGATCGCGTTCCGAAACCAAATCGAACAGACTCTGGAATCCCGCCAGACCACGGCGATCTGCATGCATCGCCCGGTGATCGGCGGCATGTTCGACCATCTGCGTGGCCTGTGCTCACGCAAGCAACTCGCCAAGCAACTCATCGCGAAATCGCCGTACATGCCCACCGGAACGGCCATCGCGATGTTTATAATCAACACGCCGCAAGGTTTCAGCATCATCGATATTCAAAAGGTCACGCCACTTGTCTACTAACATGCACTACGGCTCCGGGTCCGTCATTCCAAGCCGTTCCGCTGGATTCACGAACACCGGCTCGCCGCGACCGGCACGCCCCGGACAGCTCGACCAAATGATGGCCGACAGCATCGCGGGAGGCGCGGATCCCGCGCAGATCAGCGAAATGAGCCACGCCTCCGCGGCCGCCTTGCTGGACAAGGTGCATCATACGCAGGATACACAACTGGTGGAGCGCGTGCTCACGCTGGTGGACCGCGAGGGAGTGGATGTGATCGCGGAATTGTGGAGCCATGCGGAACCGGATTCGCTTCCGGGAATCATGTGGCGGCTGTACGTGATGCGCACCTGGATGCGCAAGAACCGCGATTCCATAGCCCGTCTGTGGCGCGTCGGAGAGCCCGTGGCCACTTCCGCTTCCGCGATTGCCGGCGTCGATCAGGCACCGACCGAAGACGACATCGCCGCCATCGCCGATTCGATTCTCGCCGGTGCGTTCACCGGAGATTTCGCCGTCGCGTTGGAACGTGCGGCGGCGTTCACCGACGTGGTTGCGTTGGGATTGCGCATTGAGGCACGCAGGATGATCAAGCGGTTGGAATCCGGTGCGATCGAATCCGGATCGGATTCCCAGATCGCGCCGGTCTCCGCAACCGCTTCCGCCCCGGCGGCCGGCGCTATGGAAAAGCGGATTCGCATGAAGGCCTCACGTCTTATGCATACGGCCGGGAACCTGTTCGCCACGGCCAAGGATTTCCGTCATGGCGCCAATCTGTGGCGGCGGGGGCGTTTGGAGTAGGATCGGCCCGCATCGCACCGGTCAAAACGATCAAAACGATCAAAGATACTAAAGAGTCCCGCGCCTCGCCGCCATGGTCCGTGCGACACGTTTCTCATGAGGGGATACCGGTAAGTCCTACGCGACTGTACAATAAGTATCTGCGCCGGGCCATGCATAGCCCCGGGCTCCATTTTTTGCCGCTGCGAGCGGCCTTTGCGCCGACAGGCGCTTTCGTGGTTCGGCGCACTTCCTTTCTCCATCCACTTCCCATCCACCGGTTCCATTATTTTTCTTTTTCCGATTTCCCCTCACAATCCGTTTCCCGCTGCGCGTGAGCACATCCGAACCCGCCAGAAAGAGGGTACTTTCGGGGGTATTCTGGGCATTCATTGGCTTTACGAACCCAAGATTTTCGGACTATGCTCGATAAACCATGGATATTCATATTTTGAACCACCCGCTGGTGGAACATAAACTCACGATCCTCCGAGACAGGAACACTCCTTCCCCCGTGTTCCGCGAACTCGTCACCGAGCTTGTCACCCTGGAGGCGTATGAGGCGACCCGCAACATCGAAGTTGTGGACAAGCCGGTCGAAACCCCTGTTTCGCCTACCGTAGGCAAGACCATCGCCTCTCCGTCACCGCTCATCGTGCCGGTATTGCGCGCGGGACTGGGCATGCTAGACGGCATGATGAAGATGATTCCGACCGCCGAAGTCGGTTTCCTCGGCATGAAACGCGACGAAGACAACCCCACACGGCAGACCACGTACGCGAAGCGCCTGCCGGAGGATTTGACCGGACGCCACTGCTTCCTCATCGACCCGATGCTGGCCACTGGCGGCACGCTGGTCGCGGCCGCCCACTACCTGGCTGAGATCGGAGCCAAAGAGATTACCGCCATATGCATTCTGGGCACTCCGGAAGGACTGAAATTCGTCGAGGACAACCTTGACCCGTCAATCAATTTCAATCTGGTGCTGTGCACGGTCGACGAAGGGCTCAACGATCAGAGCTATATCGTTCCCGGCCTTGGAGATGCCGGCGACCGCCTGTACGGCGTCATCGACTAAACACCCCACATGCAACGTGGCGCGGATCCCATGAGATGGACTCGGTTCGAAGAATCCGAACCCATCTCATGGGATCCGCGCCATGTTTCAGACAATTCGGGCCTACCGAATCAGCGGGGATCCGGCACGAAGGCCTCGAAAATGTGATGGTCGAACCAGTCGTCGCACTGGGCCAGCTCGTCACGGCTGCGTACTGTCCACGAAACCGGCACCGCACCCATGAATCGGGCCAGTCGAACCTGCGGACTGTTGCCGCCCTTCCAATCGTAGGCGATGAAATCGGGGCGGGAAATCCAATCAAAAGCAAGCGTTCCCGCCGCGTATTCCTTGGCCAGCGCCACGGGATCGGACGGCACGTCCTCACCCTGCGGCCACCAGGACAGCTGTCCGCGGCACACTTCCGGACGGTTCTCCTTATACCAGTTGACGGCGGCCGGATTGAACGATTCGACCACGTACTCGCCAGAATAGGCCTGCAGTAGCGCGTCGCCCTTCTCCATAAGCTCGACGTCGCGCGGAGTCCAGGCGGAATTGTCATCGAACTTGTATTCCACGATCAGCGGCACGCGGCCGGCGACCACTTTGAGCACGTCCGAAAACAGCGGCACGTGCTGGTAGTAACCATCCGGAGCGGCATCCGGAGTCGTGACCAGCGGCGGTTTTTCCGTGGCGCCGGGAAGCGGCGTCGCCGCATCGGAGCCCGGCATGTCGGACGGGAACAGCGGAATGCGGGTCAGCTCATCGTAGGCGAGATCCTTGATAAGACGCGGATCCCCCGCAACGCGCATGAGATCGCCGTCATGAACCACCACGATTTCGCCGTCTCGCGTCATCTGCAAGTCGAGCTCGATGCCATAGCCCGCCTCACAGGCCGCGGCGAAGGACGCGAGCGAGTTTTCCGGCGCGATCGACGTACACACGTCGGGATTGCCGTAGCCGGCCTTCATGGCCATACGGCGGGCGAGCGCCACGTATTCGCCGCTTTCCGAGGCGTATTGCGCGTTCAGGCCGGATCCTGCGTCGTGCAGTCCACGATGGGCGTACCAAACGTCCGGAATGGCCGGAACGTAGTTGCGGCGCTTGTCGGAGAAGGTACGCGGCGCGATGGCCCACACCGCGGCTCCGGCTGCGAACGCACCGAGAACCAGCGCTTTCTTGAACAACGAACTGGACATAGGGCATGCTCCTTCACAATCGGCCCGGCATTATTCCCGATGCGCGGTTTCCACGTGCGAATCCACCTGGCCCCACACATGGGCGTCTTCTATGAGGGTATCCCAGATTCGTGCGCTTCGTCCGGTTTTCACCTGAAATTCAACAAATTAAAAGAGGGTGACACGCCAAGCCGTTCGGCTGGCGCATCACCCTCTGGCAAGCGGTGCTCACACACCCGAGGCTACATTACCCCTCAGGCCTGCAGTTCGCGCTTGACGGCGCGAATACGCACGGTCGCGATCGCCGCGACGACGATGAGCAGCGCCGCGATCACGGAGAACATCAGAATGCCCGCGCCACCGGTGAGGGGCAGCTGGGTGAGGGACTTCACGTTCTTCACCTTGATCGACTTATCGGCAGAATCCTGGGAAGCCAGCTTCAGCGCGTTGTTGTTCGATGTAAGGAGAAGCGTATTGCTCACCACACCGCCGGTAACCGACAGTTCCACTTTGACGGTGAACACCGGCTTGACGGCCTCCACGTCCATATAGCCGGTCGGGGCCTTGGTTTCCTTCAGTGTGTATATGCCGTCTTCGTCGGCTCCGGTGGCGATGTAGCCCTTCAGACCGTACACCTTGACATTGCCCGCACTGTCGGATTCCACTTCGGTGACCGTTCCGTCCGGGTCATAGTAGTAGTACGAGGTACCGTCCGCATTATCCACTTTGGTGAAGGTCAGCGGAGCGTCCGTGGCGCTCGTTCCTGCGAACACGTTGAATTTGGCGCCGGAGATGGCCGCTTCGGCATCGCCGTTCTCACCGTACTTGAAGAACGCGAAGCCACCGACGTGCTGGTACGTGCTCGTGGTCTCCGACCAGTCGTTGTCGTTGTGCTGCACCTTGGCGGAGTTGCTGACGGTGTAGGCGTTCGTGGTTCCGGCATCCTTGTTCACGGTTGCGGAGTAGGTGATCCACAGCTGGTTGCCGGCCCAATTATGGGCGTCGGTGAAGGTCACCAGCATGGTGGTGGAGCCATCGTTATTCGGCGTCGTCGTGACGGCATACGCGGACGAATTGATCGGGTGCTTGTCATCGGCACTCGTCGACTGCATATTACCCCAGTATGCCTTGATCTGAACGGCTCCGTCGGTCTCGTTGTAGGTCAGGCCCTTCGAGATGGTATCGCTGATCTTGATCGGATACGTGGTGTAGCCGGCGGCGGCCTTCGACACGTTCGTCTGAACCACGTAGCACAGTTTTGTGCCGACGCTTACCGACTTTCCGTTCAAAGACTCGGTGTTCTTGGTGATCTGCTCATCTTCGCTGCACATGGTCTCGTCATACACGTACTTGTTCGGCGCGTTCGGCTGGTTCTCGTTCTTCGGGTTGAACTTGCCGAGTTCGGTGACGTTCTTCTGGCCATCGTCAAGGTCGAATTCGATCTTGGTGTAGCCGTTGATCGTGGAGGTCACGACGGCGACGCTGTCCGTCACCGTGGAAGCGTCGGCTTCCGTGTGCTGCTTGACGACGATATACCAGCCTTCTTCGCTCAGAGGGATCTGCGTATCCGCAGGAGAGCTGGCGGTGTTGGTGGCCGATCCCTTCTTGAAGGTGTCAAGATTGGTGATTCCGCTCAGGGATGCCTGCATCCTCTCTGCGAACGTGCGCAGTTCCGAAGCGTTGAACGTGGCGATCCATGCGGCGATGTTATTGCTGTATTCCGTGGGAACGGTGCCGTTCTTCGCGGCCTGCGCGGCGGCGGAGATGGCGTCCAGGAAAGAGCCTTCCGCAGTGGTGGCGACGTCGATGTACGCGATCTTGGTGGCGTCACCGGCGCTGGCCTGCGGATTTGAGAATTCCGCGAATTTGTATGCCGTGTACGTATGGCCTTGCTGCGCGTTCAGCGCGGTGATGGTCGCGGTCGTATCGGCGGATGCGGTTGCGGCACCGAACATGGCGCCGCTGAGCAGGGTCGCCGCTGCGGCGATGCCTGCCAGGAGTTTTCTCATCTTCATGAGTTTCCTCTTCTCTGGTTTGTTGTTTTCGGGTTTGATGCTTTACAGGTATGCGGTCATCTGCGTTCCGGGGCAGGCGGTGGAGCCGCCGTGGAACGCCTTGCGTCTATTCCAATAACTGCTCCTTTCGCTGTTGTCGGCGCCACCATTCGCGGATGGCGAATCCGGCGAATACCGCCAGCAAGCCCATGACAAGTCCTGATGCCAAATAGTTTCTGGTGGTCAATCCGCCGGTCAACGGCAGGTGTTCCGAACTCTTGCACACGTTCACGAACGCGGCCTCATCATTGGCGTCCGTGGCTGTCGGAGCGTCGTATCCCGGTGTGGTGACGATTACGGAGTACACGCCTTTCATCTGGTTCTCCTCCACGCGGAATCGCAGGTATCGCGCGTTTGTGGCGTAGGTGAGCGTGGCGTCGTTACCGGCGACTTCCGTCACCTTGTACACGTAGGCGCCCGGCTTGGAGAAGGTGAACGAGCCGAAGCCGATCTTGGCGAGGTCGCCCGCTTTGGTCGTGACCACATCGCTCTTTCCGACGGTCACCGACGTTCCGTTCGACGGGTCGGGAAGCGTGTCCAACGTGGTGGTGTCGGCGGTGCAGACGATGGAGCTCGCATCGCTGTATGAGCCGGCGTTGGCGCTGTAATTGCACTTTTCCACTGTGAACGTGAACCTGTCCCGGTCGGAATCCGACCAGTCGCGTCCGGAAAGCTGCTTGTACAACGGTGCGGAATCGGCGGTGCTGTCGATCGTCTTCGGGCTGAGCGTCTCATACGTGTTGACGAATTTGACGTCGTCCGCCGTTGCCGTCGAACCGTCGCCTTTCGTCACGCTTTTGGACGTATCCACGTTCAACGTGCCGTCGCGGTTGTCGGTTACCGTCACCGTCACCGTGTATGTCCACTGCTTGAACCAGATGCCGTCGATCTTCACGTCTTTGGCGGACGCGCCCGACTGCGGGGTGTAATCGGAATCATATTTGGTGTTCACCTCTCCGGTGTTCGGATTGGTGTGCTGCGGCAGCTCGTTGACTTCGAAAGTGTATGTCTTGCCGACATCGGATTCGTTGAACACCAGATTGGCCAATTTGGTTACGGTGTTCGTTGCTTTGCCGTAACTCGTCTCACCCTTCGACTCGCTGCCGGCCGCATATTCGTTGGAGAATCTTCGGTCGCTCGCAAACGTTCCCGCTGCGATTCTCTGCGCCGAGGCTTCATCCTTTCCGCTGATGGTGAAGGTGAACTCGCCCGCGTACAGGTTGCGCGTGGTGCCGGCGTTCTTGTTGTGCAGTTCCTTGGTCACGGTGAATCCGGAGAACGCTGCGGTGGCGTGGTAGGCGTTGGTGAATGCCGCCTTGTCGGTCACCTTGCGATCATCCGTCGTTGCGGAGGACCTGTTGTTGTAGGTGACGCTTTCCACCTTCAATTTGCCGGTGTGCGTGCCGTTTTCGTCGGTATCGGAGACCACGTAGGTAACCGTCGACGTGTGATCGTCGTATGTGACGCCCGCGATGCCGCCGGGTTCCTCCATGATATCGAACGTGTACGTTCCGGCTTTGCGGAATGTGAGATCGGTGAAGTTGAACGATTTCGATTCACCGGCGTCCGCCGTCACATCCGTTGACGTTGCGCTGACGAGCGTGCTGGTAGCGGCGCAGGACGAGTCGCAATCGGCGCCGCTTACATAACCGTTCGTCACTGCGTTTTCCGTGGTCTCGTCCGCGGCCGTCACCTTGAACGAGAAGGAGTCGGTTTCGGTACGCGCACGCCCGGTCAGCGTCTTCATCCCTTCCGGAGTCGCAACAACTTCCGAAGCCACATACGTATTGGTGAACTGGATCGGATTCGAACCGTCTTCGGGAACGTCGACCTTCATCAATGCGCCAGAATCGTCGGCCTTGTAGTAGGAAACGTTGGCATTCACCACGCCGTCCGTAACGGTCACCGCCACGAACACGTAGTATGCCGTGGAATCGTAGGTCATGGCGCTGCCGGCGTCCGCGACCGTATCGGCGTTTTCCGTCACCTTGTACACGTACGTGTGGTCGCCGTGATCAGCTTCGAACGAAACGCTGGGGAACGAAGCCGTATGGAAGGCATCGAAGGACGAGTCCACGGAAACGCCGGCACCGTCCGGCATGGGTACTTCGGATGCGTTGTCAGGCAATTCAGAGACCGTCGACTTGTCCCCTTCGGATGTGGCGTAGCTGCCGATCGCGGTCAACTTCGTGCTGAACATGCCGGCTTGGTACGGGTAGCCGTTTTCCGAGTAGTTCTTGGTGGCGAAGAACGTGACCGCACGCGGGTCTTTGCTGTAGTTGTTGGTGAATTCCGCCTTGTTGCCCTCAACCGTCTCGCCGCTGCCGTCCGCGCCGGAATCGGTATGCGTCTGCACGGTCTTGACTTCTGTCACTGTAAGATCGCCGTTCTTAACGGAGACCGTGACCGTCACCGTGTATTGCGCACGCGAATAGTTGAACCCTGTCAAGGCTCCGGAGGACGGCATGGTTTCCGAAACCAGATACGTGTATGTGCCTGGTTTGGTGAAGGTGATGTCGCCGAACGTCATGCTTTGCGAATCGTCGCCGGGAACCTGATAGGTCAACGTTTTCTTCATCACATGATTGCCGTTGCCGTCCACGTCGGAGACCGAGCAGCCGCCGCTTGATTGCGCGTCGCATACGGGCAGCGGCGTGTCTTGCGTCGTCTGCAGCTGGAATTCGAACGGATACGGACCGGTCGAATCTTCCGGCAGACCAGTCACCTTTTTCACTGCCGTGACGAACTGGTCCGCGGCCAATGTGGTGTTGTTCGGCTGGTACACATTGCCCACCACCGCGGCTGATGTACCGGAGGAACGCTGGATCGTGCCGTTCAGATTGCTGGATTTGGCGCTTTCGAACACGTAGCCGTTCGGCAGGGACTCTTCCGTGATCGTGTAGGAGACGCCGTCGGAAATGTTGGCGATGCTGAGCGTCTGTTTGCGTGAAAGCTTGACTTGTTCCGTCCGAGCGCATTTCTCCTCGTCGGTGTCGCCTTCCGCCACGCAACGGACGAGCTGGCCGGAAGTGCTGTCTTCGGAATCACGTTCCAGTTTCATCACCACCGACTGGGCATCATCGAGCTTGCCATCGCCGGCTCCACCGGAAATCGTGCCGTAATAGTAGTCGGTCGCACCATCCTGCTGCAGTTTGGCGGCGTCATCCGCGCTTAACGTGATGTTGAACGAGAACTTCTGGGTATCGAAATCACTCGGCTTGTCATAGCCGTCACCCACCGTGACTTTTTTGGTGAGCGTCAGACTGGCCTTGCGTTGGTCCTGCACGCGAATCACGCTCGCGCCTGTGAAGATATGCGCCAGATCGGAATCCTTCAGGTCGAACCGAACGCCGGTCCCCTGCGACTCCCCTTTGTCTTCGGCCTGATCGACCTCGAAGTATGTCCAACCGGTGGTGTTGACGAACCCATCGTCCGTCATCTTGCTCTGATCGGTCAACGTGTAGTAGCCGTTCTTGAAATCGCCCGTCCAACTGACGTCCACGGCCTTCTTGCTTTCGTCCCCGATGGTTTCGGACCAGTTGCCGCTTGTCACGCATTCCTCGTCCGCGCAACGCACCTGCGTGACCCTCAGGTCGGAAAGCGTGCGGTTGATGGAACGATTGGCCGCGAACTGTTTGAGCACCTCATTTATGGTGCCGATATGCGTCATGGTGGACACGCCGTCGTCCTCCGTGCCGGCATCCGCGTAAATGCCGTTGTCGGTGATGAGCAGCTTCACCAAGGTGTCGTTGATTTCATAGCCTTCGGGCGCTTTGGTTTCCTTGACATAGTAGGTTCCGCTGTCAAGATCGACGCCGCTGCCTTCAACATCGTCGGAGGAGGAGCCCTTCATGCCGAACATGCAGGAGCCCTTCATCTCGTACGGATAGCTCGTGTTCGCCGTCACGCAGGTCTGCAATGCCGTGGCGCCATCCAACAGGGTCGCGCCGTCCTCGCTGACCTGATCCGCCGCATACAGGCTGAATTCCGCGCCTACCACCGGATTGCCGGCATCATCCACCTTCTGCACGATCGGATCGTTGCGTACGTCGGTAATGGCGATCTGCACACCAAAACTGCGCAGGAACTGCTGTCCGTTGCTGCCCACTTCGGAGGTGTCGAGACGGAACGTATTGTCGGCGGTGATGCCGTCCACGGAGTCCGCAGTGGTGTAGTACGCGCCCAAAGCGTACAGCGAGTCGGCTTTCTCACTGTCGGAACGCATAAAATAGTAGGTGAAGATGTCGCCGGGCATGCTGGAGATCGAGGCCGAGTATTTGCCTTCGGAGTCCAATCCGAAGAAATGCAGGAAATTCGTGCTCCCAGTGGCGTCCGAGTCAGCCAGTTCGGCGATGCTTCCCGTGTCATCCACAACGTTTTCGGAAAGGTCCCAACCTTCCAGCGCGCTTCCTGTGACCGCACTCCACGTATCGGTTTCCAAAGTGCCGGTGTCCGTTTTGTTCCTGTGCAGAATAACGGAGAACACCTTGCCTTTGGTCAGGTCATAGGCCGTGCCGTCCAAACCGTAGACGGTGGTGCCGTTGGCCACGGTCATCGTTTCGTTGGCCACGGACCACGCGCCCGAATCCCACTTGCCGCTCTCCTCGTTGCAGAGCAGCAGACCATCTCCCGTGGCGCCGATCTGATAGCGCAATCGTATGTCCGTGGATTTGCGGTATCCGGGCGGAGCGCTGGTTTCCTTCAGCACGTAGTGCGTGATGCCACGCCCGTTGCGGGCAAGGTCGGCGAAGTTCACAGGTTTTCCGGTCTCGTAATTGGTGAACTTGTAGATGCCGTCCTTGTCGGTGGTGCCTTTGCTGATCAGGTCGGCCGCGGTGTAGGAATAGTCGCTGCCCGCCTTGTACAGTTCGAAGCTCGCCCCGGCGACTCGGTTGCCCTGCTGGTCGAGTTTGACGAGATTGTTTTCCGGAATGTCGGCGAGGTTGTATTTGATCTTCAGATTGGACTCGTTGTTGCCGCGTTCCAGATAGAAGAAGTCCAGCGTATGGTAGGTGCCGTCCGCGAAGGTGTTCGCGTTCGTCGTCGACCAGTCCAGCTTTTTGAACTCGTCGGAATCCTCGCCGTAGGCTTTGGCGAACATCTCGCGGATCGTCGTGTTGGTGTAGGTGGTGACACCGTCCGCGCTGCCCACCTTCACAGCGCCCGTCTGGAAGTTGATGCTCAGCGCCGCGCTGTTGTGGATGCCGCCCACGTCGCCGACCAGCACGCCGTCGATGAACACCCACACGTCATCGTCTCCACGGAAGTCGAAGGTCATCGCCGCGTCGTTGACGATGCCGTTGGCGGGCTGCATGAATTCCGATTGGGAGTGCATGCCGAAGTAGTGGTTCAGCACGGAGCTCATCGGCCCGACTTTGCTCGACAGCGTCCCGTCCGAGTTCTCGCTGAACACATCGGATGCGGAGTTGAAGGGGAAGAACTCGCCATTACTCACACCAGCGGTGTCGTACAACGTCATGGAATACGATGATTTGCCCGATGTGGACGCATCATTCAGAGCGGCGAAATTCTCGGTGCTGTCGTATACGTAATAGCCGTTCTGCAGTTGCAGCAGGCCGGTCACGTTCGGATAGACCTTCTTGGAATCGCTCATATCCGTGTTCTCTGTATCGAACAGATAGTTCAGCGATTGCGTGCCGTCTGTTGTTCCGCCGCGCCACGAATACAGCTGGTTTGCCGCGATGACCGGATATCCGTCTTCCAACAACGGTTTGACCATTCCGGAACGCGGGGACGCGCTTCCCGTCCACTTGTTGATGGTGGCCTGGCCGTTATAGGATTCGCCTCCATACGTGAAATGCAGCTGTTTGCCGCTGTTGATGCCCGAGTCGGAATGGTCGAACCATGTGTCGCTGCACGGATCGTAGCTATCCTGCGTATCCGCACAACCGTACGGCTGCACCCAATAGTCGAACAGGCTGATGGTGGTGCCGGACGGACTCACCGTATTGCCGACCACATGGTCCGGAAAGGGCACGCTCGAAGAGTCGTCCGCCCTGGCCGAAGGAGCCACGATTACCGTGGCAATGAGCGTCGTCACAGCCACCAAAACAGCGACGGGGGTATAAAACAGCCTTAATGCACCCCTGCCCGACCTTCCGCCCGAACAAGAGAACACCCCCATCACCAACCTCTCTTTCGACACGAAAGTCAAATGAACATTCGCAAAACAGGCAACCAACGGCATTCGACAGAAAAAACGAATAATCACAACCATACACAACCCCGTATACACCCGATGGCCCCCATGGAATGGTGGGGGCGCGAACCAACGCATTTCGTCGTTGGAGGATCACAGGTGGACGACCGCATGGCGCATGATGCGGGGCCGAGGATTCCTCCGCCACCCCAGAACGAGGAAGAACAGCCAGCCGGGAACGAGCACCCCCAACAAAGCGTATAGGCCCATGCGCACCGGGTCGTGCATGGTGTTCGGGTCAGGCGCCGGCACCGGAATACTCACCCTGTGGCCGGAAACCAATAATCGATGCGTGTTCACACCGTAGGGGGTGCAGGTCATCAGCGTCACACGGTCCTCGCCCTTGACCACACGCAGCTTGCTGGTGTCCTGCGGTTCGATCACGTCTATGCGGTCCACCTCGTAGCCGAGGGTCTCGCCCATCACCTCAAGGTAGAAGAAGTCGCCTTCCCGCAGTTCATCGATACGTGTGAACATGGCCGCCTCGACCAGGCCACGATGCCCGGTGATCACCGCATGCGTGCTTTTCCCGCCGACGGGAAGCGACGTGCCGTACAGATGTCCGGCGCCGGCAGCGAGCGCGGCGTCCGATGTTCCGTGGTATATCGGCAGTTTGATCGACACCTTTGGTATGCGGATTGTGCCGATCACACCGTCTCCGGAGTCCAGCAGCGACTGATATTCGCTGTCTTTGGCCGCCAAGGAGTCGTCGCCGGATGCCTGCGACCCGCCAGAGGAGGAAGAGAACGGGTCCTCGGTCTCGCCGAGGACGGTCTGTTCGGAAGTGGCGATCTTCTTGTTGTATCGTTTCGCGGCGGCGATGGCTTCCTCCGCCTGCGGGTACGGCCATCCCTCAACGTGCTGCGTGGCTTCGTCGGCCGTCTGCGCTGTGCGCCGCGATGCCTGCCACTGCAGCATATAGGGGAATCCGGCGATGCTGACCGCAGCGATCACCAGCGTGATCACGAATGCGTACAGGGCATGCAGCTGGCGACGCAACCGGCTTTTGCGGGCCTCGCTCGCCGAAATGTCGATCGCCTTGTCGAACGCAAGGGGATGCCAGGTCTCGGTTTCGTCCATATGGCCCCTCCCTTACGCAATCCGGAATTTCCGCCGCCCAACGTGACGTTGGGGTACACAATAGCGTTCGGAGGGGATGAGCGGGGGTGCGAACGGTCAATGTTTCTTCGTGTTGCGCCCCTTGAAGTAAATGTCGAATACGATCCAGACCGACAGTATGAACGCGATCACATATCCGAGGAAGCCAACGATCGGTATGCCGAAGATCACCGGTTTGATGCCGGCGTAATACACGATCGAAGAGCCGACGAACAGGCCGACCACAATCAGCGCCATCGTCAGTCGGTTCATCATATCGGCAAGCAGTTG
The DNA here is from genome assembly GCA_963590945.1 of Dysosmobacter segnis. Classification (GTDB taxonomy): domain Bacteria; phylum Actinomycetota; class Actinomycetes; order Actinomycetales; family Bifidobacteriaceae; genus Bifidobacterium. Next base: position 54,605 of record CAVAQZ010000001.1, read on the forward strand.
CAACGGTTCCTGAGACCCGACCATCTCCATGTTCACGCGTAATTGGCCGCGTGTGAGCATATGCGACGCGACTTTCAGTTCGCTGGCTGCGGCAAGCAGGCCGTGCAGGGCCTGATGGCCCTCGATGGCGAACGATTTCGCTTCCTCTTTGAGGAAGTCCCGCTTCGATGTGCTGGCCTCGATGTGGTCGGAGATGATCTGGATCATGTTCACGTCGGGAATGAACTCGTCGAGCAGTCCTTCCAATGTGACCAGCGCGCGGCCGACCGTGGTGACGGTGCTCGGGACTTCGATGCCATGCTTCCGGGCCATCTGGGTGAGCGCCGTGAGCATGGCGGCGATGTCGAGTTCCACAAGTTCGACCGTGCCGAATTCCTTGACGATCACGTCAAGGTCGGCCAGCAGCGACGGATAATCCTCGGGGTCGGCCTCGGCGCCGGCGAAGCGCAGCAGGCCGTCCGCCAGGGCGGGGGAATCCTGTTTGGCCACCGCGAAGATCATGTCTTTCAGCACGGAACGGGTTTTCGCGTTGAGCCGGCCCGTCATACCAAGGTCGAGCAGTATGATCCGCCCGCCGCTTACCATGATGTTGCCGGGATGCGGGTCGGCGTGGAAGAAGCCCTCGTCGAGCACCTGCGTCGCGTAATTGTCGACGAGTTTGGTGCCGATCTCCTTCAAATCGTAGCCGGCTTCGACGAGTTTGTCGGGGTGGGAGACGGAGATGCCCTCCACATAGTCCATGACCACCACATGTTCGGTGCATAGGTCCATGTACGGCTTGGGGCAGTCCATATACTTGTAATGCTCGCAGAATCGTTTGAATTCCGCCAGATTCCGGGCCTCGTTCAGAAAGTCAGTTTCGGATTCGAACGTGTCCCACAGTTCCTCCACCACGCCGGAGAGATCCACCACCGACGCGCTGGGAACGGTCTTCGACGCCACCTTGGCTATGGAACGCATGATGGATACGTCCTGCGCCATGGTTTCGCGCACGCCCGGCCGCTGGACCTTGATGGCGACGTCCTCGCCGGTGGAGAGTTTCGCGCGATGCACCTGCGCAAGGCTGGCCGATCCGAGCGGGGTGGCGTCGATGTGTTCGAAGATCTCGTCCGCGGGCCTGCCGAATTCGTTTTCGAGAACCTGCAGCACGGTGCCGTATGGCATGGGGTCGGCGTCGGCGCGCAGTTTGGCCAGTTCGTCGCAGAACTGCTGCGGCAGGATTTCGGAACGCATCGACAGAATCTGGCCGACCTTCACGAACGTCGGGCCGAGCGCTTCGAACATGAGCCTCATCTTGACCGGAGTCAATCCGTGAATCACGTCGAATTGTTTGACGATGTCGCCGATTTCCTTCAGTCGTTTCAGTTTGCCGCGTCGGGTCAGATGGTAGCGTTCGGAGAACGTGTCCTTATGCGGAAACAGGCCGATGGTCTCACCTTGCGTCCGCTGATCCGCCATCTGCTTCGGCTGCGAAGCACCTGATTTCACCGCGGATTGCGCGGCCGCGTCGGGGGACGGATCCGCGGCCGGGTTGATCACCGCATTGACCCTGTCGGACAACGTGACTGGCTCCACGCTTTCGGGGCGTGCATCGGACCGGGACGGCTTCACAAACATATCGCAACTCTTACATCAGGCGTATCGAACAGGGTTCAGCGGGCGCGTCGAACGGTTCGGACGGCAGCCGATCAATCGTTCGAACGCATGGCGAATCACATAACAAATCGCCGTCCGGGCGCCTGCTGCGCGACGGACGGCGATTCGGATACGTTACTCGGCCTCGCCGGCGGGGGTATCGTCCTTGGCCTCGGGCTTGGCTTCGGACGCCTCCTTGACCTCCTCGACCTTGTGCTTGAGCTCGGCGTTGAGGGCCTTGCCCTGTTCCACGGTCAGCTCACCTTTCTTGACGAGATCGTCGACGATCTCCTGGCTCTTCTCAACGGTGGTCGCCAGAGCGCCGACGCCGGCGAGAAAGACCTTGCGCAGGCCGTCACCAAAATCAAAATCAGCCATGATTACCTCCTTAGGCGATGGTGGTACCCACTCTATCGCACTTTCTTCACATATATGCCGAACGAAACCGGCCAATCGTGGCAAAAATGGCCTATTTCCGGCTCGTTCTTCCGCTTGGGCTCCGGTCTGCCGTTCGTCTTGCCTCACCTTGGGCGGGACATCGCCACACGACGCGCGCGCTCGGCGACCGCATTGATGCGGTTCAGCTCGGCCAGCTGCGCATCGCTCTGCCCGGCCGCTTCCGGATCGAAGGAGCCGTAACGGCGTTCGACCGCGGTACGGATCAGGAAATCCGCGATCGCCGGGTTCTTCGGCAGCAACGAGCCGTGCATGTACGTGCCGATCACATTGTTGACCCGCGCGCCTTCCGTATGGTCCTCGCCGTTGTTGCCGGCGCCTTCCGCGTCCACGGTCCCCAGCGGTTTCACACCGCTGCGCAGGAACGTCTGTCCCGAATGGTTCTCGTATCCTACGATCCTGCCGAAATCGTCGGAATCTTCGGTCAGATTGCCGATCATGCGGGTCTCCTGGCCTACCGTGTAGGCTCCGATCACGCCGATGCCGTCAAGCCTGGATCCGTCGACCGTTTCGAAATACTCGCCGAACAGCTGGTACAGGCCGCAGATCATCAGCATCGGCATACCGTCCGCCGCGAGGGAGCGCAGCAGGTCCGCACGGCTGAAAAAGTCGCCGATGATCTTCTTCTGGCCGGTGTCCTGCCCGCCGCCGCCCAGAATCATGTCTACATGTTCCGGCCATTCGCAGCCCTGGTTGTAGGCGTGCACGCGCGGCTCGTACCCATACAGCGCAAGACGGCGCCGCACGGTGAGCACGTTGCCCGAATCACCGTAGATGTTCATGTCTTTCGGATATAACGACACGATGTCGATTATCTGGCTCATGTTCCCCTCGATTCCCGACCGTCCGCTCACTTGCCCACGCCCGCGTCGGACACTTGCGCGATGGTGGCGAGGGCGGCACGCGTCTTGAGCATGGCGGTGTATGTGCAGTAGATGTGTTTCGGCACGCCGGGATTGGCCTGGACGAACGCCTTGACCGATTCCTCCAGTTCCGTGCTGACCGATCCGACCGGCACCTGGTCGTATTCGAGGCGCAGGGCCATATCCCATGCGCGCACGCCTGAAACGGAGCGTACGCCGGTTTGCCGCAACGACGTGAAATCAACATCCCACAGCCAGCTCATGTCACGGCCGTCGGCGTATTCGTCGTTGATGCAGATCATCGTGTCGCAGCCCTCGGGCTTGAACGATGCGAGGGAAAGGCGGAATCCCATGGGGTTCTTGACGAGCAGCAGCTCCACTGGAGAACCGTTCACGTCGATCACCTCGCCTCGGCCGAATGCCGGCGTCACCTGCGCGGCCGCGTCGATCATGTTCTGGTCGGTGCTGCGGGCAAAGTCGATGACATGCTGCGAGATGCCGGCATCGCGCAGCATCCCGTCAGCGGCCGCATCGGTTTCGCCGGCCTGCGCGAACGCCTCTTCGAACGGCAGGAACATGGCCTGCGCATCGTCCACGACGGCACGCACGACGGCGAGTGCCGCGGCCGCGTTGTACAGGTTGTAGACGCCTTCCAGCTTCACGCCGGTTTCGTAGGTTTTCCCGTCGATGGCGAAGCTTGCGCGATGTTCGCCGACGGATAGCAGGGTGACGTCGGCGGGCAACGGGTCGGCTGCGGAAGCGGCTGCGGGATCCTCCGTGAAACCCGCCGTGGAATCGGCGTCCGCGCCTTCCTGCCGTCCTGTTCGATTCCGCCGTTCCGAACGTTCCGAAACGTTTTGCAGGTCGTTTTCGCCGGTCGTTTCCGCTTCCACGGTGGTGCGCATGTCGTCATCGGACGGGAAGAAGCCGCGCAGGGACTCGTCAAGTCCGAAATAGCGTATCTGCACGTCTTCCTCGGTGCGTACCACGTCGGCGAGGCGTGCGATGCGGGGATCTTCGCGATTGAGCACCACCGTTCCCGTGGTGGCTTCGGCGGCCTTGCTCAGCAACCGTGCGGTGTTGTCGATCTCTCCGAACCTGTCGAGCTGGTCTCGCATCACGTTGAGCAATAGGCAGTAGTCGGGCCGTACCTGTTTGACGAAATGCACCGCGTATGCCTCGTCCAATTCCAGTACCGCGATGTCGGCGTCCAGTTTGCCCCCCAACGAGACCTCGGCCAGCAGCGACGAGACGACCCCCCTGGTGAAGTTCGATCCGGTCGGGTTGGTGAACACCTTCAATCCCAACGATTCCAGCATGCTCGCCACCATGCGGGTGGTGGTGGTCTTGCCGTTGGTTCCCGAAACGAGCACCACGCCGAACGGCAGGTTCGCCAGGGTTCGCGCAAGGAATTGGGGGTCGATGCGTTCCACCACTTTGCCGGGGAACGCGCTGCCGCCGCCTCGCATGAGGCGTGCCGCCGCGCGCACGGCCTTGCCGATCAGCGGCGTTGCGAATGAGTTCCACGCCATGCTTATACCTCCTGCTGCCTTTGGTAGTCCTGCGGCATGTCTTTGAATTTCGAATACGCGCCAAGGAACGCCAGGCTGAACGTCTGGGTCGGTCCGTTACGGTGCTTCGCCATGATGATGTCGGCCTCGCCCGGACGGTCTTCCTTGTCGTAGGCGTCGGGTCTGTGCACGAGGAACACCACGTCGGCGTCCTGTTCGATGGAGCCCGACTCTCGAAGGTCGGAAAGCTGCGGTTTCTTGTCCTGGCGCATTTCCGGACCACGGTTCAGCTGGCTCAACGCCACGACCGGCACTTCCAGTTCCTTCGCCAGCAGCTTCAATGCACGGGAGAAGTCGGAGACCTCCTGCTGGCGGCTTTCCACGGCCTTGCCCGAGGTCATGAGCTGCAGGTAGTCGATGACCACGAGTTTCAGATCGTTCGTCTGCTTGAGTCGGCGGCATTTCGCGCGGATCTCCATCAGACTCATGTTCGGACTGTCGTCGATGAACAGCGGCGCGTTCTGCAATGCCACTTGCAGGTTGTTGAGGATGTTCCAGCGTTCCGGCGTGATGTCGTCCGCACGGCGCATGGCGGCCAGCGGAATGTTCGATTCCGCGGAGATGATGCGCTGAGCCAACTCGTTTTTGCTCATTTCCAGACTGAAGATCACGGACGTCATGTTGTGGTGCAACGCGGCGGCCCTCGCGAAGTCGACGCCGAGCGTGGACTTGCCCATGGCGGGTCGTCCCGCCACCACGATCATCTGGCCCGGCTGCAGGCCCTGCGTGACATCGTCGATGTCTCTGAAGCCCGTCGGCACGCCCTTCGACACCTCGCCGTTCTGCAGGCGTTCGATCTGGTCGAGCGTATCTCCGATCACCGGCCCGATCGCCGCGTAATCCTGACGCACCTTGCCGGTCGACATCTCATAGACCTCGGCCTGCGCCATGTTGACCACGTCTTCCGCCTGGGATCCTTCGGCCGTGTAGCCGAGCTGCGCGATCTTCGTTCCGGCCGCGATCACGTTACGCAGGATGGCGCGCTGGTGCACGATGTCGGCATAATAGGTGGCGTTGGCCGCGGTCGGCACGGATGCGACCAGACTGTGCAGGTAGTCGGAGCCGCCCACTTTTTCGAGGTTGCCCTCTTTGAGCAGCTGGTTGGCCACGAGCACGGCGTCGACCGGCTGCGACGCCGCGAACAGGTTGATGATCGCCTCGTAGACGGTTTGGTTGCGAGGCTGGTAGAAGTCGGTGACGTCGATGAGCTGCGAGACTTCGCCGATGGCGTCCTTGCTCATGAGCATGCCGCCGAGCACGGCCATTTCCGCGGCGTCGTCGTGCGGGGGGACACGGTCGAAGATGGCATCGCGGATTACGGATTGCCTGTTGCCGCCATTGCCTTCATATTGCGTACGAGCGCCTCCCCATGGGGTTTCCTCTGCCATGTCCACCAATCCAGATTCACGAAAACAGGTATGTCAGCACGCGATGCGAGCTGGTTATAACAGTACCCACTGCCCCAAGTGGTGGGCAACTTTCCACTCGGGTATTTGTCTGCGACCGTTATCCACAACCAATATCCACAGCTGGCCCGAAGACGGGTCGCCACCGCTTCCGGCCGAATCCGGCCGGATATATTCATATGTGGATTCGGCCATCGGCGGAGCTTTTCCGGTCACGACACGCTCGGACAGGGGGCCTGTGGATAAGAAATCCACAAAAAGCCGAGTTATCCACATATTGGGGATAACTATGTGGAAAACATCAACAGTTATCCACCGATTGGGGATAACTGAGTGGATAACTTGGGGACATCTTCCACAGGTGGGCGATGTCCCCTGATTTCGATTTGCCTATGCGCCCCACTAGTGGTATGCGCTCGTTCACATGTGATATTTCGTGGCGTTATACATGTTGCGCACCAGCGTCTCGCGCCATTTGCTCCAACCGTACTGCTTGGAGATCGCCTCGCCGGAGGTGGCGCCCAGCGACGACCCATCGGCTCGGGTCAGATCGAACAGCATGTCAAGCAGCACCGGATCGTGGTCGATTCTCGACGCCAGTTCGCCGCCCACATTCGGATCATTGGGATTCTGTCCCGTGGCGAATTCGGAAAGCGTCAGATGCTCGCGCACCAGCAGCGTGACCCACCATACGGTCTGCGAATCGAATCCCATGCGTTTCAGGACGGCGGACGCCTGACGGGCGCCCTCGGCGGCATGGTCGCCCACACCGGGGCGCTTGCCGATGTCGTGAAGAATGCCCGCAAGCAGCAACGCCCGATAATGCCTATCGTCATAAAGCCCGCCATTCGGGGTCTCACGGCCAAGTCTCGTGACCACCTCCACCATATGGCGGTCGATGGTGTAGCGGTGCGCGGCCGACGCGCTCGGACGGTTGCGCACGGCAAGCCATTCCGGAATGAGCCTGCCCGGAATGTCGACGAAATCGATCTCCTCCCACACGTCGAGCAGGTTCTCTCCGGACGCGAGCAGACGCAGGAACAGTTCACGCGATTCATCGTTCCAATCGCGGTCGCCAAGCGGGCACTTCCTCAGATTCTGCAACGTGCCGGGAGCGATCGGCAGCCCCGATTCCGCGGCGGCGACGGCCACACGCAACGCCAGTTTCGCATCGGATTTCGGATCCGCTCCCGGAGCCAGCACGATCTCCTCCTCATGCTTTGCCACACCGGGGGCGATCACGTCGAACGTAGGAGCCTGACGCTTGCCGCCGCCACGCGGCTGGAACACTTGGAAGAAAGCGAAACGCGGCTTCTCATGGGTCAGTGAATGTTCGGCTCGCGACGCGGTGGAATCCAACGAGAAGGCCACCTGGCGGCCGACCCGGGCAAGCAGCGTCTGCAAATCGTCGATGGAGGCGGCCTCACGCTCGCCCTCGGGCAGCGTGGGATCCGCCAGGCCAAGCATGGCCGCGACCCTCGCCTGGTACTGCGAAAGCAGCATATTCGTGTCTTTGTTGGCCACAAGATGGATGCAGTCGCGCACGTCCAGCAATCGTTCGACGGCATCATCGTATTTGCCGTGCGGACGGTCCGCCAGCCAGGACGCCGCAAGAGCGGATACCAGCACGCAATCGCGCAATCCTCCGCGGGCCTCCTTGATATCGGGCTGGTTGATGTATGCCATACGTCCGAACCCGTCAAGACGGGACTTGGCCGATCCCAGCAATTCCGGCAGACGTTTACGCGCGGCCTTGCGCCAGCGTTCCAGAATCGAAACCGCGGTGTCCTCGATCAAACGGGCGTCTCCGGCGATCGCAACGACATCCAGCCAACCCATGGCGGCCGGCAGATCATGGTCGGTGACCGACTCGCACTGGGCCCGTGTACGTACGGACTGGTCCAGATCAAGGCCGGAATCCCAAATCGGATACCACAGTTTGTTGGCCAGCTCGTTGAGCTGCGGGTCGGTCAACGCATGCGGCTCGTAGATCACCACCAGATCAAGGTCGGAGCTCGGCCCAACCTGGCCGCGCGCCAAAGAGCCGACGGCGCCAAGACCGACGCCGGAGGAAGGAACGTCGAACGATACCGCCTCGCAGGCCTCATTCCACAATTCCTTGAGGCAGGTCATGGCCAATTCGGTGCGAGCCTTGCGTTTTTGCGCGCCATTGCGGTAAACGCCATCCGAATCCGGCTGGCTCATGGTCATGAAACGTTGTTTGAGGCCATCGACTGCTGAAGTCATAATGCGATCCTTAATGGAAATCCCCGTACGGCGCTAGGCACGTACGGGGACCTGTTTTATTGATAACCCGAACTCAAAGGCCCGGGGGCTTTTAATCAGATGGCGGCCGAACCGGTCTCACCGGTACGTACGCGGGTCACCGAATCAAGCGGGGCGACCCAGACCTTGCCGTCACCAATGGTGCCGGAACCGGCGGATTTGACGATCACACCGACCAGAGTCTCGGCGTCGGCGTCATCGGACAGCACCTCGACACGAATCTTCGGAATCAAATCCACGGTGTATTCGGCGCCACGGTAGACCTCGGTGTGGCCGCGCTGGCGACCATAGCCGTTGGCTTCGGACACGGTCAGACCGTGAACGCCTGCGGCAGCAAGGGCTTCCTTGACATCGTCAAGCTTATGTGGCTGGATGATAGCGGTAATGAGCTTCATCTCACTTCACCTCCTTGAGGACGGAGCTGGCAGTACCAGCAAAATCGTAAGCACGTTCGCCCTGGTCGGCAAGATCGATGCCGCCGACTTCCTGAGCTTCGGTGACGCGCCAACCGATCGTCTTCTCAAGAGCGAAGGCGATGATGCCGGTGATGACCGCGGACCAGACGATGGCGACGATCGCGACGACAAGCTGCACGACCAGCTGACGCCAATCACCACCTGCGAACAGGCCGGTGCCCTCGCCGAAGAAGCCGATGAGAACGGTGCCGGTGAAGCCGCCGACGCCATGGACGCCGACAACATCGAGGGAATCGTCATAGCCGAACTTGAACTTCAGGCCGCAGGCGAGGCAGGTGAGCACACCTGCGATGCCACCCAGCACGATGGCCCACAGCGGGGAGACCACATCGGCGGCCGGGGTGATGGCGACCAGGCCGGCAACAATACCGGAAGCGGCGCCCATGGCGGTGTAGTGGCCCGTGCGGATCTTCTCGGTGAAGCCCCAGGTCAGCATTGCGGCAGCGGTCGCGGCGGAAGTGGAGACCCAAGCATAACCGGCGGTGCCGTTGGCGGCGAAAGCGGAACCAGCGTTGAAGCCGAACCAGCCGAACCACAGCAGGAAGGCGCCAAGCATGACGAACGGAACATTGTGCGGACGGAACGGCTGGGTGCCGAAGCCCTTGCGCTTGCCGATGATCAGCACGATGACCAGAGCCGCGACTGCCGCGTTGATGTGGACGACGGTGCCACCAGCGAAATCGTGGGCGGCCGCGCCGATGGCCTGGGAGATGGCGCCGTCACCGGACAGCAGACCACCATTCCACACCATGTGGGCCAGCGGGGCGTAATCGAAGGTGATCCACAGAGCAACGAAGATCATCCAAGTGCTGTACTTGACGCGCTCCGCGATGGCGCCGCAGATAAGGGCGACGGTGATCATGGCGAACGCGGACTGGAATGCCACATCCACGCTGACCGGGTAGTTGTTGGAGTTCAGCGCGGCGGACGTGAAGACGCCGTCGTCGGAAACCATGGTGTCCTTCAGCAGGAAGCCGGTCGCCGGGTCACCGAAGATGCCGCCGACCGAAGTGCCGGCGTAGGCGATGGACCAACCCCACAGCACCCACATGATCATGGTGACGGACAGCGCGGCCGCCTCCATGATCATCATGTTCAGCACAGCCTTCGCACGGACCATGCCACCATAGAAAAACGCCACACCCGGCGTCATGAGGAACACAAGTGACGCGGAAGTCAGAATCCACGCAGCATTTCCAGAATCAAGCTGACCCATGTTGCCCTCCCTCTCTTTTTCATTTCCTTATTCACAAATTCCCACCCCAACGCATGGGGTTGACAGAATGGTATGGAACGCCGCCCGCGTTTACTCAACGTTACGAAGTGTTACAGCGACGTAACGCCTGAAGGGGTGCCTCGCGCCAACCGGTGAATCGCGATCTTCATAAGCGAAAGCGCAAAACGGCGAGAAATCAACATTCCCGACCATCCGCACACAGGTGGTCGGGAATGTTTCATGTTTTTTTCATACCGCAAATCGTCGGGAATCGCCGAAATGGACGGTTACGCGAATCGCATGGACGACTGCGGACGGGCGTATCCGATGCCGGTAGACGGTGTGTCCGCCGGCGTCGGATGGCCGCGCCGGTTCAACCGGGAACGCCGTATCAGGCGTCCGTGCCTTCCTCAGGCGAGGATGCCGTCGACGAAGCCTTCCGGATCGAACGGAGCGAGATCATCCGGGCCTTCGCCAAGGCCGACGAGCTTGACCGGAACGCCAAGCGCCTTCTGCACGGAAATCACGATGCCGCCCTTCGCGGAGCCGTCAAGCTTGGAAAGCACCACTCCGGTGATGCCGATCGCCTCGGCGAACACCTTGGCCTGCGTCATGCCGTTCTGGCCCGTGGTGGCGTCGAGCACCAGCAGCACCTCGTCAACCGGAAGATTCTTCTCGGTGACTCGGCGAATCTTGCCCAGCTCATCCATAAGATTGGCCTTGTTCTGCAAACGGCCGGCCGTATCGATGATCAGCACGTCCGCGTTGGCCTCCTTGGCCTTGCCGCTGGCTTCGAACGCCACGGAAGCCGGATCGGCGCCATCCTTGTCGGAACGCACGACCGGAACGCCCACCTTGGCCCCCCAGGTCTCCAGCTGGTCCGCGGCCGCGGCGCGGAAAGTGTCGGCCGCACCCAGAACGACCTGCTTGCCATCGGCCACGAACAGACGCGCAAGCTTGCCTGCGGTGGTGGTCTTGCCGGTGCCGTTCACGCCGACCATGATGATGACGCTCGGCTTGTTCGCATCCTCTTTATTGGCGTTGAGGCGACGGTCGACGTCAGTGCCGACAAGATTCAGCAGCTTGTCCCGCAAAGCGGCGCGCACCTGCTCCGGATCGGACTGGCCCGCGATGCGGGCGTCCGCGCGCAGCTCCTCGACCAGCTGTTCGCTGGCCTCGGCGCCGACGTCGGCAAGCAGCAAAGTATCTTCGACATCCTCCCAATCGGCTTCGGACAGCTGGTCCTTGGCGAGGATGTTGAACAGCGCCTTGCCGAACGGATTGCCCGACTTGGCGAGCTTGGCCTTGAGGCGCTGCATGCGGGAGCCTGCGGATTCCGGCTTTTCGGTAGTGGAGGTGGCGGGAGCGTCCGGTACCGCCACGGCCGACTCGTGGGCAGTCTCGTTCTGCTGGGACTCCGGCTTTCCATGAGAGGACCCTTCCGCGCAATCCTTACGATCCTCAACCGCGACGGATGACGTTTCAGCAGCCTTCTTGGCCGCGTCTTCAGCGGCCCTCTCCGCAGCAAGACGGGCATCCGCCTTGGCCTTGGCGTCTTCGGTGGACTTGCTCACAGCATCGCTGCGGGTTTTTCCGAACCACCAGAAACCGAGGAAAACAATCGCGGCGATCGCGATCACGGCAACAACCGCAATAATCACATTCGTATCCATAATCACAGCCTAAAAAGCACAACGGACACCGACTGCAGCCCCTGCGAAATCGCACGATTCGGGCCTTGCGAACCGTTTTGCGCAAAATGAACGGCGGTCCGCCACATCCATAGGGCGTGAAAAACTGGCCATTATGGCCAACACATCCAGGATGACGTCGTTTCAAAGGCGCGAACAGCTCATTGAGATCGGCAGGTCTCTGTTCGCGGCGAAAGGCTTCGAAGCGGTAAGCGTCGAGGAGATCGCCGCGACCGCCAAGGTCTCGAAACCGATTGTGTACGAGCATTTCGGCGGCAAGGAAGGGCTGTACGCCGTGGTGGTGGACCGTGAGATGCGTGCGCTCACCGACGTGCTCGTCGACGCGTTGTCCGACCCGCAGGCGCACCCCCGTCAGATTGTGGAGCGTGCGGCCATGGCGCTGCTCACCTATGTTGAGGAGAACGCCGACGGGTTCCGTGTGCTTACCCGCGATTCGCCGAGGACCGATCCCGCGGGATCGTTCAGCTCGCTGCTGGGAGACATCTCCATGCGAGTGGAGGACATTCTCGCCCAAGCGTTCAAGCGGCAGCATCTGCCGGCCAAAGGCGTTCCCTATTATGCGCAGATGCTCGTGGGCATGACCGCATACACCTGCCAGTTCTGGGCCGACCAGCGCAAGATCAGCAAGGAGCAGCTGGCCGCGCACATCGTGAACTTGGCATGGTATGGCCTCAGCCGCATGGAAGCCAAGCCACGGCTGCGTTTTGAAAGCGGAAAGGCTTCGAAGTCGAAACGCACGTCGGAGAACGCCGGCGGAGAGCATGAAATCAACGAAATCGTACGGAGGGGAACGGAGCCGGGGACAGGGTCGGAAACCGCGGAAGAGTCCGGGACGGCGGAATCCGAACCGACAGGATCCGCACCGGCGCAGAGCCCTACGAAGGAAACGGATTCTGAAGCGCGATAGGCATCACGAGGCAACAGGCGGCACCGCCGCCGGCAAACCGACCGCATCAACCAAGCCAACCGCACCGGCGCAGATCGCACAATCGTAAAGCCGCACCATGAAACCGGCATCGCAAAACTGACGCGCGGCAACAAAACGTCAACAAATGTGTCTTCCGGGGAAATTCACGGCGCAAATCGCGAACACCATTGTGCCGTTTGTGCAATAAGGCGTTCCCCCGAGCCATACAAGGTGCTAGGTTGGTTCCGTTACGAAACGCAACCGCACAACACCGCAGGCACCGCGGTTTAACTCAAGGAAGATCATGCAGGAGAAAAAGACGCTCACCTTCGTGGTACCCGCATACAACATGACGGAATACCTGGAAAGGTGCGTTGAATCGTTGATCGCGACGAAGCACAACGACGATATCGAAGTACTGATCGTGGACGACGGGTCGTCCGACGGAACGCTGGAAATGGCGAAGAAATTCGAAAACCGTCACCCGGGAATCGTCCACGCCATCCACCAGGAAAACAAGGGCCATGGCGGCGCCGTCAACACCGGAGTGGCGGCCGCGAACGGCATGTACGTCAAAGTCGTGGACGCCGACGACTGGGTCGGGCCGGAATCGCTGGAACAGGTGATGTCCGTACTCCGCAGGGAAGCCGAGTCCAGCGAACCGATCGACATGCTCGTCACCAATTACGTGTACGACAAGGTGGGCAAACGCAACAAGCACGTGGTGAACTTCCGCCGCGCGATGGAAGCCGGGAAACGGCTCACCTGGGATGATCTCGGTCATTTCGGACTGTCCGAGTACATTCTCATGCACGCGCTGACGTTCCGCACCGAAGTGGTGCGGCAGTCAGGCATGAAGCTGCCGGAACACACATTCTACGTGGACTTCATTTACGCGTATCAGCCGTTCCCGTGGGTCAAAACCATGGAATACCTGGACACGCCGTTCTACCACTATTTCATCGGACGCGACGGTCAGAGCGTGCAGACCGACGTGATGATCCGCCGCGTGGACCAGCTGCGACTGGTGAACCAGTGCATGGTCAAGGCGACCCCGGAACGCGGCACCGTACCGGATGGACTGTACCGCTATATGATTCATTTCCTGGCGATCGAAAGCTCGGTGGCCAGCGTGTTCATGATCCTTTCGCGCGATCCCGAGAATTACCAGAAGAAGAAGGACATGTGGGCCGACATCAAGGCCCACTCGCCTTCCATTTACGCGGACGTGCGCAAAAAGGCGATGTCACGCGCGCTGAATCTGCGCGGATCCGCCGGACGATTCGTGATTCGCAAGGGATATTTCCTGGCGGAGCACGTGGTCGGCTTCAACTGACGCCGGAGGCCGGTTGGGGCTGGTCCATGCCGGCTCCTGCCCTGATGAGTTCCAGCGCCTCGCGCCGGAACCCGTCATCGTAGTGTTTCCTTCGATCCTCACGCATACGAAAGGACCGCGCCTCCGATCATCGAATCTGAATTTCTTCAGTCCAACAATCGGGGCGCAGTTCACTATCTCGCAATAAACAAAAAGTTCTGAAATCAACAATCACGAAGATTCCAGAACTTCCGAACGGTACCCCCCGTGGGATTCGAACCCACAACCCACGACTTAAAAGGACGCTGCTCTAACCGTTGAGCTAGAGGGGCAACAGCAAATCAGTATACAACACTTTCACGCCAAACGCCACAGCGAGTGTCTTAAGCGGCGATCCGGCCCATATCCGACGGACATCAGGATTGGTTCGCGCGGGAAGACCCACTCGCACGATCCCAACGCACCACCAGGCCCCAATGGGCGTCAAGAAGATGGTTTCGTCGCGCTGGACGCACATCGGCACCACCCGCGCCCAATGAGCGCCAAGGCGAATTCGGCGTGCCGATTTACGGAAGATGATAGACTGGACAAACATTCGAACAAATGTTCGCATAGTTTCCGTAATATGGGGATTTCCCCACTATATGCAGTGGAAAAACTCACGACACACCACTACCGGTAGTGTGTACACTAGAGTGTGGCCGTATACGGAACACGGCGCCGAACAACAGAACACAGGGCTGAGCAAAAGGAGGAATCGATGACCGTCACCGTCTTCACCAATCCGAGTAATCCGCAGTGCGAAGCCACCGAACAAGAGCTTTCCAAACTTGGCGTGAAATACGTGGCCGTGGATCTGACTCAGAACCCGTGCACCTTCGAGCAGATCAAAGACGCAGGATTCAAGCAGATTCCCGTAGTCATCTCGCCGAACTCCTCCTGGAGCGGACACCGCCCGGACCTCATCAGGCAACTGGCCCAGAGCTTCGCCGCATAGACGGCCGGACGAACCCACAAACAACCAGACCTACAGACGACCGGCGGAAGACGGGTCGAGCGTCATGGTCTGGAATCGATTGGCCATGAAATCATCGCCGAAATACACGGCGAAGAACTGCGAAACCGGCGAGTTCTGCACGATACCGGCCATACGCGAATACCATGCGTCCAATGCCATCAACGTCATGATGCCGTCGACGAAAATCAACGCGAAGCACACCACCGTCAGCGAATATCGGATCTTCCACGGAATGCGCTGAATCATGGACAACATGTACGGCAGCACCAACTTAACCCAAACCAAGCCGAGCAATCCCCAGAAAAACATGTATTTGCCCGACGTGCGGCCATCGATCGACAGCCATTTGCCGGTGTAATCCCACGCGCGGATACCGAACGCCGTTTCCATGAACCAACTGGTGAAGTATTCGAACGCACCGCCGATCACCGCGCTGGAGCAGAAGATCAGCAACCAATTCGACCTCCACAGATGGTTGAGCAGCACCGTGAGCAGCACCGCGCCAAAACCGTAGATCGGCGACAGCGGGCCCCATAGAAAACCGGCACGATCCTGGTATTCGCCGAACATGATGAAGTGGTACACGGTTTCCACAACAAGACCGAACACGCAGGCGAACACGAACAACCAAAACAGGTTGAAGAAATCCAAGGAAATATAGCCCTTGCCGGTCATATCGCGACCGGCCATGCCTACGGAAGCGGCCTCCTCATACTCACTGCGCGCGTCCATTTCACGCAGGGCGAATTTCAGACGACGCTCGTCCCGAAGCGACGGGTCGGCAATGATATGCAGCACCACCAACACCGCCATCTTCAGCGCAGGCCCGAACATGTCGGCCCCGAAGCCCTGCAACGCCAGAGTCAGCAGTCCTTCGACCACAGTAAGCGGAATCAGCACGTACGTCCACTGCGCCACATGCCTGCGCTTGTTCAGAACCAGCAGCGCGCCGAAAATCGACAGCGCAATCGTGTCGATCACCAGAACCGCCGCATGAAGCGAATCAAGGACAGTGGTGAGACTGACCACATCGACCTGCATGCGTCCATCGACCACGGCATGAGCCACGCTCAGGCAGGAGACGACGATCGCGGGCAGCGCCATCACGCCTTCCGCCAGCATGATGAAGCCGAAGATGCGGAAAATCAGCGGCAATCTGCGGTCGGCCGGATTGTCTATTTCAGCATTCGCAACGCCCGTTTCCATGGCATCAAGCTGCGTTTTGACTGCGATCGCCTCGCTCTGTTCGCGTTCTTCCATATCGGTCACACCATCAACCGTAGGCAATGTCGCAGACTGAAGCCGGATCGGCGGGATGCGGGAAGTCCCCGTTTTTGAGGCAGACGGGTGAACTGCGATCTTAGGTCAACCGATAAGAAGCCGCTCCCCGAAATCATGGGGAACGGCTTGCACACTTCCTTACATTGGTCGGCGAACGCGTCAGCTGGAGATGGCGTCGGAATCGGCCGAGCTGAAATATCCGCTGGAGCTGCTCGACCCGCCGGAACCGTTCGACTGGCCCGAACCGGTGGAGTTGCCGGAGTTGCCCGAACCATTCGAATCGCCGGACTGGCCGGAACCAGACTGGCCGGACTGGCCGGAACCGCTCTGACCATCGGAGTTCTGGCCCGGCTGACCGCTCGGAGGTTCACCCATCTGGCCGCTGGAATCGCCGCCCTGTCCACCCATCTGGCCGCCCTGCCCGCCGGGGCCGCCCTGCTGGCTCATCTGGGGTTCGTTGGATCCGGACAGCGCGCTCACCGCGAACGCCCCTCCGACACCGCCGATCAGGCCGCATACCAGGCTGATTCCAGCGACGAGTCCGATTACCTTGCCGCCAAGCGCAGGCCTTTTCGCCCCATTCGCGCCGGACACGTTGGGATCGCCCAGCGGGGTCTGCACGTTGTACCCGCCTCCTGCATTGCCGTTGTTGAAGTTGCCGCCGTTGTTGAAGTCGTTGGAATTGTTGCCGTTGCTGAAGTTGAAGTCGGTCATGATTGCTCCTTGATTACGGATTACGATTTACGCGGAATGGTCAGATGATTGGAAACAAATAAGTAACGGTTAAAACGATGAGACAGGCCGGGACCCGCACGATTCACGCACGGCCATCACAGGCTCCAGGTCGTCGAGGTGCCGAACCGCTCATCGAACGAACTGCGGTCGATCACATCCGAGCTCAGTTCGGTTTCGGAGCCGACTTCCACGGAAGTGCCGTACGAGCCGGTGACCGTGACGGTAATGTCGCTGTCTCCGGAGACCACGGTCTTGCCGCCCGCGACGATGGTCACCGTGCGGCCGGAGGAATCCACGACCGACCCACCGGAAGCCACGTTCAGCGCGGAAACGGTCGTGTCGGACGTGACCACCCATGTGGAGGTGCCGTCGACGTTCACGGTGATCGGAGCGTCCGTGGACTGCGTTCCGGCGGAGTTCTCGGTGATTTCGGCGGATCCGGTCCATGTGGAGCCTTCCAGCAGATTGAGCGTCACGCTCGAGATGGTGTCGGCCTCCACTTTGCCTTCCAGCGTCTGCGAGCGCCCGGTGAAGGTTACGGTCGCGCCGTTCGAACCGGCGCTTCCCCAGCTGTTCGCATCGTTGCCTGCGGCGAGTATCAGGTTCGCCGCGGATGAGTCGAAGTCGAGGTCCGTGTTGGAGAGCACCACGTTCGCCGCGGTGTTGGTGAAGTAGAACATCGAACCGGATTCGATCGCCGATTTCAGGGTGGAGTCCTTGACTTGGAAGGTGGCATGGTCACCGGTGGACGTTTCCGCGTCGCCTGAGGTGGATTGGTAGATGATCACGCCGTTGGCCACCGGATCGAATCCGGTCGTGCCTGTGTTGGTGCTTTCCAGGGTCGAATCGTTGATGAGTATGGTGTTGAGGCCTTCCATGCCGGCGATCTGCGAACCGCTGGTGGTTCCCGTCACTTCTGACACTTCGACGTCTCCTGTGGAGTACAGCAGCGGGGATCCGCTTCCCGCCGTGCTGAGCGTGGAGTCGGTGACGGATACCGAACCGCCGCCGCGATCTGTGGCGAGTGCGGCGCTGTGGTCGCCTTGCGTAGAGATGGTCATCTTGTTGGCCACTATCGAACCGGAGTATGTTGCGTCGAGTCCACGCGAATTGTCGGATGAGGTGGAGATGTCCACGTTGTTGGCGAGGACGGTTGCGGAATCGGTGGAGAAGATCGCGTTGGAGCCGGAGCTCGTCGCGGTGATGGAGGAGTCGGAAATCACCGCCTTGGAGCTTTCTCCGACTGCCAGCAGCACCGAGTTCGTACCGTAGAAGTTGCAGTTGTCGGCGTTGTCGCTGTCTCCGGATTTGACGAGTTCGCCCGAGGTGATGGTGAGCGTGCCGCCGTTCTGCACGAGTGCCGCGTTCTGGTCGCTGTTGTTTGCGGTGACGGTCTCGCCGTCGGAACCCACTTCCTCGCCGTCCGCCGTGAGCGCGCCGGAGTAGCTGCCTGTGTAGTCGTAGTTCATGGTGTCGGCGCCGCCGCCGGCACCCACCAGAGTCTGGAAGGATTGTTGGCTGCTGGCGCTTGCTTTGAGCACTGCGGTCACGCCGGCGCCCGCTCCGAAACCGACGAGTGACACCGCCGCTGCGATGGCGATGATTTTGCCGAGGTTGCGACTGCCGCCACACGGTTTTCGTCGTTGCGTGGCATGTTCCGCTGCGTACGTCATGTCCGCTCCTTTCATGAAGCGTCGGGAAGGTTTTGTTTCGTCGTTAGTTGCATTGAACAACAGTCTTTCCCGTCTTTACTGGACGTGAGCGGAACGGTTTCTGCAAGGTTTTTGAGCGTTTTCTGAAAACGATTCGTTGTCGGCGGACTTGTTCCGCACCCCGTATTACGATACGTGATGCGTAGCGCTACGCGTAGCGTATCGCTATACGATCTACTTCGACACCTGAGCGAACCAAACCAAGGGGATGCCTGCCAATGAGCAACGTGCTGCAGATTCTGCGCCGAGATTTCAGACGACTGATCACGGTACCGACCGCATGGGTCATCATGATCGGTCTGATACTCATTCCACCGCTGTACTCATGGTTCAACATCTATGGATTCTGGGACCCATACGGCAACACCAACAGCATCAGGGTCGCGGTGGCCAACTCCGACAAGGGCGCGAACAACGATCTGCTCGGCTCGGTGAATCTCGGCGACCAGATCGAAGACACCCTCAAGAGCAACGACCAGCTCGGATGGCAGTTCATGAGCGAGGACGCGGCCATGGACGCGGTGAAGTCCGGCGACTGCTACGCGGCGATCATCATCCCCTCCGATTTCAGCGCGGATCTTGCGGGCATACTCGACAACAACGGCACAAGGCCGACGCTCGAATACTACGTGAATGAGAAATCCAGTCCGATTTCTCCGAAAATCACCGATCTGGGCGCGACGACCGTGGACCGCACCGTCAACAACACCTTCGTATCGACGGTCAGCGAAGTGCTTTCCGACGCGCTCAACTCCGCCAACGAGACCATCAACGCCACCAACGGCAAAATCGCCGACGAGACGACCAGCAAGCTCGACGAAACCAAACAGAAGGTAAGCGACATCCGTTCCACCATCGGCAGTCTCAACGGGCAATTGGCCGACATCCCTCAGAAAACGCAATCCGCGCGCACCGCCATCAACGAAGTAAAGCTCGCCACAGCCGCGGCCGGCAACGGCCTGGCCAGCACGTCGCAGGCCATCACCGACGCGCAGAACACGCTGAACACGTTCTCCGCCAATGCCAACAGCGCGATCGAAACCGGTTCCGGACTCGCATCGCAGGCGGCCAGCCAGTCCACCGCAAGCATCAACAAAGTCTCGTCCGCCGTATCTCAAGCAAGCGGAACCGCCAGCCAGGCCGTATCCGAAATGCAATCCGTCACCGATTCCAATGCGAAACTCATCGAACGGCTCAAATCGGTCAGCGACGACGAGTCGTACCAGCAGGTGATCAAGAAACTCGAGGATGCCAACAACACCGCGGCAAACACGTTGGGCGATCTTAAAACCCTCAGCGACGACACCACGGCCACATCCGAAAGCGTATCCAAGCTCTCCACCGACTTCAACACAGGCACGCAGGACCTGCTGAAGAACGTCGATACCGCACGCAACACCATCAACACGGGCGCGATGCCGAAACTCAATTCCGGACTCAGCTCGCTGGCCGGCACCGCCGGCACGCTGTCCGGCACGGTGACCAGTCAGGACATGATCGTCAGCCAGGCGACGACCGTCCTCGACCAACTCGACCAGGTCGCGGCCGACGCGCGGACCGCGCTGACAAGCACCGATTCTCAGCTCGCGAAGGTGGAGACCAAGCTCACCACCATCAGCACCGATCTGAAAGCGCTGGAAACCGCGGATCTGCTGAAAAGCGTGACCGGCATCAGCGACCTCGACACCGAGAAGATCGCGTCGTTCATGCAATCGCCCACGGTGTTGAAGACCGAAACCGTGTATCCGCTCAACTCGTACGGTTCGGGCATGGCCCCGCTGCTCACCAATCTGGCGCTGTGGGTAGGCGCGTTCGCCTTCGTGGTGATCTTCAAGGTGGAAGTGGACGATGAAGGACTCGAGGACCTTGAACTCACGCCAAAGGAGAAATACGTCGCCCGATACCTGCTGCTCAGCATGATGGGCGCCATCCAAGGCGTGCTATGCACCATCGGCGACCTCATGCTCGGCGTGCAGACAGAAAACGCCTTCCTGTTCTGCCTGACCGGCGTGATCACATCATTGGTGTACCTCAGCATCACCTACGCGCTGTCCACCACGTTCATGCATGTGGGCAGGGGGTTGTGCATCGCTCTGGTGATCGTGCAGATCCCGGGCGCCTCCGGCCTTTACCCGATTGAAATGATGCCGACGTTCTTCCGTATGGTGTACCCGTTCGTGCCGTTCAGCTACTCGATCGACGCGTTCCGCGAGACCATCGCCGGATTCTACGACGGCCACTGGCTCAAGTCGATCGGCTCACTGCTGCTGTTCGCGGCAGCGGCCTTCTTCATCGGCCTGGTGATTCGACCGCTGCTCACCAACCTCAACAAGCTGTTCGCACGACAGATCGCGGAAAGCGACATGATCCTCGGCGAGGAAGTGCAGCTCAAGGAACGTGGATACAACGTTTCCCAAGCCATTCAGGTGCTGGCGGACAAGGGCGGATACCGTGAAACCATCGAAGAGAAGGCGAGCAGATTCGCCATGCTGTATCCGAAGCTCAAACGTGGCGCGCTCATCGCCGGATTCGTCGTGCCGATCGTACTCATACTCGTATTCTCGATGACCACCGGAGAAAAGGTGGTGGTGCTCGCCACCTGGATGCTGTGGATACTGCTCATCATCGGCTTCCTGATAATCATCGAGTACATTCGCTACAGCTTGGAACGTCAAGTGGAACTCGGCAATCTGAGTGACGACGCGATCCAAAGCCTCATCACGGAACGTCAGGCCAAGCACATGCGGCGCAAGAAACGCGCACGTCTCGCCAAACGTATGAAAAAACTGCGCAAGGACAAGCCTTCCCACGAGGGAAGACACGTCGACGGCATCGAAACAACCCAGTCCCTCAACGTGACGGGAGCCGACCAAGGCACAGCCGACGGAATCGCCATACTCGCGCAGCGGATAGGCTCCGGCACCGTGGAGGACGAGAACGACGAAATCACCGAAACCATGGACCTGGACGCCGAATCCGACATTACGGACGATCCGGAAACCACAGAAACCACAGAAACCGACAAGACCGAGACCGACGAAAGGAGCAACGCATGAGGAACATCTGGAAACTGTTCGTAGGCGACGTCCGCCGTCTCACCAGCAATGTGGTCTCCGTGATCATCGTGATCGGACTGGTGGTAATCCCCGGCCTGTTCACCTGGTTCAACGTGGCGGCCAGCTGGGATCCGTTCTCCAATACCGGAAACCTCAAATTCGCCGTGGCGAACAACGACGAGGGATACAAATCCGACCTCATTCCGTTGAAGATCAACGTCGGCGACCAAGTGGTCAACACCTTGCGCGCCAACAGCCAGCTTGATTGGACCTTCACCTCCAAAAAAGACGCCATCGACGGCACCAAATCAGGCAAATACTATGCCGCCGTGGTGATTCCGAAGAACTTCAGCACCCGCATGATGACCTTCTTCACCGACGATGGCGACCACGCGACGCTCACCTACTACAACAACGAGAAGAAGAACGCCTTGGCCCCGAAGATCACGGGCCAAGGCGCCGACACCGTGGCCGCGCAGATCAACGAAACGTTCTCGGAAACGCTCACCAACACGGCGTTGGAGATAGCCACGCAGCTCGCCGACGCGATCGACGACCCCGAAACGCAAAGCCAGCTGACCAAGTTCAACGGCAACATCACGCAGTTCGCGCAGTCGATCAATGACTCCGCCACCACTCTACGAACATTCGCGTCGTTGACGTCAAGCGCACAGACCATGCTCAACAGCTCGGACCAGCTGCTCAAGCAGGTCAAAAGCAACACCAAGGATGCGAAGAAGCAACTCAAGGAATCCAGCAGCAATATAAGCGACCTGACAGATGCGGTGAATACCAGCACCGAGGCGCTGAGCACCGCGCTTGGCAATTCGGCGGATGGATTCGCCACCATATCGAACGACGTGGACTCGCTGTTCTCCAACGTCGGCACGCAGGCCAGCGACACATCCTCGGCATTGCGCAATCAGGCATCGACCATAAGCACGCACGCGGAAAGCTATCAGAAAGTCTATGACGCGATCGACGAGCTCAGCAAGAGCGACAAGCTGCCGGAGGCCGCGAAGGCCGCGCTGGAACTGTTCAAAACAGACCTGTCCTCCACCATCGAGCAGCTCAACAATCTGGCATCCTCCATCAACGAAAGCGCCGACCGCATCGACTCCAAAGTAAGCGACGCAACACAGGAAAAAGAGCAGGTCAAGCAGCTCGTCGACCAGGCGAAATCGTCCATCAGCGGCGTCAAAACCAGCTACGACGATGAAATCAAGCCGCAACTCGACAACATCGCCAGTTCCGTCAGCAGCACGTCCACATCGCTGGGCAACGCCGCATCCAGCCTGAAGAACGCACTCGGAGACCTCGATTCCACCACGTCCACCGCGAACAGCCAGTTGACGGCCCTGCAAGACACGCTCAACTCCACCGCGGAGACCCTCGACGGCACCGCGGGGAAGCTTTCCGAATTCAGCACGAAACTTTCCGACGCGTTGAACAGCGGAGACATGGACGCCGTGAAGGACGTGCTCAGCACCGACACGGAAACGCTGGCGTCCACGCTGGCCGCACCGGTGGCGCTCAAACGCACGGCCGTGTTCCCCGTGGAGAATTTCGGCTCCCAGATGACCCCGTTCTACACGTTCCTGCCGTTATGGGTGGGTTCCCTGCTGCTTGCGGTGACATTGAAGACCACCGTCTCGCGTAAGACCCGCAAGCAATTGGGCGATCCGAAACCGCATCAACTGTTCCTCGGCCATTATGGGGTGTTTGGCCTGATAGCCCTCATGCAAAGCACGTTCTCCCTGGGCGGAAGCCTGCTGTTCCTACGCGTGCAGGCGGTGCACCCATGGCTGTTCATGCTTACCGGATGGGTCAGCAGCCTCGTGTTCTCGTTCTTCGTGTACACGCTGGTGGTCAGCTTCGGCAACGTCGGCAAGGCGATCGGCGTGATCTACCTCGTCGTACAGATATCCGGTTCGAACGGCGCGTACCCGCTTTCGCTGCTACCGAACATCATCACGAAAATCAGTCCGTTCCTGCCGGCCACGCATTCGATCACGGCACTGCGCGCGGCGATCGGCGGCATCTACAACAACGACTATTGGCAGGCGATCGGCTCGCTGCTGCTGTTCATTCCTCCGATGCTGATCATCGGCCTGCTGCTGCGCATTCCGTTGGTGAAATTCAACAGGTGGTATGTGGAGAAGGTCGAAAGCACGAAGGTGATCGCATGACGCACGAGGATTGCGCCGATTCCCCGAAAGGGATCGTGCAGAACGCCGTCGACGCGGCCGTGCAGAAGGTGCATGGCCGTCGGGAGATGCTTCGCGAGCAGATCGACAACAAAATCATGCAGGCCACGCTGTCGATCGTCATTTCCGCAGGCATAGGCGCGGTGACGATCGAGGAGGTGGCGCGACGCTCCGGCGTCGCGAAAACCACGATCTACCGCAGATACAGGAACGCGGACGATCTGCTGCAACGCGCGAAGCTGGAGATTGCGGGACTGCCGGATTTCAGCGATTTGGAGACGTCCCGCAATGGCCTGCTCGCCATGCTGCAGCGCATCCAGAACTGCTTCGACAGCGAATTGGGACTGAAGGCCGTGGGTGTGGTGCTGTCTTCCGACAACGATTCGTTGCGGTCGATCGCGGATCAGGTGATTCAGCCCGCCGAACAGCGGTTCTCGGCATTCATCAACCGTGGGATGGCCAACGGCACATTCCGATCCGGACTCGACCTGCATTTCCTGTTCAGCACGGTATTGGGGTCGATGCTCACGTATAAGGCCCTGTACTGCAGCAACGAGATCACATGGCCGGATCACATGGCCGGACTGCTCTGGCAGGCCATGTCCGCCTGATATGCGATCGCTTGATAGGCGATTGACGGAACGTCCGGCGATCCGAGTGGTCCGTCAGGCATTCCGCACGGCCTTCCAATGGTCGAGTTCCGTGGCGGTTCCGAAGACACGGAACCGCCACGGAACTCATCGCGCCAGTTGTTGCGCTACTGTATGGACGCTTCCTGACGGGCCACGTCGAGCGCTTTGTTGAACGCCTCGGAAGTCCAGCTGGCACCGGCGAGCTTGTCTATCTTGAGGTCCTTCAAAGGTTTGCCGACCACCGCGTCGGGAACGGCTTCGGCGAAGCTGTTCTGACGTTTCTCGGAAATCGACGTGAACGCGTGCCCGACGACCTTCACCGCCGTGACGTTCTGGTCCTTGACCGTCAGATATACGTCGATGGAATCCTCGCCGACCGGCCCGTACTGGCCTTTGACCGCATAGTCGCCGTCCGCGTAGTTGCCGGTGTCCTCCTTGTCGGAGGTGGTGGAGTCCTCGCTGTCGGCATGGTTTTTTACGGAATCGTCGCTATCGGAGGAATCGTCGGTGGCGCTGCCGCTGGTCTGCGACTTCTCCTGCTGGGACTGCACGCTTTCGCCGGAATTGCCCGAATATTCGTCGTCCATCGGCGTGGCGGTCGCCTCACCGCATGCCGAAAGCAATGCGAGGCTGGCCGCCGTCAAAGCGATGGTCCTCACCACGGTGGATTGCTTGTTGCTCATAGTCACTCCCGTTGCCTCGTTCCGGCCGGTTGGGCCGTTCTTTCCGTTCCTGCCGACCGCGACGGCACACTTGCGTTTTTACTCCTCGCCACCGGTTTTCGCCGCTTTGGTGGGGTCCGTGAATTCGATCGCGACATCGCCGTTCTGCGCGCCTTCCGCTGACGATCCGGTGAACGCCGGCTTGCCGCCGTCCGCCTCATATGCCCGCTTCGCAACCTCATCATTCCACTTCTCGCCGACGAGCACGCCATGGTTGAGCATGATCTCGCGTTGGGCGCAGGATGCGACGAGCGCGTCATGCGTGACCACGATGATCGTGGTGCCCTGCTCATGCAGCTGACGGAACAGGTCGAGCACGATCTTCTCGTTCTTCTCGTCGAGATTGCCGGTCGGCTCGTCGGCCAGGATCAGCTTCGGACAGTTGATCAACGCTCGCGCGATGCACACGCGCTGCTGCTCGCCGCCCGAAAGCTGGCCGGGCAGATGGTGCGCGCGATCCTTCAAACCTACGCGTTCCAACGCATCCATGGCTTGCTTCTCGTTGACCACGGAATGGTAGTACTGGGCCACCATGACGTTTTCCACAGCCGTCAGATGAGGTACGAGATAGAACTTCTGGAACACCAGGCCGATCATGTTCTTGCGCACGTCCGCCAACTGCCTGGCGTTCAAATCCTCCAGCTTGCGCCCTTCAAGCATCACGGAGCCTTCGGAAGGCGTGTCCATGCAGCCGATCATGTTCATCAGCGTGGTCTTGCCGGAACCGGACGAGCCGACGATCGCCAGCCATTCGCCCTGAGGAACGGTCAGCGTCAAATCGTCGACGGCATGCAGGTCGCCGTAGATTTTGGAAATATGGCTCAGTTCAAGAAGCATTTCGGAGCTCATGGTTATTCCTCCCTCAGAACGATGGCGGGGTCGATGCGGGTTGCGCGGCGGACCGGCGGAATGGACGCCACGATGGCGATCAGCATGCTGAGCATCAGAGACGCAAGACCCAGCGGCCAGTTGAAGCCGATCGCGCGGTCGAATACGGTGACGCACAGCACACGTGCCAGCAGATAGCCGACCGCAGTGCCGAACAGGCCGCCAATCAGGCCGTATATGGCCGATTCCACGTAGAATTCAATGCCGATGGCCTGCGAGGATGCGCCGAGCGCCTTGCGCAGGCCGATCTCGCTGCGGCGTTGGCTCACGATCGAGCTGATCGTGGTGCCCACGCCGACGAACGTCAACACAAGCACCACCAGCGAAACGATCCAGAACAGGGTTTGCAGCATGGTGATGATCCGGGTGTCGGATGACGTGATTTTGGTGACGGCCTGCGCCTTCACGCCGGTGTTCGGATTGGCGTTGAGGCTTTTGATGACGGCGCTGAGCTCGTCTCCCACCGCGTTCACGGAATATTCCACCACGTCGGCGCCACGGTCGGAACCGGAAAGCCTGGTCACATCGGCGTTGGTGGCGTACACGATGGAATCCTCGTTGCCGCCCGTATCCACGATACCGGCCACGCGGAACTCCGTGCCCTCGGTGTCGAGAATGTCGGACGAGACACGGCCGTTTTCCGTGGTTTGGGATTCATCGGAACCGGATGTGTCGTCGGAAGCGCGGTAGCCGATGGTCACACGCGAGCCGACCTGCACGCCGAGGGCGTCGGCGACATCGCGGCCGATCATGACGTTGCCCTCGCTCGGCCAATCGCCGGTGACGCTCCAATGGCGGTTCAGCGCCTTGACCGCTTCCGTGCTCACGCCCGCCAACGTGTAGGGGGCGGAGTTGATGCGCACGCTCTCATACCGGTAGGCCGCGGATTTCGTGCTGTATTCGCCGGAAACGAACGCGGTCACGATATCGATGGTCTCACTGCTGATGCCCTGCGATTTCTCTTCGGCATCGGACGGGGTGACGATCATGTTCGCACCATACGCGCGCATCTCCTCGTTCATCTGCTGCGGCACCGCGATGCATACGGAAGCCAGGCAAAACAGCGTCGCCGCGCCCACCAAAGACGCGATGACGGCCATCACCGCACGCGAACGACGGCGGAATACCGCACCCCACAGCATGGTGAGGAACATCCTGCGATTGGTCATGTCACGCCCTTTACGTTCACGGATCCTATGTTCATCAGCGGCCATGGAGCACCTCCGCCGGTTTCAGGTTCAGAATCGAACGGATCGACGAGAACGACGCCACAAGTACGGTGATCGTCAGCAGCACGAACACCAGCACGAACACCATCGGCCGCATCGTAATGCCGGAGCCGAAGACGACCTGGCCCACGATCTGCGCGACCCCGGAACCCGCCAGCGCGCCAACCAACGCGCCGAACAGCGAGATCACGGCCGTTTCGGCCAGCATAAGGCGGGAAACCGCCCCGTCGGTGGCGCCGATCGCCTTCATCAACGCAAGTTCCGAACCGCGTTCGCCGATTGAGGCGGCCATCAGGTTCGCGACGGCGATCGCGGCGGCAACCAACGAAAGCGCGGTCATCAGCACCATCACCGCCTGCGTTTTCTGCAGCACGTTGCCCTGCAACGCAGCCACCTGACGTACCTGTTTCGCCACGGAACCGTCGATCACCTCCTCGATCTGGTAGGCGATCGAAGACGGGTATGCCGTGCAATACCAGGTCTCCCACTCGTCTTGCGTAAGCGCGTTCGGATTCTTCGACGCCTTGCGAGCCAGATCGTTGTCCGGCGTGGTGAGCGCCTTGACTTCGATCTTGTCGATGGAATCCGGCAGATCGGCAAGTTCCTGCGCCACACTGGACGCGATGTACATGCCGTTGTTGTCCGAATCGCCGGAATCGTAGATGCCCGTGATCGTGATCCGCGTGCTGTTGCGCACGCCCGACGACGTGGTTTTGCCGAGGGTTACGGTATCTCCGATGCCCACGCCCAGTTTCGAGGCGAGCGTGGCGCCGATGAGTCCCTGATCGGAATCGTCCTGCGGCCAGGAGCCCTCCAGCGTCCACCAGGAGCGCATGCCGTTCATGCCGGCCACCGCCGATTCGCCGGAATCCATGTGCAGGGTCTTGGCGAACCACGTGCCCACGATCGCGACATTGGACGCCTCGCATGAGCTTGGGTCGGCGGAGTCGTCCGAGCAGTCGGCGTCAACGTGGATGTTCAGTTCCGGCGCGAAATTGGTGATGTTGAACGCCCAGAAAATCGTTTTGATCTTCGCCGCGTCGGATTCCTTGAGGAACGCGGTCGGATCGGAATCGTCGGAGTCCGAGGATTCCGACGTGTTGTACAGGTCGTTCACCACGGCGTCTGCCTTCGGCTGCACGACGATGTTGGAACCGTAGGAGGAAAGCTCCGCGGTGAGCTTGTCTCCTACGTCGAACACCACGCCGAGCATGGCCACGCTCACCGTGGCCGAAAGGCATACCGTTACGGCGATCAGCAGCCTGCGTTTGAACTGACGGCTGAACGAACGGAGGATCATCCTCAGGAAGAACACGGTTCAATCACCCCTTTCGCTCACTGGAAATGACTCGACAGCTCGTCGAGCACGGACGTTTGAATGACGATCCTGCCTTGTTCGACCTTGTAATCGAACGGCACGGGGTTGCAACCGCCTTGGAAGCCGATGGTGGCGAGATTGATGGCCACATCGCATTTCTTGCAGATAATCTTGCCGTCCTTCTCGTAGTAGCCGGCGTCGCCGCAGTTATCGCATGCGTCGAGGCCCACGCCGTACGCGCCGCCGTTTTTCTTGATGACGATGAAGCGCATGACCGTGCCGTCTTTCGCCGTGTATTCGAAACGATGCAGATGGCCGTCGGAAACCTGGCTGAATTTGATCGTGGCCACGCCGTCTTCGAGCGAGTACTCCTCCGGATCGGAAAGCGTGACGACCTGCTGCGTCTGTGCGACGCCATACGTGAGCGCCACCGTGACGCCGATCACCGCCACCAGAGTCCAAGCGCCGGCGGCCTTAGCCCGGCGCCGGAACGCGATGTGGGAACGTGCGATGGCCTCGTTCGCGCCAGTGGGTTTCACCTTGAATCCCATGATGATGCTGGCGACCGCGGGAATGGCGAACACCACAGCCATCGCGATGGTGACATGCCGCTGATGATTGATGGCCCATACGAGTGCGAGGAAGGCGGACGTCGGGAATTTCACGATGCGCTTGGACTGCAGCAGCTGCGCAAGATCGGTGAAATGCGTGACGAACAGCAGCGTGACGAACAGCAGCACGGCAATGGTGAACGACCATCGCACCGCGGTGGAACGCATGGTGCGGAAAATGCAGGCGGCGATGATCGCGGTGGCCGCGCCGAGCGCGAATCCGAGGGCACGCAGCAGCATGTCGGAAGTGAAGACCGGATCGCCGGGTTCCACGAAGATCGTAAGCTTCAGGATGACGTCCGGCAGTGCGCGGAACGTGGCGGCGGCGATGGCGAGGGCCGCAATCAGATTGGCCATGTCCAGCATCATGCGGTGGTCATGCCATTTGGTGGTGATGCGGCGTGCGAAGAGCACGATCACGAAAACCGCGACATCGAGGATCACGCAGCACCACAATGTCGGATAGTTGACGAACGTACGTTGCGTGATCACGGCGGTGGCTCGCAGCGCCGCGAACGCCACGGAGCCGGCGAATCCCACGAGGAAGCCGATCAGCCGCCAGTACGCGCTTGTCGGCCTGTCTCGCCCCTCCCCGACCGTGAGCATCACATTCAGAGCCATGATCAGCAAAGCCGGTGCCAGCAATCCCTGCAACACCGTCACATACTGCAGCAGCATCTTTCCCCTTACGGTTGCGTATTTCGATCACGCATTACGATCACGCGATTTGTGCGGCGCGACTTCCGCCGCACAACTTCCGCCGCGTAATTACGCATGAAGTCGGAACCCGCTTGCGCAGGCTCCGACTTGGTTGTATTCACGGATTCAGACCGTGGCGATCACCACTCCTGCGGAGTGTAGTTCCAGTTCGGGAAGGTGACCTCGAGCGGCTCGGTCCAGAACTTGCCGGTGACGCCGGTCTCCGGATCGACGTGGAGCATCCAGCCCTTCTTTTCCGGGGATTCGATCGACAGCACCAGCTTGTAGGAGCCGGCCTGGTCCAGCTTGATGTTGGCGCCGTAGTGCGGGCCGTCGGAGGCGTTCATCTGCATGAAGGTGCCGGAGCCGACGGATTCGTTGGTGGAGTTGTCGATGATGTCGTAGTTCACGGTCAGGTCCGGAACGAAGTCGCCCTTGCCGTAACCGAGCTCGGTGCCCTTCTGGTTGGCGTGGATGTCGGCTTCCAGATGGAAGCTGGCGTCGGCGGCCTTCAGACCCATGCCGGACGGTTCCATGTCGATCGGCTGGAAGTACACGGCGTTGACGGTCAGCGGGCCGACTTCCTGATCGGAGTTGTCTTCGTCAACCTGAATTTCCTCGAAACCGGCGGAATCGTCGGAGGAATCCGAAGAATCGCTGGAATCGGTGGTGGAGGTGTCCGTGGAGCTCGTGTCGGAGCTGGAGGAGCTGCCGGTGCCGCAGGCGGACAGGGAGAATGCCATGGAGCCAGCCAGCAGAAGGCCGAGCAAAGCGGCGATTTTCTTGTTCTTCATTTTCTCTTCCTTTATTGTTGTGGTTCCGTATTGGAAATTTCGGAAATCTTCATTTTGCGCTTCTTGGCGAAGCCGATTGCGAACAGCGCGATCACGGCGACCGCGGCAAGCGCTTGTGCGGCAAGGCATTCGACGTACGGGTACAGGCCGATCCAATCATTGGTCGGCACGGAGCTCAGATAGTGTCCTTCCACAAGGTCTCCTTCGATGAGCGCATGCACGCCGCCGCCGGCGAACACCACCACCAGCACGGCCATCAGAATCGAGGTGACGAGGAAGAACGGGCCGATCGGAATCTTCACCGAAGTGAATCGCAGGATCAGGAAGATGACCAGCAACACGGCCGCGGCCGCAAGACCGCCGATCCACATGCCGCGCGAATCCTGGCTCATGGAATAGATGGACTCGTAGAAGATGACCGTTTCGGCACCTTCGCGGAACACCGCGAGGAAGCTCAGCATGGCGAGCGAGACGACCATGCCGACGCCCACGCTTTCGCCGGATTCCACCTTGCTTTGCGCGTTGGCCACGGCGGACTCGGTTTTGTTGCGGATGTAGCGGTTCCAGGCTTCCACGGAGCTTTTGTTGAGCATCCAGTTGCTGGTCCACAGCAGCATGCACATGGCGATCAGCGCGCATACGCCTTCGGAGATCTCCTGAATCGGGCCGGAGCCGCCGAACAGGAACGTGAAGAGCACGGCGATCAGACCGGAAGCGGCAAGGCCGACCAGCACGCCCAAGTAGATGTATTTGGTGAAACGCTTGTTTCCGGATTTGACCAGGTAGGCGATCACCGCGGCCACCACGAGCAGCGCTTCGAGACCCTCACGGATCAGAATGAGGAACGCCTGGCCTACGGAGCTGGTGATGAACTTGGTGAAGCCGTTGACGTTGCTCGCGGCGCCGCCGTCGAGGGTGGCGGCGTCTTCGGTGAGCCAGCTCTTCAAATCGTCGACCAGCTGCTTGATCTCCTTCTGGGAGCCTCCGTCACGCATGGTTTTACGGGTCATTTTGAACTGGTATTCCACTTGGGAGACACGGCTGCCGGAGATCGCGTTCATCACGTTCTTCTCGAAGCCGAGCTTCTCGTAGTACTGGTAGTACGCGGTGTTCACCAGGCTGGAGCCCTCCGAGCCCTTGCCCGACACCGCGGCGTCGTAGGCCTGGTCGAGGATCTCGTTCATTTCAACGGCGACGTCGCTCCAGGTGCGGTCGCCCTTGCCTTTGGAGGAGTTCTTCTTGGCGGCGTCGAGTTCCTTGCGTTCCGCGGCGGTCTGCGCGGCACGCTGCTTGGCGTATTCCTTGGGAGCGGCAAGGTCCGCGTTGGCGTCGAGCGTCTGCGCGGTTTCGTTGAGATCCGCGGTCAACGCGTCGACTTTGGATGCGATTTCGCTTCCCTGATCCTGCTGGTAGGCAAGCGTTTCGAGATCGGTGAACTCCTTGAGCAGCGCGGTCTGCTTCTCGGCGGAGATGGTGTCGTTGACCACTTTGGAAAAGTTCGAGGCGTCGTAGCCGATCCAATGAGCGTTCTGGAAGTCGGTGCCGGCCTGGTAATAGTTGCCGTCCCCGTATTCCTGCTCGGCGGTGGCGAGCTGCCGTTCGATGTTGGCGGCGGCTTCGGCCCATGATGCGAAGTTCGTCTGGGAATCGTCGGCGGCGATGGCCCGCTGCGGGGTCACCGTACCCACGAACAGCGTTGCCAGCGCGATCATCATCGCTGCGATGAATGCAACGAGACGCCCCGAAACGAATCCGTATTCCGAATCCATGGAGCATCGCTGACGACGCGAGACACAAGATGACACGAGACCAATTCCTTCTCTCCGACGGCCGGGCCGGCCGTTCCGAACCCTGGTTCCAGTGCGCCGCCATCGCCGTACGCAAGGCGCGCACCGGAATCACAACGTAGAACGGATTTTTTCGGAAAAACAGTCTTGATTTTTGTTTATCTTTGTTGTAGCCACCCTGAAAATGGCGGAATTCCGCCGTTTATTTTTCCTCTCTCATGGGTGTTTCGTCTCACATTGTGGTTATTCCCATAGTTTTCCAACCGGGCCACAAGCAAAAGGGTCTTCCGCCGCACGCAACGAACCGCGTGGCGGAAGACCCTTCTACATCTTGGTTTATGCCAGGTTTTGGATCTCGTCTACGGATGGCGGGCTAACGGGAGAGGACGCCACTCCCGCCGTCCATGGGCGAAGCCTACCTGGCTGACACCAATCCTGTCGGGATCGCTAGTCTACCTTCTTGATAAGCATGATCACCACGGCTCCGACGAGCACGGAGACGATGGCGACCGGGAAGATCTGCGCATAGCTGCCCGTGGCCACCACGATCGCACCGGTAGCCACCGGAGCGAGCACCTGACCAACCGTGTTGGCGAGATTGAGGATGCCCAGATCCTTGCCGGCCTCGTCGGCGCTCGGCAGCACGTCCACGTTCAGCGCCTGGTCGACGGCGATGTAGATGCCGTAGCCGACGCCGCCGATGCCCGCGTACAGCATCATGCCCAACGCGGTCGGCATGAAGAACGGAATGGCCACGCCCACGGCGATGATCACGGAGCCGATGGCCACGATGACCTTGCGCTTGTGCAGTTTGTCGGAAATCGGGCCGGAGACGATCGAGCAGACCATGAGCACGACCATGGAGATCAGCGACATGGTGGCGAGCGTCGCGGCGGCGTCCTCAACGCTGAGCCCGCAATACTTCTTGAGGATGTACAGCTGGTAGCCGGAAATCATGGACCATCCGAAAATCAGCATCAACCGTCCGACGAGCGCGAGATAGAAGTCACGGCAGTTCCTGGTCGGAGGGATGAACGACTTGGCGATGGCGGCCGGGCTGAGTTTGACGTTCGACTTGGTGTCGTCCGCCGCGCTGCCGACCTTCGACGAACGTTCGGCCGGCCAGATGATGATCGTCAGAATGCCGGTGACGGCGAACAGCGCGGCGCCGATCACAAAACCGACGCCCATGGAGTCGATGAACTTCGATCCCAAGAAGGTGCCCGCGGACTGGCCGACGATCATCGCGCCGCCATAGAACGACGAGAAAGTGCCACGCACGTTCTCCGGAATACGGTCGGAGAGGACGGCCACGGCCGGGGCGATCATCATGTTGACGCCCACCTGCACCACGGACCATCCCGCCACAATGCCGGCAAGCGAGACGGACGAGAACGCCAGCACATAGCCGGCGGCGGTGATGAAGCCGCCCGCCACGATCCACGGCGTGCGCTTGCCGAAACGCGAACGGGTGATATCGGACAGCGCGCCGAAGATGATGTTGGCGAACAGCGCGAAGATGCAGCCGACGGAGTTCATCGCGCCCAGAATCACTTCCGGAGTGCCGATGTTGAGCTCGTCGAAGCGCTGTGGCAGCAGTACGCCGGAACCTGAAGTGCCGGCGGTCATCCACAGGAGCGAGAACAGCGCGAAGCCGATGCCGAAACGTAGTTTTTCCGCCGTGGTAAGGCGACGGCCGGTGTCCGGGGCGACTTCCTCCGGCGCGCTGGCGACCACTGCCGACTCATCGTTGAGTGACATGATTTTTCCCTTTCTCTTTTTGTTTGCGCGGTCACGGTTGACGGTCGTGTCCGACGGCCATGCGACTGCGATTGCGGTCTGTTCGACCCCATCGGCGGTCCGTGACGCGGCGGGGCGCCCACGGACCGCCAACGGAGATTCGGTTCACATCGTTACGACCAGATGATGTGCTCCACCGGCCAGTTCGACCGGTTCGTGATCGGGCAGCTGGACCACCGCGGTGGTGCCGACCGGCACGGTCACATCGAGTTCCACACCGGTTTCGCAGATCCTCCAATCCACGGAAGCCTTGCCGTACGGGGTGACGTGCGAAGTGGACGCATGGTCGATGCCGCCGCCGACCACCGGGGCGACGCGGAATCGCTTCCATCCGGCTTCGATCGCTTCAAGACCGCCGATATGCGCGTGCATCCATTCGGCCACGGAACCGAGCGCGTAGTGGTTGAACGAGGTCATGCCTCCGGGGTTGAGCGAGCCGTCAGGACGCATGGAATCCCAACGCTCCCACGTGGTGGTGGCCCCCATCTTCACCTGGTACAGCCAGCTTGGACACTCTTCGGAAAGCAGCAGCCCGTAAGCCTCCTCGTTATGTCCGGTCATGGTCAGCGCCGGCAGCACGAACGGCGTGCCCGCGAAACCTGTGCTCACCTTCCCCCCGGACTCACGCACGAGCTTGGCCAGACGATTGCCGGCCTTCACCTTGCGCACCGGTTCGCCGTCAAGCAGACCGAATGCGATCGCCAGCGCATACGCGCACTGCGTATCAGACGTCATCGTGCCATCCAGATTCGTGAAGCGAGCCAGGAATCCGGAAGTCACACGGTCAAGCAAGTCCTTAAATCGCAAGGCATCGTCAGCTTTTCCGAGAATCGTGGCGATCTGTTCGGCCTGCGCGCAGGAACGGGCGAAGAACGCGGTCGCCACGAGTTCCTTCTCCGTCATGGCCTGCGTCGGATCCTCCGGCGGAGCGGTCGGATCAAGCCAGTCGCCAAGCTGTCCCAGCACGTAGTCCGGGCGGCGGTCCCAAACGCCGTCGGGCGAAAGGTATCCGGCGACCTCGTCAATCCAGTCGCGGCTCAGATTGTACGTTTCCGCAAGAATCTGCGGATCACCGGACTCCATGTACAGCACCCACGGCACTTCCACGGCACTGTCGCCCCACGTGGAGATGGCCTTCGGATGCGCCCAGCCGCCAAGCGGGATGAACGGCACATAGAACGGCACCGTACCCCACTTGACCTGGTCGGCGCGAACATCCTTGAGCCAGCTCTTGAGGAAGCCGTATACGTCGTACAGGTAGGCGGCGGTCGGCGCGAACAGGCAGATGTCGCCAGTCCAGCCCATGCGTTCGTCACGCTGCGGGCAGTCCTGCGGAATGGATACGAAATTGGAACGCATCGACCACAATGCGTTGGCGTGCAGACGGTTGAGCAGCGGGTTGGAGGTCTCCAGCTCGCCGGCACGGTCCATCACGGAGTGGTACACGTGGCATTCGATGTCGGCGGCCGTCAGTTCGCCGTCCACGCCTTCGATCTGCGCGTAGCGGAAGCCATGCATCGCGAAACGCGGCTCCCACCACGCGTCCACGCCATTGGACGTGTAGACGTCATGCTGCTGGCCACGGCGCAGCGTGCGCGTGGCTATCTCGCCGTTCGGTTCGAGCACTTCCACGTGACGTAGTTCCACGCTCTGCCCCGCCTGCAATCCCTTGACGTGCAGGCAGATGCGCTGCGTGCAGTTCTGGCCGAAATCAATCAGCCAGACGCCACGGCCTTCGGGAGTATCGCCGATGCGCGCGATGGACACCGGTTCATTGATCTCATGCGCGCGCACCGGTGAAGTATCGGGATTTTCGATCTTCGCGGGATCGTAGAAGATCTCGGAGACCGGTTTCCAGTTCGAATCGTCGAAGCCCGGCTCGGACCAGCCCGGCTGCTCAAGACGGGCATCGTAGCGTTCGCCCTCGCACAGGTCGGAGCAGACGATCGGGCCGAGCGTGGCCTTCCACCGGCGGTCCCACGCGTTCGAATAGACGTGTTCGATGCCGCCGTCCTCGTATTCGATCTCAAGCTGCGCGAAAACGCCGAGACGATCGCCGTAATAGTTCACGTAGCCGCCGTCGAAGCCGAGACGGCCACGATACCATCCGTCGCCAAGCCAGAAACCCATGGCGTTGGCGCCTTCGGCGAGTTCGTCGGTGACGTCGTAGGTCCAGCATTGCACGCGTTGCTCGTAGTTGGTCCATCCGGGGATCAGCGCGTCATTGCCGATTTTCACGCCGTTGATTTCCGCCTCGACCAGTCCCAGCGCGCTCAGATACAGGCGTGCGCGCTTCGGCTTGGCCCTGAGTGCGATTTCCGTACGCACCAGCGGCAGGTGGCGATGATCGGTCTCCGGCTCCGCCCAGGATGGCCCGACGAAATCGGCGACATGCTCGTATTCCTGCATAAGACCGGCTTCGAAATGCAGAACGGCGCTGGGTTCACTCAATGGCTTGTGCGCCGCGGACACGAGCTGCACCGTGGCGAACACCTCCTCGCGCGAGACGAGCGGGGTGAACTGCCATGGCACGAGCACATTGTTTTCCGGTGGAAGGTAGGTGTATTCCTCCTTGTCCTGTGCGCCCGGAACGCGACGGCTGATTTTCAGCAGAATCTGGGAGCCGTCCGGAACGGTACGCGAGTAGGCCCAGTTCATGCGCGGAGTGGCCGTCGGAATGCCGAGCGCGTCTCCGGGAAAATGTTCGATGGTGAATCGCGTGATATGCAGATCCCCTGCTGCGATCGGCTTGATCACTTGCGTTTCCATGGTTTTCGTAACTCCTTTGTTATCGACGGACGGGGGCGAATTATCGAATGGGCGTCGGCCGGATATCGACACGTCATTGACGTGCGGGCGTCTTCCTTCAGAGGCTTCAGAGGGAAGACGCCCGGATCACGTCACGCTTCGACGGAGGATTCCTTGAGCTGGCGCTCCTCGTCGGTGCCGTACTTGTTCTGCTTGGAGATCATGATCGAGCCGGCGACCAGTTCGAGCACGACCACACCCACGAAGCACCACATGGTGGTCTTGATGGTGGAGGGCAGCACGAGGGCCGGGGTGACCAGTGCGAACAGGCCGCACAGCAGGCGGGAGAAGCCGTTGATGAAGCCCTGGATGGATGCGCGGATCTCAATCGGGAAGGATTCCTGGGTCCACACCTTGTACATGGCCTCGCCGGCAAACGGACCGCCAAGGTTCATCAGCGCGGTGGCGCCGAAGATGACCCACATGTTGGTGCCGCCCAGAGCCAGGCAGACCATGGCCACGATGGAGATGCCCATGCCCACGAAGAACAGCTTGTTACGGTACTTGCCGCCTGCGATGGACGCGAAGGCGATGTTCAGGGCGAGGGTGATGAAGTTCAGGATGATGCCCAGACCGGTGGCCAGGGACTGGGATGCGTTGGCCTGCACCAGCATGTAGGTCTGGAACTGGCCCCAGGTGTTGGCCAGCAGATTCCAGCCGCAGTAGAAGACGGTGATGGCCAGGAAGAAGCCGAGCAGCATCTTGCTGTTTTCGGTGCCCGCGAACAGCATCTTGGTGACGGAGACCTTCTCGGTGGCGGTGGCGACGTGGCCCGCGGCGGCGTCACGGGCGTCGGCCTCCTCATGGAAGCGGCGGAAGGTCGGGGAAAGCAGACGCCACAGCCACGCGATGACGGCGAACACCGCGAGGATGGCGAACACCACGCGGCCGCCCATCGCGCCTTCCATGGTGGAGACGAGGAACGCGCAGATGAAGGAGATGAACACGCCTACCTGCCAGAACACCTGTGTGGTGGAGACGAGCTGCGCGGCCACCTTGTCGTTCGGAGCGTCGTGGGAGACGATGGTCATGGAGATCGGCAGGTCGGCGCCCGAAGCCACACCGGCGACGATCAGGCCGATGAGCAGCACGGTGAAATCCGGTGCGAACACGCAGACGGCGGCACCGACGGCGTACAGCAGGTTGATCCAGTTGAACACCAGCACACGGCCGATCCTGTCGGCCAAACGGCCGCCGAACAGCGAACCGAATGCGATGGCGAACGTCAGGATGCCGGAAAGCAGACCGACCTGCGTGGTATCGAGGCCGAGGCCGTTCTGCCAGACGGTGATGGTTGCGGACAGGCCCACGATGATGCCCGATCCGAGCATGGAACCGATGCCTGCGGCAACGGCGAGCGGCATGTACCCGCCGATTCCTTCCTTTTTCTGAGCTGCAGCGTTCATTTCCCTTTTCCTTCTTTGAAATATTCAACGAGATTCGAAGTATCCAAGAACCCCGCTGTTGCTTGATATTTCTTCTTTGACAAGTTCAAGGATAAATCTATGTTTTGAAATTTTCAATCTAGTTTTCAATCGGCGTGTTGAAAACTTCAAGACGGAAATGGCGATCTTCCATTAGTATTTCATTGAAAGCCCTCGAAAGACCCATCTCACCGAACGCGAGCCAAAGGAGGCCCCATGCCAGCCAACAAGAAAGTCGGCGTTTCCGACATCGCCAAGCAAGCGGGCGTTTCCATCGGCACCGTCTCCAACTATCTCAACTATCCGGAGCGCGTCTCCGAAACGCTGAAAACGAAAATCAGCCGCGCGATCGCCGACCTCGGGTACGTGCCGAAGCACAGCGGCGGTCAGATCCCCGCATCCAACACCACACCGGTCATCGGCTTCATCATGACCGACATCGAGCATTCGCTGTTCACATCGATCTTCGAAGGCGCGCAGGAGGTGTGCGAAGACCACGGCATGCAGATCGTCGGGCTCAACGCGCTGTCGGACAGGCAGCGGCAAAGCGACATGGTGCGGCTGCTGATCGACATGAACGTGGCCGGCATCATCCTGAGCACGGTGGAGGATTCGCCGGAGGACGTGGCGGCCGCGCGGGCCGCGGGAATCCCGATCATCCTCATCGACCACACGAATCCGCGCGACGCGGATCCGGTCTGCTCCGTAATGACCGACAATGTGGCGGCCGGGCAGATCGCGGCGGAGGAACTCATCCGCACGGGCTGCGCGAAACTCGCGTTCCTGGCGCATTCCTTCGACTACGAATCGGTGCAGGACCGCCAGCTCGGCGTGCAGAAGGCAGTGATGCTGGCCACGCGCGGCGGTGCGCACGTCACCTCGGAAGTGATAGATTCCGGCGGCCTGTACATTGAAGACGGCTACGAATCAGGGTTGGCGATCGCATCGCTCCCCGAGAGCGAACGCCCCGACGGCATCATCACCGTGGACACGCCGCTGGGCGTGGGCGTCATCAACGCGCTGCGCGAACAAGGCGTGCGCGTACCCGAAGACATCAGCGTGATAGCAAGCGAGGAGGCACAGATCAAACCACTCGGCTCGCTTTCATTGAGCAGCGTGTCCGCCAACGCCACCGACATCGGACGCAAGGCCATGACCCAGATGCTCGACCACATGGGCGACTCCAACGCGCACGTGCACGCCACCACATTGATCAAACCGTCCCTGGTCCGTCGCGCCTCCACACGGCAGTAGCGTGGCTGCGCGACGGCCTCACGCCCGCACTCAGGATTCGAGCACGTCAAGCACCTTGCGCTCGTTGTAGAACGCGAACACCACGCCGCCGATGGCGCACAGCACGGCGGCGCAGCAAGCCGCGATGCGGTAGCCGGCACCCGAAGCCATGCCGATCGTGCTCACGCCGGTGAACAGCAGCATCGCAACGGACTGCCCCATCTTCATCGCGAACGTGCGGGCCGCGTAGAACATGCCCTGACGATCCTGGCCGGTGGTCTTCGAACTCGCGTCGGCGATATTCGCGACGATCGCCTGTGGAAGGATGCCGAACGCAGCCATCGGAATCGCACCGGCGACCGAAAGAATCAGGCCCTGCGCCATCGGCGGAATCGCGCCGAGCACGCCGGAGCCGAGCGCGCCGGCGAATGCGAAGGCACAGGTGAACAGCACGAACGCGCCCAACAGAATCCGCTTCTTCCCGACGCGGTTGGCCAGCAGATTCACCGGAAGATAGAACAGCACGGACACGCCGGTCATCAGCACGAAGTAGATGGTCGTGGTGGTTTCCGGCAGCTTCAGCAGGCTCGTCACGAAGAACGGCAAGCCGGTCTGGAAGGTGGTGATGGCAACCCAGTAGACCACGTCGGAGCAGACGAACTTGCGGAATTCGCCATCACCGAAGGTCTGCTTGAGCGATTCGATGGTGGATTCGCTGGTCGGCCGCGAATTGACGTAGTCGCGCTCCTTGATGGTCAGCGGCGGCACGAGCATGCACGCCAGCGCAAGGGCCGCCATGATGGAGAACGTCAAACGGATGGCGTTCACACGGCCAAGGCCCGGCACAAAATTGGCCCAGACCACCGGAGCCACGTAGGCGATCGCCGTGCCGGCCACCCATGTGAAGGAAATGGCCGTGGAGATGGTGAGCTGCTGTTTGGAATCATGACCGAGTTCGGCGATGAGCGCGTTGTACGGAGTGCAGTAGAAGGTGAGCGCGATGTAGTACCCGATCACCGTGACGAACAGGAACGCGCCGTTGATCCAACTGGTGCCGTCGATCGGACTCCAGAACACGAGGACGGTGACGACCGCGAGCGGGAGGGCCGCGAACTTGAGGAACGGCATGCGACGGCCGGACTTCGACTCACAGCGGTCGGAAAGACTCGCGACGGCCGGGTCCACGAACGCATCGAAGAAACGCGCGAACGCCGTGATACCGCCGACAACCGTCACGATGCCAAGCACCGCGAGGCCTTGCGGCACGAACACCGTCTGACCTTGGGATACGGTTTCGTTGTCGGGCTGGTAGAAGTACACCAGCCAGTTGGAAATGATTCCCGACAGCAGCGCCCAGCCGAACTGACCGACCGCGAACGCGCACACCTTCGGCATCGGCAGGTTCTTTACCTTGCCGGCGCTCTTCTGTTCCATCATCAACCTCCTTGTTGACACTGTGTCAATTACCGTAGCACCGCCCGCAGACCCCCGCGCACACCATCTCGCTTATAGATGGCGGATTCTTTCAACACCCAAGGGAGAGGGGTGCCCCCTAATGGCCCTGGACGCGGCTTTCGCAAAAAGAATCCGCCACCTATAAGCGAAATACCGCTAGCATCATGGGTATGACACCCCTTTCACAGCGCATGCCACACGCCACCGCCTTTCCGAAGGCGCTTGGCACCGGAATCGTGATCTCAACACCCCGACCCATACGTGAGGACATGCGTACGAGAATGTCGGAACTCCTGGAAACATACGAGCGGACCTTGTCTCGGTTCCGGGATGATTCGCTTGTTGCCAAGATCGGCGAATCCGCACACGGAGGAAGCTTCGACTTCCCGGACTGGACCGAACCGCTGTTCGACCTGTATGACGCATTGTTCCGTGCCACGGACGGCGCAATCGACCCATGCGTCGGAGAAGACCTGATTCGCCTCGGATACGACGCCTCGCTGAGTTTCACGGTCAAGCCCGGAACCGCCGACCATCTGGGAGCCCTGCGAGGGCGGCCTTCGTGGAGCAATGGCGTGGAACGCCACGGCACTACATTGATTACCCACCAGCCCGTTCACTTGGATTTCGGCGCATGCGGAAAAGGCCATCTCGTGGACCTGCTGGGCAAGGAGCTCAGCGGCACGTTCGAGGAGTTCGTGATCGATGCGGGAGGAGACCTGCTGGTCCGCTCAACCGAACCGATCTCCATAGCGCTTGAAGATCCGGAGGACCCAGCCCGCGCGATCGGCGTGGCACGCGTGGCCAATGGCGCGTTCTGCGCGAGCGCTCCGAGCCGTCGCCATTGGAATGCGCCCGTCAACGAACGTGTCCAGTTAAGCATCCACCATTTGCTTAACGCCGTCGACGGGCTGCCCGTACAACAGATCGAAGCCGCGTGGGCCTGTGTGGACGAGACTGCGGAAAGCCCCTACCCCACCGCCGTGGCCGACGGTCTGGCGACCGCGTTATTCACCACCAGCCCGGAACGACTGCGCCGAAGATTCCCTTTCTCCTGCGTCACATTGGACGCCGACCGCCATGCCGTCATCGGCGGCGGTTTCCCGGGAGAGGTCTTCTCGAACTGATTTCCTAAAACCCTGAAAAATCACGGAATGAGGTTGCCCGCGGCTGCGTACAGATCCCACCAGTCCTGCCGATCGAGCGTGATATCCGCACCGTCGAGCATCTCGTTCAGTCGCGATGGATTCATCGAGCCGAGCACGATCTGAATGCCGGCTGGATGCCGAAGCACCCACGCGGTGGCGATGGCGTTGGCGCTTACGCCGTATTTGGCGCCCTTCTCATCCAACACGGCATTGAGTTCGGGGAAGTTCTCATTGCCGACGAACGGCCCGTATTCCGTGCCGGACTGGAACGGGCTCCATGCCTGAATGGTCATGCGGCGCAGACGCGAATACGACAGCAGCCCGTCCGAATGGTTCGCCGCGACCACGCCTTCCGCGCCGGAATTGGTCATCAGCTCGTCACTGACCATCTGCGCGTGCATCAGGCCGAACTGCAACTGGTTCGTCTCAAGCCTCATGGCGGGATCATCTCCAAGCCAGGACTGCAGCAGCTCCGCCTGCCAAGGGTTCACGTTGCTCACACCGAAGTGGCGCACCTTGCCGGCCTGACGCAACGTATCGAACGCCTCGGCAACCTCCTCGGCCTCCATCAGCGTGTCCGGCCTGTGCAGCAACGCGAAGTCCACGTAATCCGTGCCGAGCGCCTCCAATTCCTCATCCAGCCGCGCAATCAGATGCTTTGCGGAGAAGTCGTATCGGGTGGCGTGAAGGTTGCCGGGATCGCTGAAATCAATGTTGATGCCGAACTTCGTCTGGATGAGGATGTCCTCTCGCCGCAGCCCGGCGTCCTGCCACGCGCGCCCGAACGCACGCGAGCTGGCGT
Organism: Dysosmobacter segnis; assembly: GCA_963590945.1. Lineage (GTDB taxonomy): Bacteria > Actinomycetota > Actinomycetes > Actinomycetales > Bifidobacteriaceae > Bifidobacterium. The sequence continues at coordinate 97,807 of CAVAQZ010000001.1, forward strand.
GATCGCTGTTGACGTTGAATCCGTAGATGTCTGCGGTGTCGAAGAAGTTGACGCCACGGTCGACCACCGTACGCACGACCATCGCGGCCGCGGCCGGCTCCAACGCATCCATGCGCATCACACCCAGCGCGGCCTGCGATGCGATCACTCCCGACTTACCGATTTCAATGTTTTTCATTGCCGTACCCACCTTTGCGTAAATCGATTTACGGACTACATGACCAACGGTAGTTCCTCAACCAAACTTGAATGCAAACGGCAGGTACGGCATCATATGGCGCCATGCGGGAAGGCCAGGCCAGCCGGTCAGGCAGACGGGCAGACGGCATCACCGGCATATGACCGGCGCGGCCGCCAAACCCGATCGCCAAACCCGATCGCCAAACCCGATCGCCAAACCCGATCGCCAAACCTGATCGCCAAACCTGACCTCCGAATTCAGCCGCCAGACCCCGGACTCCAACCCCGGCCGCCAAACCCGGCGCGGCCGTCTTATCGGACGACCGCAGCGCAAACGGCCATCCCGCCAACCGATCATCCGTTCAGCGCGAACTGGCTGTTGTAGATGTCGGCGTAGAAACCGCCCTTCGCCAACAGCTCCTCATGCGTGCCACGCTCCACGATGTCGCCGCCATCCATCACGAGAATCATGTCGGCGTCGCGGATCGTCGAAAGCCGGTGCGCGATCACGAAACTGGTACGGCCGACCGTCAACGCGTCCATCGCCTTCTGAATCAGCTCTTCGGTACGCGTGTCAACGGAGGACGTGGCCTCGTCGAGAATCAGGATCGGCGCGTCCTCAACCATCGCACGGGCGATCGTCAACAGCTGCTTCTGCCCCTGCGAAAGCGACGACTTGTCATCCAAAACCGTGTCATACCCGTCCGGAAGGGACATGATGTAGTGGTGCAATCCGACGGCCTTGCAGGCCGCGACGATATGCTCGTCGGTCACGTCCTTCTTCGAATACGCGATGTTTTCACGCACTGTTCCACGGAACACCCACGTATCCTGCAACACCATCGAGAACTGGTCGTGCACGTTCCAGCGCGGCACCGACCTGGTATCGACGTCGTCGATCGAAATCGTGCCGCCGGAAATCTCGTAGAAGCGCATCAGCAAGTTCACCATCGTGGTTTTGCCGGCACCGGTCGGGCCCACGATCGCGACCTTTTGACCGCTTTGCACCGAAGCGGAGAAGTCGCGGATGATCGTTTTGCTCGGCTCGTATCCGAAACTCACGTGGCTGAACTCAACATCGCCGCGCACCGGCTTGGGTTTGCCGTCCGCGCCCATGCCGAGCAACGCACGTTTGCCGGACTCGTCCTCCAGTTCCGGTTCGTCAAGGAAGCCGAACACCCTTTCCGCCGCCGCCGCGCAGCGCTGCAGATTCTGGAACGCCTGCGCGAACTGGGAGAGCGGCTGCGTGAACAGGCGGATGTACATCATGAACGCCACGATCACACCAAATTCGATCCTGCCGTCCATGGCGAGCGCGGCTCCGACCACGCAGACCACCACGTACCCGAAATTGCCGACGAAACTCATGATCGGCATCATCAGACCGGAAAGGAACTGGCTCTTCCAGCCGGACACGTACAGATCCTTGTTGTACCGTTCGAACCGTTCGATCGAATCCGCCTCGCCGCAGTACGCCTTGACCACGCTGTGGCCTGTGTACATCTCCTCCACGTGGCCATTCACATCGCCGAGGGCCACCTGCTGCTGTACGAAGTAGCGCTGCGAGGCCTTCATGATACCGCCCATGATGATCAGGCCGAGCAGCGCGGAACCGATCGCGCACAAGGCCATGACCACGTTGTTGTAGAACATCATGATCATCGCGCCGAAGAACAGCGTGACCGATGTGATCAGCGTGCCGATCGACTGGCCGAGCGTCTGACCGATCGCGTCCACATCATTGGTAATGCGGCTCAGCACGTCTCCGTAGCTGACCTTGTCGAAGTATTTGAGCGGCAGGCGGTTGATCTTCTCGCTGATCGCCTTGCGCAGCTGCTGCGCGGTTCGCTGCGTGACGCTGGCCATCAGCCAGCTCTGCACGTAGCAGAACACCGCGTATCCCACATACAGCGCCACAAGAAGCCACGCGATATGCGAAACCGCTTCGAGATCGATCGAATTCATGACCGGTTTGCCGTTCACCAGCGCCGGCAGGCCCTTCGTGATCTCGTTGGTCATGTCTTTGAGTTTGTCCGGCCCGATGATCTGGCAGACGGTACCGGCCGCGCCGAGCACCAGCGCGATGACGATCACCGGAATGTATCCGCGGCAGAATCGCATGAGCGAGCGCATCGCGTCGCCGAAATCCTTCGGCTTTTCCACGGGCCCACGGCCCATCGGTCCCCTAGCCATGTCAGCGGCCTCCATTCAGTTCGTCTTCGCTCAGCTGGGACTGCGCGATCTGCCGGTATACGTCGCATGTTTCCAGAAGCTCGCGGTGCGTTCCTTGGCCGACCACTTTTCCTCCGTCGAGCACCACGATCGTGTCGGCGTCCATGATTGTTCCGATGCGTTGCGCGACGATCAGTTTCGTCGCGTTCTTCGCCTCTTTGGCGAGCGCGTCACGCACGGCGCGGTCCGTTTTGAAATCGAGCGCGGAGAAGGAGTCGTCGAAGATCAGGATTTCCGGATGGCGGTATACGGCTCTTGCGATCGACAATCGCTGCTTCTGCCCGCCGGAGACGTTGGCGCCGCCTTGCGATATGACGGTTGCGTAGCCGTGTTCCTTCCTGCCGATGAATTCCGTGGCCTGCGCGACTTCGCAGGCGTTGCGGATGGCTTCGTCTGCCGCGGGTTTGCCGGAGTCCGCATGGTTGGCGCTATTACCTTGGCCGCCTGCGCTCGTGTTACCTGCGGAGCGTCCCGCGTTGCCGTAGCTCACATTGCTTGCGATCGTCCCCTTGAACATGAACGATTGTTGCGGCACGTAGCCGATCTTTCCTCGCAGCGACTCCAGGGTGTAGTCGCGCACGTCGACGCCGTCGACGAGCACCTCGCCTTGCGTCGCGTCGTAGAATCGCGGAACGAGGTTGACCAACGACGATTTTCCGGAACCGGTCGAGCCGATGAACGCGACCGTCTGCCCCTTCGACGCCTTGAAGTTAATGCCTTCCAGCATGGCCTCGCGTGAATCGGGGTAGGTGAAGCTTACGTTGCGGAATTCGATCTCGCCTTCCATTCCGGGCTTTCCGGTGGTTTGCGTTCCGCTTACGACCATCGGTTTCGTGTCGATGACTTCGAGCACGCGGTTGGCGGACACGTCGGCGCGCGGCCACAGCACGAAAACCATGCTCATCAGCAGGAAACTCATGATCACCTGCACGGAATAGCTGGAGAACACCACCATGTCGGCGAAGGTGGTGAGCTTGTCGGCGGCGTCGGCGGCGTCGATCAGGTAGGCGCCGATCCAGTAGACGGCCAGCATCAGGCCGTTCATGATGGTGTTCATCAACGGCATCATCACGGCCATCGCACGGTTGGTGAACAGCTGCGTTTCGGTGAGTTCCTTGTTGGCCTGGTCGAATTTCGATTCCTGATAGTCTTCGGCGTTGTACGCGCGCACCACGCGCAGGCCGGTGAGGTTCTCGCGCGCCACGAGGTTGATGTTGTCGGTCAGGCGTTGCATGGACTTGAATTTCGGCATGACCATAGCCATGAGCACGCCGATCGAGGCGATCAGCACCACGACGGCCACGCCCGTGGCGAGCGTCCATTCGAAGCCGCCGCCTGCGATTTTGCAGATGGCCCACACCGCCATGATCGGCGATTTGACGATCATCATCAGTCCCATGGTGATGAACATCTGGATCTGCGTGATGTCGTTGGTGGAGCGGGTGATGAGCGACGCCGTCGAGAAGCGGCTCATCTCCGCCGACCCGAAGCTTTCCACCTTGCTGAATTCGAGCGAGCGCAGGCGTTGGCTGAACGATGCGCCCACGCGCGCTGCGATGAATCCCGTAATGATCGCGCAGGCCGCCGATCCGAGCGAGATGGCGAGCATTTTGCCGCCCGCCACCCAGATGTCGGACATGTCGCTGCCCGGGGTCTCCACAAGTTGCGTGATGTCGGACATGTAGTCCGGCAGGGTCAGGTCAAGCCAGATCTGGCCCACTATGCTGACCAACGCCACGAGCATCTGACCTATCTCCGCTTTGGAGAGGTATCGCATAATGCGAAGCATGACTGGTTCCTTCTCTTGTTTGATTCGCTTGGTGTTTGGTTTGTTTGGTCCGTTTCTGCCGGTCGGCTCGTCAGACCTCCGGTTCGCAGGGTTTCCGCCCTGACGATTCATGCGTTGCCGGTTTCGAATTACCGGTCATCGAGCATCGCTTGTCAGACATCGCCCGGCGGACAACGTTTGAGGTCCGTGGGCAACAGCGTCGCTTACTGGGCGACGTTTGCAGCCCGCCCCGTTCTACGTACCGTTCGTCATATATCCGATCGTTTCGCTTCGATATTGCTTTATATCGTAAATTACTTACAGTGTAAGATATTAATGGTCAACCTGCGTGTTTCCTGATTGCGATTCCCGGCCGGAACTTGCGCGACCGGCATGTTCCGAAAGTCACGGAAGAGTCGCAGAGCGATTTCGCGGCCAACACAAAGGCTTCCAGGCGTCATGAAAATCCCGATTCCGCGTATTCGCCGGAATCACGAAACACGATTCACCGGGCAATGCCGATACGGAAGACGCGCATGCCGCGGGAAACGCGGATCACTCGCCGAGCACCACGGGAGCCCTTCGCCGAACACCGCGGGAGCCCGCCCCGTCAGAAGAATCCTCGGCTTCCGTTCAATGGTTCTCCGGGGCACTCCCCCGCCCACCCTGATTCCGGTCCTCGCAAGCGCGGAAAGCGGCCTCGATCTGCTCCGCCGTCGGACGGGGCCTGCCCGGCACGCACAGCGACATATACGTGATGAACTCAACGGTGAGATCCACGAATTCGCGCGCGCGGCGCTCCCCCATCTGCGAGAAGATCCAACACACCGCCTCCCGCATATCTTCACGCTGTTTCTTGGCGTAGGCCATTCCTTCCTCGGTCAGGCTCACGTGCACGATCCTGCGGTCGTCCGCATCGAGTTCGCGCGCGACATACCCTTTCTTCTCCAATGCGGACAGCAACGTGGACACCCTTCCGGTCGTGGCATGCATGGATGCGGCAAGCTGCGTCGGGGTCTGCGACCCTCTCATCGCAAGTTCCTGCACAATGAAGGGCTCACCCTTCACGCCCTTCGACATCTCCTCCTGCATCTGAGACCTACGCCCCCAGACGTTCGACATCAGCTTGTGAAACGCCTCCTGCTCAAAACCCAACGACATCCTCCTTCCAACACAAACGAACCGCATCATCGACCATCTTTTATCTTACACCGTAAGCTTTTTGCGAGCCCTACGCGGGCATGGACGCAGCGTTCACGACATCGCCGAATCCGGGGCAAAGAATCCTCTACGCGCCAAACGAACATACCCATCCGCGATGGCGCCCTTGGCGGCCACTTCCGAAACCACAACACACGCACACCGCAGAAAGGAATCACGACCATGGCCGTCCGGCTCGTATTTTCAGAATCGCAAATTCAGAAAATCAAGCTCCTCCTGCGTAAGCTCCATATCGACGGCAGCAAAGGAATCGTTGATTTCCTGCGGATTACGGGCGCTCGGAATCGTAAACAGGCGATTATATCGGCTCAATTCCCAAGCCAACACCACCCGCTGATACGAGCAGCCGCGATCAGCCGCGATCTTGCGGAACGGATCGTACGCCCGCTGGTCGAAAGCGTCGAGGAAACCTCCGAGCGGACTCCAACAAACAAACGCGAGTCCCAACTCGACGCAATGCTCCATCGTATGCTCAGGATCCGGATGCGACGGGGAAAACTGGTTCTGCACGGCAACCAGACCATCCCCCAAAATCTCGCGCGCGATATCGATCTGCTTGTTATCCACGCGCGAAATGCCGGCATGCCTGATCACGCCTTCGTCAAGCAACTGCTTCAACGCGCCAATCTGATCCTCATAGGGGACCGCCGGATCCGGACCGTGCGAGTACAGCAGATCGATGGCCTCCACACCAAGATGCGCGGCGGATTCCTTCGCGTCACGGATCATGGTTTCCGGACGCGAATCCGCCATCCAACCGTATCGGCTGCCATCCGCCTGCAAATGCTGACGCCCGTCATCGTATGCGGTGGAGGAATTCGGCGTAATTGCGGAATCCGGCGTAATTGCGAGGGCGGTTGAAGCCGATGGAATCTTCGCGGATGGGATGTCTGAACGCATGCCGCCCGCGCAAGAATCCGCATCCGAAGGCAAACTCCTCGTCGGATTCTTCTGCGGCGGCTGGGGCAATGCCTCCATCGTGCGACGGTAGCCCGTCTTTGTGGCAACAAGCACCTCGTCGCGCGGACCGTCCCAAGTGGCGAGCGCGTCACGTACCAGCTTCTCGCCGTACCCCAAATCCTCCGGAGTGCCGGTGCCCGGAACACTTGGCAGATAATACGACCAGGCGGTATCCAAATAACGCACGCCCGCATCCAAACCGGCATGAATCGTACGGATTGCCGTCTCCCTATCCGGCCGGCCTTCGATCGCCAAAGCCATCGTGCCCATGCCAAGCCGCGGAATCGCAAATCCCGCCAGGCTTGCTGGATCAGGCGCCGAACCGGCCGTAGCATCCAGGCCTTCCGAACCCGCCGTCATATCCGCCATTTTTCCTCCGTCCCGTCGTATTTCTGGCGTATCCACCGTAATCCGCTGCCTACATTCTCACATAAGACGCCCGGCGTGGGCTTTTGCGGCGGTTTGGAAATACCGGCGAGGCTTGAGTATCCCCATACCGACGCAAACACCAAGGTTTGCGCACGTACAGGAATAGTGGCGGAGCCTGAGTATCCCCAAACCGACGCAAACGATGGAAGATACGTCGGCATGGGAATACTGCCGGGGCTTGGGTATACCCATACCGACGCAAAGGAGGGAGAAGGCGTGGTGGCTTTGGGCAGACGTGCCTTTTGCCGGACGGTCGCAGCGACTTCTGGATGCAGCACCTCTGGATGAACACACCCCTCTGGATGAACACACCCCTGGATGGACGAAACTGCGATTTCTGAACGGATACGCCATTGAATGGGTAAGCACACACGAGTAGACGCAGCGCTTTGGCGCAGTACGGCCGGATGCGCCCTTGGCCGAACACACCCTTGGCCGGCCGGACGGGCGACCTTTTGTCTGGCGGGCGCGCGAAGATGGGGACACAACCGAACGGGAGCCGAAAGGCTGAGAGGAAGTCGCAAGACTTCGACCGAGGACTTGATGCGGGTAATGCCGCCGTAAGGAGACGGGTTGTTCGCGCCACAGGCGCATCTCATCTTCCGTTCGCGATAACCGAACATCGCGTGAACAGGGTCACGGAGGGGCGCACCACCTCACAGGGTACGGCTTCTTCGGCGACCCTTTTTTCGTATTCCAGCCGAACCGCCTCGCAAACGCATGCGGCAATCGGCAGGATGCGGAAACACAAGCCGAGCGGAAACCATGTGGCCGACCACCAGCGCAAACGGATGGCAAGCCAAACAGGTTCCGCACGGCCAAACACGAAAAACAAACAGACACAGGCCGAACGGGCACCGTGCGGGCAGACGCCACAGCCAGACGAAAACCCACACGGCAAGACGCATGTCCAAACCACGGCGGCAACATAAAACAACAAAGGAACGATCATGATCATCAACGGCAAGGAAGAGAACGTCACCACTCCGATCACCGTGGCCGAACTGGTGGAACAGCGCGGATTGCGCGCCGACCGCGTGGCAGTCGAGCTCAATGGGGAAATCGTACCGCGCGCACTCCGCGCACAGACCGAACTCAAAGGCACCGACACCGTGGAGATCGTCACCTTCGTGCAAGGCGGCTGACCCGCACACGCCACGGGCACTCTAGCCAACTGGAAAACGTAGGGTCCAGGACGCAAAACCCGAGACACCGCCCAAGTCCCAAGACTCAAGCCACAAACAAGCCCCAAGCCAACCATGTGCGTGACTCGGAGCGTCTTGGAAGAAACGCGTCGGCGCACACAATCCAAAGCAGCCCAAAACGCAACAATCGCAAAAAGACACAACGAACGGAAGAAACCATGACCTTCACACCATCGGCGACACAGGAACAGATCACCAATCGTCAGGAGGCGTTCAACGGCCTCCCCGACCCGACCACGCTCGTAAGCCGTGAGGAGATCCGCGCGGCACTGCTCGACCGCCATACCGCCGCGACGCAGGATAGGCTGGACGCCGCCCGCGTGGCCATCTGCGGCTGCGGCGGACTCGGCTCGACCATCGCCGTGGCGCTGACGCGAATCGGCGTCGGACATCTGCACCTGATCGACTTCGATAGGGTCGATATGACGAATCTCAATCGCCAGCAGTATTTCCTGAAGGACCTCGGCCAGTACAAGACGGAGGCGCTGCGCAACAATCTGCTGCAGATCAATCCGTTCATCGACGTCACCGTCAGCACCGTGAAGGTGACCGACGAGAACGTGCCGACGCTGTTCGAAAACGAAGACATTATTTGCGAGGCGTTCGACGTTCCGGAAAACAAGACGATGCTTGTAAACGCGGTATTGGAGAACCTGCCCGGCAAGAAGCTCGTCAGCGCTTCGGGGATGGCGGGATTCCGCAGCTCCAACCTGGTGAGCACGCGTCGCGTCGCGAAGAACTTCTACTTCTGCGGCGATGGCGAGACCGCTCCGGAACCGGGCGCCGGCCTTATGGCGCCGCGTGTGGGCGTGGTGGCCTGCCACGAGGCGAACATGATCACCCGTCTGATTCTCGGGGAAGAAGAAGCGTGACGCGGAGCCGGCAGCCACAAACCACCATGCCAACGGCTGTGCACGTGGCATGATCGCGACTGATGCAGCATGGTTGCAATGACGCGGCACTGTCGCGAACACCGGTGAGCCGCGCCACGTCAGTCACCAGCCACGCCAGTCGCAACACCAAACGCAGCACCAAACGCATCAAACACAACCAACCCACCTCAAAAGGAGCCAACGATGAGCACGGAAAGCACCATCACCACCGCGGCGGCGGACTTCGCCGCAGCCCCGAACGCCACGATCGACGAACTGGTCGGCACCACCACCAACACCGCGCTGCTGCCGGAGCCTGATGCGCACGCGTATGACGAGATCGCCACCGGAAACGCGGATCCGCTGGTTCTCGGCGGCCACGAGTTCACCAGCCGATTCATTCTCGGTTCGGGCCGTTATGACCTGAATCTCATCAAAGCCACGATCGAGAACGCGGGCACACAGATCGTGACCATGGCGCTGCGCCGCTGCCGCACCACCGAGAACAATCTGCTCGACTACATTCCGAAGGGCATCACCATGTTGCCGAACACGTCCGGAGCGCGCAACGCGGAGGAGGCGGTGCGCATCGCACGCCTCGCACGCGAGGTGTGCCAGACGGACTTCGTGAAGGTTGAGATCGAGCATGAGTCGAAGTATCTGCTGCCCGACAATGAGGAGACCATCAAGGCCACGGAGAAACTGGCGAAGGAAGGGTTCGTGGTCATGCCGTACATGTTCCCCGATCCGATTGCCGCAAAGCGACTTGAAGACGCGGGCGCGGCCTGTGTGATGCCTCTCGGCGCGATGATCGGCTCCAACAAGGGACTGCGCGCACGCGATTTCATTGAAGTGATCATCAGGAATTCGAACGTTCCGGTGATCATCGACGCGGGAATCGGCCGGCCGAGCCAGGCCGCCGAGGCCATGGAGATGGGCGCCGACGCGGTGATGGCCTATACCGCCATCGCTTCGGCCGGCAACATTCCGCTGATGGCACGCGCGTTCAAGAAGGCCATCGAGGCCGGCCGCGAAGCGTATCTGTCCGGTTTGGGCAAGGTGACGGAGGACCACGCGGTTCCGTCCAGCCCTACGAATGAGGCCGACTACATCGGCTGATCAGCCACCTCACCAGCCGTGCCGTGCCGCCCCGCCAATCGGAGGCCCGGCCGGCACGGCATCGGCAGTCCGCCAACCGATCAACCTCAGTCGATCAGCCTCAATCAACCAACCTCAGCCAATTTGCTCGCGCAGCTCGGCGTTGGCCTTCTCCAATTCGTCGATACGGCGAGCCTGCTGTTTGATGATGATTCCCGCCGTGCCCGCGTCGATCATGTTCGCCGCGGAGTCCTGCTGCCGGCCGAACAGACCGGACGGCCAATACAACGCTCCGGAAGCACCCCCGATACCCCCTGCATTCGCGATGTTCGCGGTGTTCGAAGGATTCGCGGCATCGGCGGCATTCGCAGCGGGCGCGTCCATCTTGCCGAATGCCGGGGCGCCCGAATCCACTCCACCGGCAAACGCATCTTCCGGATGTGCGCCGTTCGGCCCACCCGCCGTGCCGTTCAACGAACCGTTCAACGAACCGTCCGCCGAACCATCCACGGAATCGTCGCTTTCGCCTGCCACGATGCTTTTCGCGATGCTGTCGAGATTCTGCTTGGTGATCATCACCTGCTTGTATCGCTCGACAAGTTGCGAAATAAGCTCGGCGTCGCTCATTTCACCGCTGCCGTTCACCGATTTAAGCGCGGACGCCTTCCATCGCGCCACACTACGTTCGATACGCTTGTAACCCACGAGATCCGGCGGGAGGCCAGCTTCGCGGAAGATTTTCGTAGGCGATTCGCCTGCCAGATACCGGATGGTGCACACTTGCTTGAAGATGTCGGAATATGTGATGCGATCCTGGGTTACGTTGGCAACCGCCGGCAATCCTCGCAACAGTTGCATTTCCTCGCTACTGAACGCTCCACCGCCACGGACCATGGTTTTCCACCTTCCTCTGCGTTCCCCTACAGTCCCTGTTGAAGGGTTGAATCCGCTGCGATTCTATGGGTTTTCACATCGGAGATACCCCCACTTTGCTCCCCCATACGACCACGTTGTCCGATTATGCTCCACGTTCCCCCTTACGCATTCGAGAACGTTGTAAAACCAATACGAAAAAGCCGCACCCATCAATCGGGGGAATCGTTTTTTCGATTCCACGATCGAGGGATGCGGCTCGTATGCTTCGCACCTTCCGCGTTTCACTGTGATCGTGTGGACCACACGAATCATGCGAAACGCGGATTATGCGCGTTGCAGCTCATGCATGCCAGATCAGGCGATGGAGCCCTTGGAACGGGTCTTGAGCACCACAGCGATGCCGGCGCCAGCCAGCATCAGGGCCACGACGGAGAACATGATGGTTCCGGCGGCACCGGTGAGCGGCAGCTGGTCGACGGACTTCACGTTCTTCACGGTCCTATCGGTGGTGTTGACCAGGCCCCACGGATCGAGCTCCACGGTCGTGGCCAGAACAGCCTGTTCGTTCTCGAAGGACACGGTGAACGACGGCCTGATGTTCAGGTACTTGCCGGTGGCAACCTTGGTTTCGTTCACGGTGTAGGTCTTCGTTGCGTCGAGACCGGTGACCTTCACGGTGCCGTCGGCGGCGGAAACGAGAGTGCTGGTGGCACCTTCGGTGTCCTTGGACACGGCCTTCTTGTAGGAGCCGTCATTCTGCTTGACGAAGTACACCATGGTGTTCTCGTCCATGACTTCGAATTCGGCGCCTTCGATGCCCTTGTTATCGGAATCGATCTTCTTGAAATCGAAGCCGACGAACTTGGTGGTGACCTGAATCGGCTCGCCGTAGTTGTCAAGCGTGTTCACGACGCCATCTTCAACAACGGCTTCGTCGTTCACCAGAGCCTGGAACACGACCTTGATGGTCTGGCCTGCGTACTTGGACGGGTCCTTCACGGTGACGTCGAAGGAAGTTTGGCCGTCGCCGGTCACATCCTCATCGGGGAAGGTGAAATCGGTAGACGGAGCTTCGATGTCTTCATCCGCTCCAACCGTGTAGAACTTGTAGGTTCCAGCCTTGACGGTCAGACCAACACCCGGGGTGTCGGTGAATGCGAAGGCATCCGGAGCCGGGTTGGCAACGGTACCGGTCAGCGTGTAGGTCAGGGTGTCGCCGATAGCGGCATAAGCCTTGTCGACGGTCTTGTTCTTCTCCGGGTTCTCGGTGTTCTTCATGTTGACGGTGTTATCGCCTTCCACCGGATCAGTCAGCACACCGTCCTGCACGGTGCCGGAGGCGACGATCATCGGAATGGCCTGGGTGATCTTTCCGGTGGCGTCAGTGTTGGTGTCCTCGAAGACATAGATGCCCGCGGGGAGGGAAACGGTGGCGCTCCAACCTTCCTCATCGGAACCGGTCGGGGCCAGCGTGACCTCTTGGCCAGCCTGCAGATTGCCCTCGACAAGCGCATTGGCGAACGCACGGGAAGTGCTGGGTGCACCGGCGTCGGTGGTCTGCCACGGACGGGTGGCGGAGATGTCAAGCTTGCCTTCGTTCAGCGCGGCGGCCAGGTTGTCCTGATCGGACTTGACCGCGTCGTCGCCGAGAACCGATTTCAGAGCGTCATCGACAGTGGCCTTATTGGTCTGGTTCGTGGCAACACCGTAAGCAGTGCTATCCCCGCCGGCGCTGTAGGCAACGTAGTCGCCGATCTTGTAGGCAACCAGCTTGGCGTTCGTCAGCTGCGCCTCGGTATCGGCGGTAAACGTGAACGTGGCATCGTCTTCAACGATGGTCTCTGCCGCCGAAGCGCTGGTAGCGCCTACGGCCAGACCACCCAGCAGCGTTGCAGCCGCAGCGATGCCGGCGAAAAGTTTCCTCATCTTCATGAGCAAGCCCCTCTTCCTTATTCTTGTTGCTGTTGGGTTTTTAAATCGCGAAAGACAGGCCCAACAATTCCCATGATTCGCAAATCTTGATGTGTTCCGTTGGGCCGTTCGTACTGTTGCGAACGGCCCAACGTGGCCGGTTTCCGACCGTTTGCCGACCGAATGTCAGACGAGGCGTTTCCTGCCGCGCCAGATTCCGGCCGCGCCGATCATCAGCATGGACAGCATCGCGATGCCTCCGGCGGTCAGCAGCCACTGACGTTCCGTGGTGCTGCCGGTAAACGGCAACGTGGCCACGGAGATGTAGCTATTGGTGATGACCACCGTCGCCTCCTGCGAGTCGGCCGATTCGGGAACGGTCACCTCATTGCCGTCGGCAAGATCCTCGTCAGCGAGCTTGTGCTGGTAGGTTGCGTTCCACAGGCGGCTCAGGCCGGTTTCCGTAACGGTGTAGGTTTTCTCCTCACCGGCCGGAATCACCACGTCGGCGGTCCAATTGCCCTCGTCGTCGGCCTTCAGCGTGACGGTCTTGTAGACGTCGTTGCCGTGTTTGACATCCACTGTGACGGTTTCCGGCTTGTTGCCCTTGCCCTTCCACTGCTTTTCGATGTGCAGGGTGGAGGAGACCACCTGGATCACAGGATGCGGGTACGGATTGTCGGAGCACGCATGCGCCACATTGTTGGCCGTGTAGGCCAGGCATGCGGACTCGTTCGAGTGGAAGCCCGGCTGTCCGGACGACGTGGTGTTGCCGTCGAGGTCGGTGCCTTCGTCACCCACAGTGTCGCCGTAGCCATTGGCCGCATACTCGTCGTACGCCTTCTGGGTCGGCTTCACGTTGTAGGCAAGCGTGTAGGTGACGCCATCGCCCAACGTGTTCAGGAACGAGACCGTGAACTTCTTGGCGGATTCGTCGTAGGTCAACGTGTAATCCGTGCCCTCTTCGAGAGCGACCTCGTTGCCATTGGCGTCCTTCGCCGTCACCGTATAGTTCTTGTCGGAAAGTTCGACGTATTCGGAGAGCGTATCCTCGATGCTCACGCCAGTGAAACCGTAAGTGGTGGTCTCCTGCTTCTGGATTTCTTCGAAGATCTTGTCCAACGCATCGGCATCGGTTGCGGCCCTGTAGTAGCCGTTGTTTCCGCCTTCACCCAAGTCGAACGTCGTGACGTACGTCCAGCGGTGGCTCTGCCATTGCTGCTTGTATTCAGCCGTGGCATTCGGATAGTTGCTGGAAACCGCGTTCAGGAACTTGTTGATATCCAACTTCGTGGTATCCGACGGATCGGCACCGGAAACCACGCCAATGCTGTAGATCGTCTTTCCTGAAGCCTTGAGTTCCTTCGCTACAGTTACCGCGTCCTGCGCGCACTCATCTTCGAACGGCGTGTTGTACTTGGTCGGGCCGCCATCCGTAAAGAAGATGACCACCTGCTTGGCGTCGGAACGAGTTCCGGTGACCTGCTTAACCGTTCCCAAGCCAAGGTCCGCACGGGTGGCTCCGTCAGCTTCCAGACCCTGCACCTTCGTCCTCACCGACGCGAAATCATCAGTAAGATTCGCTTGCAGGGTCGCTTCGCTCGCGAACGAGATCAACGACACATGCACCAACGAAGAGCCCGACTGCTCATTGACTTTCGCTGCGCTGTCGAGGAAGTTGTTCACCGAATCCTTCAGCGCCTTGATTTTCTGCACACCATCAATCGGTTCGCTCATGGAACCGGAGGTATCGAGCACCAATGTGAAGTCGACCGGTTCGTTGGTCACGATGGTGCCACCGGTCTGGGCGCCGGTCACGTCGATGTTCACCGTGTAGGTGTTGTCGTCGTTCTTCTTGATCCTCTTATGCTTTTCAGGTGCGCCGAGCGGCTTGATCACCTTGATCGTCACACTGGCTTCAGGGGAAGTCACAATATTGCCGTCGGTGTCCGTACCCGTAGCCGTGGCGGTGTTCGTGAAGTGGCCTTCGCTGTCCACCATGTCTTCGGTAAGGGTCAACGTTCCGGAGCACGTGGTCTGCTGGTTTGAGGCAAGTTCGGTGGCCGCACAGGCAACATTCGTGATGTTGGGGTCGTTCACCGCAACATTGCTCAGTGTGGTGGTACCGCTGTTGCGCACTACGAACGTATACGGAACCTTATCGCCCACATTGAACGTGTGGGAATCCGCATCCGGGTATTTGTCTTTGTTGACGGACTTCACCAGTTCGAGCTGGTTCAGCTCACCTACCGAGTGGACCTTCAGACCGCGAACCAGCTGCACCTGATGGTCGGCACCGGTGGATGCGCTGAAGCCGAACTTCACTGTATCCGGAAGACGATCGATATCCGTTTCAAGAACGGTCACACCTTCGATCTTCACAGTCAGTAGCTGCGTTGTGGCACTGTCATCGGTAACGGGAGCGATGGTGATGTCAACGGATTTGCCGTTGGCGTCGTCCTCACTCTTGGTCGCTTTGCCGCTGTCAAGTCCGTTGGTAACCGTACCGGCAACGTTCTTGGAAGCCACAATGCAGTAGCCGTTATTCCACTTGCCGTTACTGTCGGTAGATCCCTTGCCTCGCACGGTAACGGAATTCGCTCCTTGCGGGTCGCTCCACTGACCGCAGTCCTCACCACCGGTAACACGCGCATAACCACTACCGGACTTCGTTCCGGTTGCGTTCTGCTGGCTGAAGTTGCCGAAACGATCAAAGCCGATGCCGAGCACACCCTGGGCAACGCCCTGTCCTCGGTCGTTTTTATCACCGATGCCATCGTCGTCACTGGTCGCATAGCCGAGTGCCGCACCTGAAGTGCCTGCCTGGCTCAGCGTGGCGGCACCATCCGTCAGGAAGAAGCTGATACCGTCCGCAGGTGTTTTGTAATCGCCCGCGCCGGACGTCTGATACATGTAATAGTCGAACGTGACATGCAGGCCGTTCTTGCTGATGACCGGCTGGTTGTACAGCACTGCAGCGCTCTGGGTTTTGCTGTTGTCCGTCAGCTGCAGGTAGCCCTTGCCGCTTTCTCCTTGGATATCGCTGCTATCCGTCGTGTTCTTGCAACTCAACGAACCGCTGGTCGCGGCCGTCAGACAGGCGCTGCCTGCGGCGGTCCAGCTTCCAGATTCACCGAAGGTACTGTTCTTGAACGTTTCGTCCAGCAGCAGCGAGCCATCGTTCGATGAATCGTCCGAACCATTATCCGCCACCGGAGTCGGCTCATTAGCCACTTGTGCCGCCGCCTCATCAGCACCGGTCTGCACGTCGGCATCAGCTTCAGTGTCGGTATCCGTCTTATTTGCGTCTTCAGAGGAACCATCCACAGCGGCCTCATCCGCAGCGGCCTCGCCATCGGTCCCTTCGGAACCGGAAGTCCCCTCATTCTGCGATTCGCCCGTATTCTCCACAGTCTGTTCCGTCTGCTGCGTCACCTCATCCTGCGCAACAGCGGTGCTGGCAGTGGCATATCCGAGGCCACCGACCATGGCCACCGCGGCAAGCGCCGCAATGACTCGCTTGGCAAGTCCCCCTCTGCGTACTGCCTGCCATAAGTCGCATGCATGTTTCATATTGTCCCCTTACACAACGCCTTGCGGCGTCAGATTGTCTTCTGCATGGCTTCGGAGGCCTTATGGCCGTTCGATACCACTCCAACCCTGAAACGTAGAGGAACTCCCCCAAGCGCACATACACCCCAATGGCGGGAGAGTCGGGGGAGAAACTCATGGCAAAACCCACTGGCCGCAATACTTGAAGACTGTTTGCGACCCCCATCTTTCAAGCCGAAATTCATCCTTTTTTCGGCCATGCGGCCGCATGCCGGCGAATATGCCACGGCTTTCTGCGCAACCACAGCAGCGTCAATCCAAGCAACAGCGTGATCACGGCGGCCGCGATCGCCATGGAACGCGCATCCTTCGCCGCATCGTCCTGCGCGGGAATCACATCCGGAATGGACGAACGCACCGCGGAGACCAACAGACGATGCGTATTCACACCATATGGCGTACAGGTCATCAACGTCACCCGATCCTCACCGTCCACGATCTTGAGCTTCGAGGTATCGTTCGGTTCGATGACGGAAATACGGTCGACCATATAGCCAAGCGTGCGGCCCATCACATCGATGTAAAAATAGTCGCCGACACGCAACTCGTCAATACGCGTGAACATGGCCGCGCTCACCATACCGCGGTGCCCCGTTATGACCGCATGCGTGTTCTCGCCGCCCACCGGCAGACTCGTACCATACAGGTGGCCGGCCCCCGACGCGAGCACGCTTTCGGACGTGCCATGGTAGATCGGCAGGTTCACGGAGATTTTAGGAATGCGGATGGTGCCCATCACACCATCACCGGAATCAAGCAGCGACTGGTATTCCTCATCGTTGTCGGACATGCTGGAACCGTCGGATTCACTATCCGAACCGCCGTTCTGCAGGGCGACGAACGGATCCTGCGCTTCGCCGAGCACCGGCTGCCCCGACTGCGCGAGCCTCTCGTTATACTGCTGCGCGGCCGCAAACACCTCATCGGCCTGCGGATACGGCCAGTTTTTGACACGTTGCGCCGACTGTTGCGAAGCCGCATTCAGCTCTTGGGCTGAACGATATTGCAGCACGGCGGGGAAACCACCCACGCAGATGGCCGCGACGATCAGCAACGCGCCGATCGCATACATCACGCGCATACCCCGACGGTCCCGGCGGCGTTGACGCATGTATTCCGCGACATCGACGGCCTCATCGAAACTTGGCTGCTCCCACACAGCCTGCGATGGTTCACGATTCGTTTCACGCATATGTTTCATTTCACGAACTTGCCAAGCACTCGTTCCAGCTCGCTGATGCGCAGCGCCTGCCGGGCGATCAGCAGATCACGTTCATTGATGGCCAGCTGAGCCTGCGCGATCTTCGATATGCTCGCATCGTCGCAGCCCGCCGGCTCCAATTCCGATTTCGAAAGATCACGATGCTCAAGAACCGACAGGCCTTCCTCAACAGCGGAATACGATATCGGCTTCTTGCCGCTCTTCGCCTCTTTCTTCTGACGTTCCTTCCAACGGGCTATGCAACGCTCCACACGCTTGTAGCCGATAAGCTTCGGGTCAAGCCCCGCCTCGCGGAAAATGGAGGAAGGCGATTCCCCCGCATCATAGCGGCACATGCATTCGACTCGGAACTGATCCGTGTAGCGAATATGGGAGGCGCTGACGCTTCTCACCGCCGGCAGACTGGCCAGATAGGCGCGCTCCTTCGCCGTGAATTTGCCATCAATCATCGTATGCACCTCCAGAAGGTCGATAGAGTGGCGCAGCACGGCGAAAATCCGCCATTTTTACAAATTCGAAGCTCGGAAGCCCCCCCCCGGGTAAAATCTGGAATATAGTCACACATAGTGGAATCCCCCTCAATAGCTACCTTCGCAGATATTCTAAAAGGGGTTCTCCGACCCACCGCCTTCCACGCACCCCCATACATCGACGGGGCGGAGGTCTTTAGACTGAAAATCCAAGGTTCTTAATATTAGCAACCAGTAGTCTCAACCTACAGTAGGGGTGCAAACGCACCGACACCCCCATAACCTTTCCCTTCCATCGGCGTGCCGTCAAACGCCCCCGACCGTATTGAGGGGTTGCGAAAGGACGCACGCACATGCCAGCGGCGGACATGTCTCCGATTTGGCGGGCGAAATCGTATGCCGCTCGTCCGCCCGTATCACTCCACCGATTTGAGCGAGGTCACCGGCTCGATCCGGTCAAGCACCGGGTTGACGAACAGCTGCACCACAATCGCGAACGCCAGGGTCACCGCCGCCGCGATCACATAGCTGAGAGGCTTCACCTCGACTTCGAAGTACAGCGCGGGCATGTTCAACGCGGAGGTGAGCAGACCTCCGACCCAACGGCCGAACGGCAACCCCGCGATCACGCCCATAACGGTGAGCAGCATCATCTCGCGGTTCACATAACGGTGCACCTCGTTGTCGAAGAATCCCAGCACCTTGAGCGTGGCCATCTCACGCACGCGCTCCGACACATTCGTGCTGGCCAACGTGAACAGCACCACCAGGGCCAACCCTCCGGCGAGCGCCACAATCAGCGCCACAACGGCTCCCATAAGGTCGAATTTGAAGCTTTCCGCCATGTCCGAGCAGCTGACGGCCTTGGTTATGGCGTCGTCTTCCTCCAGGGTTTGGGCATAGTCGATCTGCGATTGGTCGTTTCCTTTGAGGGTGGCGTACATCGCGTTCCATACGGGTTCGTTGTCGTCGGATGAGCCGTCGGAGGAATCGTCCAAAGCGCTGTCGGGGGAACCGCTCGAAGAGCCGCCGAACATCTCACTGTAATAGCGTTCGCTCACGTACACGTCCGAGCCGATGAGATTGCGGGTCACCGCGCTTACCGTCGCTTCGGCCTGCTCGCCGTCCCCGTTGGTGACCGTCACCGTGCCGCCGGCCTTAATGCCGAGCACGTTGGCCGCCGATTGCGCCACGATCACACCGTTGTCGTTCAGTGCAATGGTGTCGGCTGTTTTGGAGCCTCCCAGCCAGGAGGGGAGCTCGAAGCCGTTCCACCCGGTCTTCACTGGTTGGAGTGTGATCATCTCCCCCAGTTCGTTCAGTGAATCTTCCGGCACCACGACCAGCTGGATGCTTTCGCTGCCCTCGCTATCCGTCAGGTCACCCGATTCGATGCGTATGTTCAGGCTTGACGTGGTGTTGCCGTCTTTTTGGATTTTCTGCCGCATCGCGTCGGCGTCGGAATCGCTCGCGACCACCATGAGATCGTATTGGTAGATGCCGCGGTATTGTTTCACGCCGAGTTCCGCGACGGTGTCGTTGATGGCCAATCCACATACGATCAGCGCGGTGCAGCCGGCCACGCCGCCGATCGTCATGATCAGGCGGGATTTGAATCGCACGATGTTTCGTGCGGTGACTTTGCTGAGGAATCCCATGCGCGACCATATCGGCTTGATTCGCTCCAGGAAGATGCGCGAGCCGGCACGTGGCGGCTTGGGCCGCATCAGCGTGGATGGCAGTTGCCTCATCTCGTTGAGGCACGCGTATATGGTCGCGCCGACCACGCCGACCACGAACAGCGCGATTCCGGCGCCGCCGTACAGCGCATCGTATTCAAGCCGCACTCCCGGCATCACATACATGCCTTCCAGCACGGTCAGCAGGAACGCCGGAATGCCGACGAATCCAAGCAGCACGCCGAATCCTCCTCCCACCAGGCAGGCGAGCAATGCGAACAGCACGTAACGCGACGCCACTTTCACATGCCCGTATCCGAGCGCCATGTAGGTGCCGATGAGGCCGCGGTCTTCCTCGACTTTGCGCGCCATGGAGGTGAGGCTCATCATCACCGCCACGATCAGGAACACGATGGGGAACGCGTTGCCGATGGATCGGATGGATTCCAGATCGGATTTGAGCGCGCTGAATCCGCCCAGCTGCGACCTGTCCTGCACATACCAGCGCACTTGCGGTATGGTGCTTTCCAGCTTGTCTTCCTCGTCTTGCAGCTGTTGTTCGGCTTGTTCGAGCCGTTGCGATTGCGCGGCCAGTTCCTCTTGCGTCATCTGCCCGGTTTGCAGCAGCAGTTGCGCCATTTGCCCGGCCTGGGTTTTCTGTTCCTCCAATTGCGATTTCGTCTGGTCGATGTTCGCGCGCGCCTGGTCGAGGAGTTCCTGCCGTCGTGCTTTCTGACGTTCGTTTTTCACCTTGTTGTCGATGCGGTCCACGACTTCGGCGACTTTGCTCTCGTAGGCGCTGCCATACGTGTCTTCGTTGGCCGCGCCGGAGACGAGCAGCGTCGCTCCCGTATACAGTGTGCCGGTCACGCCGTCGGATGGGGCGAAGAACGTGTAGTCGCTGGTGCTGGTCGACCTGAACGACGTCATGGCGGAATAACCGTCCGGATTGCTCAGGTTCTGAGGGTCGAGCACAATGCCCACGATGGTCAGTTCCGTTGGGAAGGATGGGGCCTGATCGTCGGATTGCGCATCGGTTTGACTGCCGGACTGGCCGTCGGATTTCGTGGAATCCTCTGTTTCCACGGTTATTTCGGTGCCGATCGTATACCCGGAGTCTTTGATGAACTGTTTGGTCACCACGATTTCGCCGGCCTTCTTCGGCATACGGCCTTCCTGCAGATACGGCTGGTCGATTCCATCCACGCCGATTTGACGCAAGGTCACGGATTTGCGCCCGTTCACGTTCACCGTCACGTTCTGGGAGCGTTCCGGTTGCACTTTCTCAACGCCATCGACCCGCTTGAGCGCGGTTATGTCGTCTTCGGTCAGCCCCGCGGTGGACAACACCTGAATGTCGTGGAGGCCCTGATCGTCGAAGAACCGGTCCGTGGCCAGGAAGGCGTCACGGCATCCCGCATAGATGCCCGTCAACACGGCCACGCCGAGCATGGTGATCATGACGATCGAAACGAATCTTCTCCATGCGCCCACCCACATACGCAACATGTCTTTGACGAACGCCATGGCACCCTCCAAAAATGCGAATTGCAAATCGTTTCCATTCAAGCATTGAACACCGATGAATATGCACGGATGGCAGCGTTCCGTCTATTTTCTGAACATGGTCGTCCACGGCGAATCGCATGCCGTTACAATCGGGAAATCTCCGGAAAAATCCAGGACCGCAATGCGCGAATCAGCGAAGCGGAACGCAGCCGCGGCAAAGAGAAGAATCGAAGGAACGCCCATGAGCAGTGCCCCTGCCATAACGAAACCACGCAAAACCGACGATGTGCCGGTACCTCCGACGTTACGCAGGTCGTTGAAGAATCGCCACATCCAATTGATCGCACTGGGCGGAGCCATCGGCACCGGCCTGTTCTACGGTTCGAGCGAATCGATTCAGCTGGCCGGACCGTCCATTCTGCTTGCCTACCTGATCGGCGGACTCGTGATCTTCCTGATCGTGCGCGCCTTGGGCGAGATGACCGTGGAGGATCCGAAAGCGGGCGCGTTCAGCTACTATGCCACCCGCTATTGGTCGAAGCGCGCCGGGTTCATTTCCGGATGGAACTATTGGTTCAACTACGTGCTCGTTTCGATGGTGGAGTTGTCGGTGGTCGGATCGTTCGTGAACTATTGGTTCCCGAACATTCCGAAGTGGGTGTCGGCGGTCGTGTTCCTCGTGGCCATCGCCGCGCTGAACCTTATGGGCGTCAACCATTTCGGCGAATTCGAATTCTGGTTCGCGCTCATCAAGATCTTCGCCGTGATCGCCATGATTTTCGGCGGATTGTATGTGATCGTCGCGAACGTGCCGACCGCATCCGGCGTACGCGCCTCGTTCGCCAACCTGTTCGCCGTGGGAGACGGCTTCATGCCGCATGGCCTGCTCAGCCATAATGAGAACGGCACGTGGTCCGGTCTGATGATGGCTCTGGTCGTGGTGATGTTCAGCTTCGGCGGCACCGAACTGATCGGCATCACGGCTGGCGAGACGGAGAATCCCCGCGTCACCATTCCGAAGGCCACGAACCGCATCATCTGGCGCATCCTCGTGTTCTACATCGGCGCGCTCGGTGTGATCATGGCCGTGGTTCCGTGGAACACGATCGACGGCAATTCCAGTCCGTTCGTGCAGATCTTCGACTCGGTGGGCGTGCATGCGGCCGCCGCGATCCTGAATTTCGTATGTCTGACCGCCGTGATGAGCGTGTACAACTCGGGACTGTACGCCAACTCGCGCATGCTGTATTCGCTGGCCAGGCAGGGCAATGCGCCGGCGTATCTCGGCAAGCTCGACAAGCGCGGCGTACCGGTCGCCGGCGTGCTCACCTCCGCCCTCGTCATCGCCCTCGCCGTGGTGGTGGTGTTCGTGTGGCCGGAATTCGCGTTCAACTATCTGATGTCCATCGCCACCATTGCGGCGGCGATCAATTGGACGATGATCATGATCACACAGCTCAAGTTCCGCAAAGTCGTGGCCGCGGGAGATGGCCCCGCCGAGCTGAAGGGGCTCAAAGGCAAGGACGCGATCGACAGGATCTCGTTCAAGCTGCCGCTCGCACAGGTCACGCCGTATCTCGTGATCGCGTTCATGATGGCGGTCGTGGTGATGATGTGCTTCTCCAGCAGCTACCGTGTGGCCGTGTTCGCGGGCGTCATCTGGCTGATCGCGCTGTTCGCGGGCTACCGGTTCAGGCAGGCCAGGGCGAGGGCCTACCACAGGCTCAAGGCACGTCTTGAGGAGCAGCGTGCCGAGCATGAGCGTCTGGAACGGCTGAAAGCGGAGCAGGAGGCCGAGCAGAGTGACGGGGATGCCGGGCAAGGTGTCGGGCAAGCCGGGGATGCCGGGGAACACGCTGGACAGACCGGAGAATAGGTAGCGGAACAGACCATAGGATGACCGCACGAACGGTGAAGGGCTGAACACGATTCAATCCCGCGCGTTCGGCCCTTCTCGCGTTCGGCCGTCCACCGTTGAACGCCAGCACCTCCCAGAATCCACCCCTTCCTCCGGCCCCGACTGGGAGATACGGGCGTTTATCGCGAGTTGTGGTCGGAAGGGGGTATGCGCCGTCGGGTCTCGCTGCTTTTGCGCAATATGGGAATGGCGGAATTCCAACGATTCGAGATTCACACGCTAGGACGGCCGACGTAATCGCCGGCCCCAACCGGGAGATATGGGCGCATCTCCCGGTTGGGGCCGGAAAGGGGTGTACGGCACGGCCGCTTCGCACGGCCGCGAAGCGAGCCCATGGCGAGCTCCGTCTACGACTACAGCGCTTCGACCTCAAGCACGATCGCTTCAAGGGGCCACAGCGGCGGCATCTGCAAGCCGACCCGCTCAAGCAGACGGCCGGAGACCTTGAAACCGTCCATCTGGGCCGCCGCGATCCATTGCGGGGTGTTCCACCCCCAGCGCACCTCGCCGACGTCATCGCGCAGACGCACACGGTACGTGACGTTCGGGTCAAGCCCCTTCATGCGCAGACGCTCGGTGAGCACGTCTCGAAGGTTGGTGACGGTGGCCACCACCCACACCGCATGCCTGCCGTCATCGGAGACCACGCCACGGCCACGAAGCGCCGGATCCTTGAAATCGGCGTGCATCACGGTTCCGTGGTGCAGCACATCGCGCAGTTCCTTATACAGGCTCACGAACGCCTTGAGCTGGGCCAGCTCGTCGTCGGAGCATTCGAGGATATTCCATTCGAAGCCGGAACAGCCTTCGAGCGAGATCGCGGCACGGTAGCTCAATTCGGTGGCACGCCATGTGGAATGCGCCGGAGACGGCCCCACGTGGGCGCCGATCATCTCCGGGGGCACCACGAGTTCGGTATAGCGCTGGATGTCCACTCGATCGCGCGGATCGTTGGAATCGGACGCCCAGATGCGGTCGGCATGCTGCAGAATGCCGGCATCGGTACGTGCGCCGCCCGAAGAGCAGCTTTCGATCTCCAGCTTCGGGAATTCCTTCTTCAGCTCATCGAACAGGCGATAGCAGGCGAGGGTCTGTTCATGAAGCCCGTAACGCCCGTCATGCACCGGTTCGGTGACGTCGCGGTTGTGGTCCCACTTGATGTAGTCGATGCCGAGCCGCTCAATGAGCGCGGCCATCTGGTCGTGCACGTGCCCGTAGGCGTCGGGGTTGGCCAGATCGAGTACATATTGGGTGCGGTAGGAGACGTCTTCGCGGTACGGCACGGCCTCCGGAGCCGCGAGGATCCATTCCGGATGCTCGCGCGCGCAGTCGGAGTCGAGGTTCACCATTTCCGGTTCGAACCACAGGCCGAACTGCATGCCGAGATCATGCACGTGTCTGGCGAGGCCGTCGAGTCCGTTCGGCCACACTTCCGGATCGACGACCCAGTCGCCCAGGCCCTTGGTGTCGTCGCGACGCTCATGGAACCAGCCGTCGTCGAGCACGAAACGTTCCACGCCCACGGACGCCGCGCGGTCGGCCAGTTTGAGCAGCGTGGCCTCGTTGTGGTCGAAGTACACGGCCTCCCATGTGTTGATGGTGAACGGACGCGGGCCGTTCACATGCTTCGGCAGCGAACGCAGCCACGTGTGGAAGCGTGCCGCCATGCCGTCGAGGCCGTTAGCGGAGTATGAGAAGCATACCTGCGGAGCCGTGTACGATTCGCCTGCGGCCAATCGAATCTCGCCTGGCCCGAGCAGTTCTCCGGCGCCGATGAGCGTCTCGTGCGGGGGCATGTTGTCGATGCGGTACGTCTGGTTGCCGCTCCACGCCAGATGGCAGGCCCAGACTTCGCCTTCCGACCATTTCGGCTCGCCGTCGGATGCGATGAACATCCATGGGCTTTCATGGCTGGTTTTGCCGTGGCGGCATTCGCGGGTCACGGAACCGGACGGCATCACGGCGGTGCGCGGCTGCTTCTCAAGCGGCCAACGACCGGTGAACTGGGTAAGGGTATCGGCCCGGCGGGGCATCGGCAGGGTGGATTCCAGCCAGTTGACGGTCAGCGGCGGTTCTTCGGGGTCGGCGGTATTGCTGACGTTCTGTTCCACCAGCACCAGACCGCCCTTTTTGATGGAGACCCTCAGTTCCAGCCTGACCGCATTGACTGCGTCTTCGGCCACGACGCTCAACGCGTTGGCGGTGACTTCGCCGTCCGCCGCGATCGGGGTGGCGTTCACCGACGTCCAGCGCACGAACACCGGTTTTCCTCCGCGGTGGGCTTCCAGTCCCGGGCGGCCTGCGAACGCTTCGGCTCCTTGCGGCAGCAGCGACGGACGAAGGGCCGCGTCCGGCTTTTCCTGCGGCGGGGTGATCTTCAGGGTCATGGCGTCGAGCTGGCTCAGCGACGGCTCGTCGACGTCGATGCCGAAATCCTCCCCCCAGTATTCGACCTGCGGCATTTCATTGGCAGGAGCTTTCAACACCATGCAGACGCCATCGCGGCGCAGCACCACATGTGGTCCCTGGTCAAACATCGTTGTCTCTCCTTGAGTCATTCCACCGGCGGGATCATGGGATTGGATTGGAGGACCCTTTACGGCGGGCGTAATTGACTTTTACGGAAAACCAGTATATATTAAGCGCTTAAGTAGAGCAAATGCGTGGCATGCCGCGCATACAACAATGGCACAGGCGCCAAAGGGGTGGTTCGATGACTGCGAATATGCGGCTTACCAAGGAACAACAGGACGCCATCAACACCCTGGCATCCGCACCGGCATATGCGGGGCAGTCGAAACTGGCCGTTTTCCGCCAACTTCCGTGGAACAGGAAACTCGAATACTTCCGTGAGCACTTCCTCGTGCCGCTCGCGGCGGCGGCGATCGTCGTCTCCCTCGTCTCGTTCCTCGCCGTGCGCTACCCCTCCCCCGAAAGTCGCCCCGCGCTGTATGCGGCGGTAATGGACGACGCCCTCACCACCAGCGATGCCAACGATCTGCAGAACACGCTTGAGGAGAAACTCGGCGAAGACGTCATCATCGACGATTATTTCGATATGGACAAAGACGGCCTGACCAAACTGCAGACCATGCTTTCCAGCAAACAGATCGACGTGATCATCGCCCCCGAGGAGACCTTCGAGCAGCTGGCCGGATACGGGTATCTCGCCAATCTCGAATCGACCGTCAGCAAGTCGGACAACAGCAGGCTCGGCGACGCCATAGTGCAGCTTAAGGGATTCAGCGACGCGGACGACGACGGCGTCGACTCGTCCGGCTCCGGCAAAGGCGCGTCGAAATCCTACGGACTGAGACTTTCCGACGCGGCGGGCTGGACGGGCATCGCGGACAGCGACCACAGCGCGCTCATCGGCATCGCAGCCGGCACCGAAAACACCCGTACCGCGCAACAGTTCATCAACTGGCTGTACCAATAGACGCGAGCCGCAACGGCACGACGCCCACACCGGCGGACGCCTTGCCTATAGTCGAACGATCAACCGGCAGATAGTCTGCCGCAATCGTGGATCACGCACCGCGCGGGCGCAACGGCACCAACAACGCAAACAGCACATAGCAGACCGAAGGACCGACATGGCATCGAATTTCTTCCGCGAAGACAATCCCTACAACGTGGTGATGAGCACCATCGGCGATCTGGCCATGCTGTCGGTCGCCTGGTTCGTCGGGTCGATTCCGATCGTCACCATCGGCGTCTCCACCTGCGCCGCATGCGAGGTGGCGCGCAAAATGCAGGAGGCGCGAGACAACGGCATATTCCGCGAATACATCGCCGCCTACAAACGTCGATTCGGCACGAGTCTCGCGCTATCCGTCGTTCTTGCGCTGGTATGGGGCCTGGCCGCGTTCGACCTGCGATTCCTGTCGTCGCAGAACGCAAGCGACTCCGTTTCACTCGTCTACGGCATCACCGTCGCGATATTCGCGATTCTCGGCATCATGCTGTCTTTCGTACTGCCGTTGGCCGGACGCAGCAAATTGAGCGCATTCGAACAGATCAGGCAGTCGTTCAAGCTGGCCGTGCTCAAGCCTCTTGTGGCGATCGCGGTGTTCGTGCTCGACGTTCTGCCGATCGCATTGCTGGCCACCGTGCCGGGAGCCGCCATCTGGGTGCCGCTGCTGTGGATCATCGTGGCTTCCGGCGGCTCGTTCTGGCTGCAGATGCTGATGATCCGCAAAGCCTTCGCGCTTGAATAGGTTCGGGTTCGAACAAGTTCAGTCTCGAACAGGCGCCGGGCCGGTGGACTGCCTGGCACGCAGCTCGTACGGCTCCTCCTTGAGATGTCCCACATTCTCGCCGCCGATGATCTTCAACAGCAGTTCGGCGGCCCGCTTGCCCGTATCGACCACATCACGGCCCATGGCGGTGAGGTTCGGATACGCCGCGGTGCACATGAAGGAATCATCCCAAGACATGATCGACAATTCCTCGGGCACGCGAATGCCCTCTTCCATGGCCACGCCAAGACCGGCCAGCGCCATCACGTCGTTGTCATAGATGATCGCGGTCGGATGGTCGTTGAACGACAACAGGCGCTTGGTGGCCTCGCCGCCGGTCTCCGGCGTGTAATCGGCGTGCAGGCAACGGTATTTCAACCCCAGTTCGGAAGCCACGTCGGCGAATGTGGAATCACGGATATACGAGTGCGCAAGCGATTCCGGACCGCCCACACGCGCAATCTGACGATGGCCGAGATCATACAGATACTGCACCGCCTTGCGCACGGCGTCGGCGTCGGCGCTCGACAGGCTGGGCAGACTGCCGACCACGGAAGCGTCGGCGATCGCAAGAACGGGCATTTCCGAATGCTCTTCCAAAAGCGCCACGCACGGGTCGCCCAGTTCGACGTTGACCAGCAGCAGGCCGTCCACGTTGCCGGTGGCGATCCAATCCTTGATGATCGCAAGCTTGGAAT
The DNA here is from genome assembly GCA_963590945.1 of Dysosmobacter segnis. Taxonomy (GTDB): domain Bacteria; phylum Actinomycetota; class Actinomycetes; order Actinomycetales; family Bifidobacteriaceae; genus Bifidobacterium. The sequence goes on from CAVAQZ010000001.1 coordinate 125,908, forward strand.
CCTCACCGACGGCCATGCGCACCAGAATCGAATAGTCGTGGCGCTCCAGTTCGGCCCCGAGACCAGAGATGAGCTCCATCATGTACGATTCGACGGAGAGCAGCTTGGGATCGTAGCCGAGCACCAGACCGATGCGTTTCGTGGTGGATTTGGCCAACGCCTGCGCCGCGCCGTTCGGCTTCCAGCCCAGCTCACGGGCGATGTTCAGCACTTTCGCACGGGTTTCCTCGGAAACGCCGGCCTTGCCGTTCAGCGCGTATGAGACCGCGCTGCTGGACACTCCCGAAGCCTTGGCAACATCGAAAATCGTCACCTTACTTTTCTGGATTGGCATGTCCGATTCCTCTTCCCAGGCTGAAAAATCCGCCTACTTAAACGTTTCATCTACATAGTACAGCAAAAGCGCCAGCAGACCCCCGCAGGAAATCGGCGCTTCTTCAACACCTCAATCCCGCAGGGCTGCTGACGCTTCACCGACGCGGCGGATGACTCCGCCGCCACCCCCTGCTACTCGGGCTTCACACCCTGGGTTTCACAACCCGCGGCCCACCGATCACCATTCACGTTTCAGATCGTTGGCGCAACGCAACACGTTGGCCGCAAGGAACGCGTCCGGATCGCAATCCGCCTGCACGTCCACATGCAGCGTGACCGTCTCACCCGGCAGCAGGCTGACCATACCCTCGGCGACGGTCGCCTTGGCATCAACCTTGTCGGCCATGCAGAACAGGTCGCGCACATAGCCCTTGGCGCTCACCGTCAGTTCCACGCCACCGTCAACGGCCTTCGCGCAGGCTTCGAACGCCTCGGCGGGAGCCGCCAGCTTCTGGTCGATGATCTCGACCGGATCGAACACAACACGGGCGAAGGAATCGTCGGACGCGGAGGCCACGACCAGCTCGTTGCCGGCATCCGCATAGGAGACGATGTCTGCGGCCAGCGGCAGACCGACATGGTCCACAGCGCCGAGTTCGACGTCGAAGGTCTGGGATGCGAGCACTTCGCCGGCCAAGGTCACACGCTCCACCTTCCAGGAGCCCTTCCACGCCTCACGGGTGTCGTTGAGCACGATCAGCTCGTAGTGGTCGTTGGCGGTCCTGACGCCTTCCCAGCTGTGGGTCTCGCGGTATTCCTCGGAGACGCGCGGCTGGATAGTGGCCAGGCGCGGCGCGAAGAAGTCGCGGGACGCGTACCACAGCGGCTTGCGATGCCCGTTGAAATCCACCGCCGCCCAGGAGACGACCGGCCAATCGTCGTTGAGCTGCCAGATCAGCGCACCGGCGTTGACCGGCTCCAGCGAGCGCATATGCTCCACGCCGAAACGCATGGCCTGCGCCTGCTGCAGCTGGCAGGCCCAATGCCAATCCTCGATGTCCGCCCAGTTGTCGGTTGGGATCAGCCAGCTGTGCTCGCCGTCGGACGGCTTGCCGTTGACCACGCCGCCGAAGCTCACGTCGTCAAGATGGCCGGGGGTGATATGCGAGCGCATGCCGCGGGCCAGCTTGTAATTGCCTCCTGAGGCCTTCTGGTGCACGAGCATCTGCTCGCCGAACGGTTCCAGCTTGACGTCGTGCACGGCACCGGTGAGCGTGCTCCATGCCGGGGGCGCCTGATAGCCGAATTCGTCGGCGAAGCGCGGGGTGTACTGCGCGTACACGGTGTAGTCCGCGCGGTTCCACGCGTCCCAGATGTGCATGGTTCCGTCGGTGTCGAAGTTGGCGCCCACGAACTTGGTGAAGCTCATCGGAGAGCTCGGCAGGTACGCGGAACGGTTCGGGTCGAGCTCGGCCAGCAATGCCGGGAACAGCTCGGCGTAGTAGTAGTCGCCCCACGGCTTTTCGCCGTATCCGTATTCGTTGGCCGGCAGATCGTCGTCGCGCAGCGCCTGCTTGTAGCCGCCCCATTCGGAGTAGGCCACGTAGTTTTCGTTGGAGCCGTTCCATACGATCAGGCTGGCGTGTTCGGACAGTCGTGCGATGTGTTCGCGTGCCTCGGCTTCGACCTCGGCCTTGGTTTCGGCGTCTTCCGGGTAGGCTGCGCAGGCGAGCATGAAGTCCTGCCACACCATGACGCCATACTGGTCGCACAGGTCGTAGAATTCGTCGGCTTCGTAGATGCCGCCGCCCCACACGCGCACCATGTTGGAATTGGATTCCACCAGATCGCGCAGGCCGCGCTCGTAATCGCGGTTCGAAACACGTGCGATGAACGCGTCGTCGGGAATCCAGTTATAGCCATGGGCGTGCACCGGAACATCGTTGACGTAGATCTGGAACGGACGGCCCACGTTGTCGGCGCGGGTGTCGACGCGCACCGTACGGAAGCCGACATGACCGTTCCAAGCGGCGTTCTCGCAGACGGCGGAATCGCCTGCGGACACGGCGATGTCGTACAGCGGCTGATCGCCGTAACCCAGAGGCCACCACAGCTTCGCTTCCGGCACCCGAATCGCAAGCACCGTCTCGTTGCGGCCTTCCGCAACCGTGCCGTCAACGGCGATTTGCGTACCGAAGCCGCTGACCACGGCGCGCACCGGCACCGCGGAGCGCACGGCATGGGCATCGTACGGAGACATGATGCGGCCCTTGCCTGCGCGCTCGACCTCGACGTGCACGTTGAGCAGTCCGGTTCCATCCGCGGCGACGTCCACCAACGGACGTACCGAAACGATGCGCGCGTCGGACCAGGAATCGATGCCGATCTCGCGCCAGATGCCGGCGTTGGCCACATCGATGCCCCAGTCCCAACCGAAGGAGTAGCTCGGTTTGCGGATTTGGTTGAACGCATGATGCTCGGTATGCGGATAGTAGCCGCGGGCCTGTTCCATGCGATCGGATTCACGTACCGGCGAGGTGAAGGTGACGGTCAGTTCGTTGGAGCCCTCACGGAGCAGATCACGCACGTCCCAGCGGTAGGAACGGTGGAAGTTGCGCGTGGATGCGACCGGGCGCCCGTTCAGGGCAACGTCGGCGATGGTGTCGAGACCGTAGGCCACCAGATCGTGGCGGTCGGCGCCGTTGTCGTGCCAGTCGAAAACGCAGGTGAAACGCCAATCGACGTCGCCGATCCACTGCTGTTCGTTTTCGTTGGCCCCATCGAACGGGTCTGCGATCAGTCCGGCGTTGAGCAGGTCGAGCGTGGCTTCTCCCGGCACGGTTGCCGGAATGCCAGCGGTGATGGTTTCGCGCAGCGATTCGGGCGCGGCCTGCGGATTGACCGCCGTCAGCGTCCAGCCTTTGCCGAGCGGGGTGAACGTGCTGGGAATGTGAGACATTGCGTGGTCCTTTTCTGCTTCTGTGAGGAAGATGGCCGTGTCTTCGATGGTGGTCTCCGACACGGCCTGGTGATGATGAAAAGAGAGTTTTCGATTGCCGGATCCGCGTTTCGCGCGGATCCGGCCTTTCGGCGGTGGATTATTCCTTCACCGCGCCCGCCGCGACGCCATTGTAGATCTGCTTCTGGAAGACCAGGAAGGCGATCAGGGCCGGCAGCAGCGTGATGATCACGCCTGCGCAGATCAGGTTGTATTTCGATCCTTGCGGGCCGGTGAACGCGTACAGCGAGATCGCCACCGTGCCGAGTTTCTGTTTGTCTTGCAGATACAGGTTGGCCGAGTAGTACTCGTTGTAGATGCCCACACCCTTGAGGATCAGGCAGGTCACGATGGCCGGCTTGAGCAGCGGCAGGAGGATGCGGCTGTAGATGGTGAAGTAGCTTGCGCCATCCATCAGGGCGGCCTCGTCGAGGGAGATGGACAGGTTCTCGAAATACTGGATGAAGATGTAGATCGAGATCACGTCGGTGCCCATCGACATGATGATGTAGCCCCACAGCGAGTTGATCAGGTGGAACGTGCCCATGATCTTGTAGACAGCGACCTGCATTGCGATGCCCGGCAGCAGGGCCGCCATCATGAACGCCGTACGGATCAACGCGTTTCCGGGGAATTGGAAGCGGGAGAGCACGTATGCCAGCTGGGTGCCGATGATGGTGGTCAGGAAGCAGACGCACACGAGCACGATCACCGAGTTGCGGAATGCGATGCCCATGTTCGAAAGCTGGAACGCCTCGATGTAGTTGCTGATGTTGAAGATGTTCTTCGGGAAGGCCATCACGGAGGTGGAGCGCCACTCTTCGGTGTCCTTCGCGGCGGTGAAGAAGCAGGTGACCAGCGGCAGAAGAATCCAGAACGTGATGAACACGAGGCTGAAATACTTGAGGAAGATCAGAACCCACTGCTTGAGATGGTAACCAAAGCCGACCTTTTGGACTTCGGCCTGAGGCACGACGGTTGTAGTGGACATCACGCACTCACCTTTCCGTTCTTGAACAATGGGGCTTTGCCGGCCTGCACCTTGTTGGCGGACTTCATGGCGCGCCTGCGGGCCTTGTCGGCCTTCCTGGCCTCCTTGGCGGCCTTCTTGGTGCCGTCGTCGGCGTCTCTGAACAGGAATCCCATGACGATTTTCTGCAGCAACGTGCAGAAGATGATGATGATCAGCAGGATCACGGCCATGGCGGACGCCAGACCCACCTTCTGGTCGGTGTGCGCGATCTTGTCCATCTGCACCATGTAGGTGCCGGTGCCGTTCGCGCCGGAGGTGATCACGTACGGGCCTTCGAATGCGGAAAGCGAGCCGGTGATCGACAGGATGATGTTGAGCACCAGGATGGTCTGGATGCCCGGCAGGATGATGTGCTTGAACTGCTGCCACTTGTTCGCGCCGTCGATTTCGGCCGCTTCGTACAGCGAGGAGTCGATCGACATGATCGCGCCGATGAACAGAATCAGGGTTGAGCCGAGGTAACGCCAGATGGAGGAGGCTACCAGAGACCAGTTGTTAATGGACTGGTCCCTCAGCCAGTACGGCAGGCCGTCTTGGCTGAAACCGCACCATTGGAGCACGGTGTCGAGCACGTATCCACGGGTGTAGAAGAACTTGAAGATGAAGCCGACCGCGATGCCGTTGATCAGGTACGGGAAGAACATGGCGCCTTTGAAGAACGCGCCGCCGCGGACGTGGAACGCCAGCACGGTCGCCAGGTACAGCGCGAGGGCCACCTGGATGAGGGCGCCGGCCATGTAGTAGAGGCTGAGCTTCAGGGTGGCGAGCAGTTCCGGACGGGTGAAGATGTCGACGTAGTTCTTGAAACCGACGAAGCGCGGGGTTCCGATGTACTTCATCTTGTAGAAGGAGTATCCACACATCTGGATGAACGGCCAATAGGTGAACACTACGAGCAGCGCGACGGGGATGATGCAGAAGGCGACGATGATGCCCGCCTTCTTGTAGTCGCGCTTATGCGGGTTGAAGGGGATGTCGTCCACGGATGTGGCCGCTGCTCCCGAAATCGCGGTAGTCATGATTCTCTCTTTTCGTTGACGTACCAGTGGCATGAAAAGCCGGCGGCCGCAGCCGGATGGATATGGATGGATGCGGCCGCCGGCAGGAGGAGGTGAAAGGAGAAGTGTTGTGTTGAGACTTTGTCAGTCGGATGGCGTCAGTACTTTGCCTCGGCGCCGTCGTCCTGCATCGCCTGGTACCAAGCGTCGTTCCATTCGCTCATGATGTCGTCATAGGACTTGTCCTTGTTGGCGGCATGCTCGACGATCGCCTGGACGCGCTTGTTGCCGTTGGAGTTGATGCCCAGCTCGGAGTCGGAGTTGACCTCGGTGAACAGGTCTTCCTCGCCTTCGAGGGAATCCTCGTCGGGCTCCATGTCAACATCGGCGAAGTCCTCGTAGATGGACGGCAGATCGGTCTCGCCGTACTTGATCGGGATGCCGCCTTCGTTCATGGCGTAGCCGGATTCCTCGGTGAGCCACTTGACGAAGATCATCGCGGCCTCCTGGTTCTCCTTGGAGGACTTCTTGTTGATGCCCATGGAGTAGTTGCCGCCCATGGATGCGTACTGCTTGCCGTCGATGGAGATCGGGAACGGCATGTAGCCGATGTCGTCGGCGTGGTCGCCGGCCTGCTGCATCTGGGTCACGGCCCACGCGCCCAGCACCATGGTGGCGATCTGGCCGTTGTTGATCATGCTCTTGGAGGATTCCCAATCGGTGGTGGAGTAATCGTCTTCGGTCAGGCCGTCCGCAACGGAGTCGTACAGGATCTTATAGACGTTGTAGGCGTGGGTGCCGTCGCCCGGATCCTTGAACGGGGCCTTGGTGTGCACGAGCTTCTGGTTCATGTACGAGGTGTCGCCGGTCGCGGCGGTGCCGATGTAGGAGTCCCATGCGCCCATGGTGAAGCCGGCCGCGTAGTTGGTGTACAGCGGAATCGCATCGGTCTTTTCCTTGATGAGCTTAAGGTCGGCGATGAACTCGTCGGGGGTGGTCGGCAGCTCGGTGATGCCGGCCTCCTTGAAGACGGCCTTGTTGTAGATCACGCCGGAGGTCTGGCCGTCGGTGGCGATGCCGTAGCACTCGCCGTCGTAGGCTTTTTCGGACGCCAGCTTGACCTGGGTCTTCATGGTGTCGAGGGATCCGTAGGAGATGAAGTAGTTCTCCATTTCGGACTTATCGACCGAGGGGATCATCATGATGTCTCCCCAGTCGCCGCCCTGCAGACGGGTAAGCGCGTTGTCGGCGTAGTTGGTGTCGGTCTGGGATTCGACCGTGATGTTCGGGTACAGCTTGTTGAAGTCTTCGATGTAGGACTTCCAGTTCTTGCCTGGGTAGGAGTCGAGTCCCATGTCGGTACGGCCGTTGTAGAACTTGATGGTGGTCTTGATGTCCGTGCCCGTCTCGCCAAGCTTGATCTGGTCGTAGGTCAGGTCCGTGACTTCGCCGGAGCTGCTGCTGCCACCGCAGGCCGCCATGCTCACCGCGCAGACGGCTGCGACGCCGGCCGCTGCGATCTTCTTGAGATTCATCTTCTGATCCTTCCTTATGAATCACTGTTCATCGCCGACGGAGCCTCAGCACCGATTCCCCGTTGGTGACGCCGTTCATCTCAGGCCTCTCTGCCTGCCTTTGATGATTGGTGTTAACCACATTAACTGAATCCTTTAAGTTTGTCAAGCGCTTAAGTTGTGTAAGACGCACCACCGATACCATCATCCATACGATTCCGTTCTTCGCATATCCCGGCAAGCAAAGCGGAATACGTTGGAAATGCAGACTTTTAGCGCTTTCGACAGCAAAAAGACGACACTCTGGAAGTAATCATCGACGATTTTTTGATAATTATTTTTACCAGAGTGTCGTTAAGCGCTTAAGTTCATCGGTATTGCCGACAGAGCCTGCAATACCAACCTTTCTCAGCCGCGCGATGCGATGAAATCGCGATACCACAGGAAGCTGTCCTTCTTCGTGCGCTCTTGGGTGTCGTAATCGACGTAGGTGATGCCGAATCGCTTGGCATAGCCGAAATACCATTCGAAATTGTCAAGCAGCGACCATACGAAATAGCCGGTCAGCGGAACGCCGTCGTCCAACGCGCGCTTCGCCGCTGCGAAATGCCGCTCAAGGTAGTCGATGCGATCGGCGTCATGCACCGCCTTGGTGCCGTCCTCGTTCACGACTAACCGGTCCTTGCAGGCCATGCCGTTCTCGGTGATGGCCAGATCGACCTCCGGATAGCGGTCGTGCACGCGCATCAACGTGTCGTACAGACCTTGCGGATCGATGTTCCAGCCCATGTCGGTGTGCGGGCCGTCGGTCGGCAGCCAATCGACGTCGGAAGCGCCCGGGCAGGTGGACGGGCCGGTCTCCTGCGGGAACTGCGGGCGGTCGCTCATGGCCACACGATTGGTGGAATAGTAGTTGACGCCCAGCACGTCGATCGGCTGGTGCGCGTTCTCAAGGTCGCCGGGCTGGATGAAGCTCCAGTCGCAGATGCCCTTGGTGATGGCGAACAGCTCGTCGGGGTAACGGCCACGCAGCATCGGATCGAGGAAAGCGCGGTTGGCGATCAGGTCGAGACGATGGCAGGCATCGGCATCACCGCGGTTGAACGGCATGTTCAGCGTGACCGAATACTTCGCCTTGTCTCCCACCACGCCGCGCACAGCCTGCACCATCAGGCCGTGAGCAAGATTCAGATGATGCACCGCCGGGAACGCGCCCGGGCCGAGGCCCAGTCCCGGAGCCTGCTCCTTCGCGCCATAGCTCAGGTACGAGGCGCACCACGGCTCGTTCAGCGTGGTCCAGGTGTCGACGCGATCGCCAAGCCGCTTGGCCACGACGGCCGCATAATCACCCAACGCATAGGATGTCACGCGGTTGAGCCAGCCGCCCGTGTCCTCCAAATACTGCGGCAGATCCCAGTGGTAGAGCGTCACGACCGGCTTGATGCCGTTCTCAAGCAAGGCATCGACCACACGTTCGTAGAAGTCGAGTCCCTTGGCGTTCGGAATGCCGTTCGGAGTCGGCATGATGCGGGGCATGGCGATCGAGAAACGGTAGGCGTCCACCCCCAAATCCTTGAGCAACGCGATATCCTCGCGCCAGCGGTGGTATGAATCGGTGGCCACGTCTCCGGTATCGCCCGCGAAAGTGGCTCCCGGGGTATGGCTGAACGTATCCCAGATCGAGGGGCAGCGGCCGTCCTCATCGACCGCGCCCTCAATCTGATAGGATGCCGTGGCCGTGCCGAAAACGAAATCCTTCGGAAATGTGTTCTCCATTGCACATCCTTTCCTGAAGCGGTTAAGACACCACCATTCTAAAGGACGAACATGCCAAAAACAGCGGCTCGCGTCAGTCCTCGCGAGACTTCAAATCCAAACGGAACGGCTGCGCGGGAAGATCATCGCAATTGAACAACGGAGCCGGCCCCCAGCTTCGCCACGCATAACGCAACGAAACCGGTTCCGGCACATCCGGAGAAGCCAACGTGATCGTTCCGATGCTGCGGCTGTTGATCGGAATGCCGAATTCCGTGGCGTTGTAATCAACGACGTTGATCCTCGAATTGACCAGATCGTCGATATCGCAATCCACGAAAATCGCGGCCGTGGCCGGATGGAACACGCCATCGCCGCCGGCCAGTTCGAAACCGGAACGATCCGGCAGGCGCACCAGCGAAGGAAGATCGCGCACGAAATCGTCATCGCAGCAACCGGGAGTCGTCCCCTCGAAATGCAAGCCGTGCGCATAACGGAAGAACAGCCGCACGCGGCCATCATCGCCGACGCGGAAGCCCAGCACGGTCGGACCATACACGGGAACATCGTCAAGCCCGTACACCTGACGAAGCGCGCATTCACCGAGACGCTCGCCGGGAGTGCGCTTGTCGACCGGATGAATGTTGTCGAATTCACCGCAGTCGATCGTGCAGATGGCGTACACATTGTCGATGGTCTGCGAGGCATCCCACTGGGCCTCACGCAGCGTAGGCCACAGCATCGGGTCGGGCGCGTCGACGCTTGGGCGATCGCCGTACTGCGGCAGCTGCACGATGAGGAACGGCAGATTGCTGCTCCACATGGCGCGCCATTCGCCGATCAGCATACCCAGCATCTCACGGTAGGAATCACAGTATTTCTCGTCTTCCTCGCCTTGATACCAAAGGAATCCGGCAAGGGAATACGGCGTGACGCGTTCCAGCATGGCGTGGAACGGACCGGACGGCCTCCACTGCGATGTCGGCGTCGACGGCGGCGGCCACGGGCATCCGCCATACTGCTGGCTCAAGGTTTCCCAGGCAATGTCCGGATCGGCCTGACGCGCGGCCTCGATATTGGCGTTCCATTCGTCGACGCTGTGCTCCCACTGCGTCATTTCCAGCTCGAACTGCGCCGTCGTCTTGCCTTCGATCGCCTTGTTGAAGCGTTCCAGATACCCACGGCCCGCCTCGCCGGACGCCAGCGCGTCCTCACTCATCCAACAGCTGATCGAAGTGCCGCCGATATAACAGTCGATGATGCCGATCGGAAGATCCGGATCGAGCTCATCACGCAGTTTGCGCGCAAAATAGTAGGCGACCGCGCTCATGGAGCCGCTGTTTTCCGGTGAGGATTCCACCCAGCCCGCCGCGTTTTCCGCGTCACGATTGATCACGCCGGTTTTCGGCACGTTGTAGAAACGCAGCAACGGATCGGCGCAGTCGTCCAAAGCCTCTTCCGAGTCCTCGCTGTTGCGCAGTTCCAGCTCCATGTTGCTTTGGCCACTGGCCAGCCACACTTCGCCGATAAGCACGTCATGGTATTCGATCCAGTCGTTTCCGGCGGTGACACGAAGCGTATACGGGCCACCCTCCTGCTGGGCCGGCAGCATGATATGCCAGTTCACGAAGCCGTCCTTCGGCTCCTGCGCGGCGTATGCGTGGGCTCTGGCAACGCTGGAACCGTCGATGTCACGAATCTCGGCGGAGACTTCCATTCCCGCGCAATCCGCGGTCAACGCGCCGAACACCGCAATCGGCTTATTGCGCTGCAACACCATATGCGACGCGAAAACCGAGGCCACGTTCAGAACACCGGAAGTGGTGCGGTTCTCCGCGTCGGATATGGTCGTCGTCATTTCGGAACCAGGTGCCGGACCGGTAGCAGTGGACATGCTCACTCTTCTTTCACAAGAATCCTATGCACATCCATCTTATGGCAACGCAGGCAAACCTCCGTCAACGATCGCCATCAACGCGCCTACGGCGAGTCACGATCAGCACGGAACCGCCAAGCATCATAATCGCAAAGGCCGCGACGAACGTGACATCGCTGCCGGTTCGCGCGACTTGAGTGGTACCCCTTCACATTGGAAACCACGAGTTTGTTGACATCGACCGCGCTGTAGTCGGGGCTGCCCGTATTCATGGCTCTGATTCCGTCATAATCGAACGGATTGACACCCAATGGAATGGCCGTACCGGCGTAGTAATTGACTTCCTCGCTGTTCGAATCATCCGTGGTCACGACCTCCCCGCCAACGCACGCAACGGCCTGAACCTGCATAAGCCCAAACAAAAAGACCGCCATCCACACAGATGACGGTCTTTAAAAAATCCTTACGGTCTACTCCCAAACGGGAGCGTCAATCACTGCACAGAGGTACGAGCGATCTTGCCGTTGAAGGTAGCCATATCGGCGTCCTCGTCCTTGCCGTTGTTCCAGGAGAACATGGCGCGCAGCTTCGGGCCGACGGTCTCGATGCGGACGTTGCCGTACTCTTCCTGCAGGGCCTTGAACTTCGGAGCGCCGGCGTCCTGATCCTCGATGAACTCCTTGGCGAAGGAGCCGTCCTGGATGCGCTTGAGGTGGTACTCCATGCGCTCACGCACGTGCTCGTCGATGCAGGTGTTGGTGTAATCGCCATACTGGGCGGTGTCGGAGCAGGACCAACGATCCTTGTTCAGACCACCCTCGTTCATGAGGTCGACGATCATCTTCAGCTCATGGCACACCTCGAAGTAGGCGATCTCCGGCTGGTAGCCAGCGTCGGTGAGCACCTCGAAGCCCATCTCGACGAGCTTGTTCACGCCACCCATGAGCACATTCTGCTCGCCGAACAGATCGGTCTCGGTCTCCTCGGTGAAGGTGGTCTTGATGGCGCCGGCGCGCAGGGCACCCAGAGCCTTGGCGTAAGCCAGGCACAGCGGCCAGGTCTTGCCATCCGGATCCTGCTCCACGGCCACGACGACCGGGACGCCACGGCCGTTGGCGTACTCACGACGGACGATGTGGCCCGGGCCCTTCGGAGCGACCATGAAGACCGGATGATCCTCGGACGGCTTGATGTAGCCGTAGTGGATGTTGAAGCCGTGAGCGAAGGCCAGGGCGGCGCCCGGCTTCAGGTTCGGCTCGATCTCGGACTTGTACACAGCGGACTGGTACTGGTCGGGCAGCAGGATCATCACCACATCCGCCTCGGCGGTGGCGTCGGCCACGGACTGGACCTCCAGGCCCTGCTCCTTGGCGTATTCCACGGACTTGGAGGTCGGACGCAGGCCGACGACCACGTCGACACCGGAGTCACGCAGGTTCAGAGCATGGGCGTGGCCCTGGGAACCGTAACCGATGATGGCAACCTTCTTGCCTTCGAGGACCGAGAGATCAGCGTCGTTCTCGTACCAGATTTGTGCAGCCATTGTGATTGGCACTCCTTTATATGTAGTGGGGTGTGGCACTATGTGCCGGGGTATCTACTGTTTGCAGATTATTCGTCTTGCGAAGAATTTTGTCCTTCGAAACTGGAAACTATCCTACCGTCAATGCTCCCCCAACCCCGACACCGTCCACAACGTGGCCATATCAGCGCAAACTCGGCAATGAAATTGACCGAAAATCTGTCCTCGAATTCGCCTATATCAGACCCACGCAAACGCAAGGCCGCCGCCCGAACGAATCGGACGGCGGCCTTGCGCGAAGATATTCAGATTTCGAGTCTCAGCCCGGAATCACGCGGTTTCACTGAACCTGGGTACGCGCGATCTTGCCATTGAAGGATTCGGCCATATCGGCGTCGGCGTCCTCCTGGTTGTTCCAGGAGAACATGGAACGCAGCTTCGGGCCGACGGTCTCCAGATGCGGGTGGCTGTACTCTTCCTGCAGGGCCTTGAACTTCGGAGCGCCGGCAGCCTGGTCGTCCATGAACTCCTTGGCGAAGGAGCCGTCCTGGATGCGCTTGAGCTGGTACTGCATGCGCTTCTTGGTCTCCTCGGTGATGACCGTGGAGGTGTAGTCGCCGTACTGGGCGGTGTCGGAGCAGGACCAACGGGCCTTGTTCAGGCCACCTTCGTTAGCCAGGTCAACCAGCATCTTCAGCTCATGGAACACCTCGAAGTAGGCGATCTCCGGCTGGTAGCCGGCCTCGGTCAGCACGTCGAAGCCCATGTCGCACAGGTGGTTGATGCCGCCCATGAGCACATCCTGCTCGCCGAACAGATCGGTCTCGGTCTCCTCGGTGAAGGTGGTCTTGATGGCGCCGGCGCGCAGGGCACCCAGAGCCTTGGCGTAAGCCAGGCACAGCGGCCAGGTCTTGCCATCCGGATCCTGCTCCACGGCCACGACGACCGGGACGCCACGGCCGTTGGCGTACTCACGACGGACGATGTGGCCCGGGCCCTTCGGAGCGACCATGAAGACCGGATGATCCTCGGACGGCTTGATGTAGCCGTAGTGGATGTTGAAGCCGTGAGCGAAGGCCAGGGCGGCGCCCGGCTTCAGGTTCGGCTCGATCTCGGACTTGTACACAGCGGACTGGTACTGGTCGGGCAGCAGGATCATCACCACATCCGCCTCGGCGGTGGCGTCGGCCACGGACTGGACCTCCAGGCCCTGCTCCTTGGCGTATTCCACGGACTTGGAGGTCGGACGCAGGCCGACGACCACGTCGACACCGGAGTCACGCAGGTTCAGAGCATGGGCGTGGCCCTGGGAACCGTAACCGATAACGGCCACCTTCTTGCCTTCGAACACGGACAGGTCGGCATCTTTTTCGTACCAGATAGTTGCAGCCATGATTGGCGCTCCTTTTATTTTTAATATCTTTCTCGTGAGTGCGGGATGATTTCCCGGATTGTTCGCGATGTTCTTTTTCTGTTGTTCGGTTGTTACGACGGCCTACGGTTCCTGGGATGCTGCTCCCCCGGATTGTGTCCGCGAGAATCGGACCGCCTCTCCTGCGGGACTGTTCTAGTCCCGCTTTCTTTATGTCGATCGCCGACGTCCACATAGTGGCTATGTTTTCGTCAAACGTTTTTACGTCGTCGCCGATGCACCCTTACTTGGTGAAGTCGACGTCCTTGGTCTCACGGCAGCTCAACACGGCCACGAGGCAGCACACGGCCATCACTCCGAGGTACAGGCCCACGGAATGCACGCCCCAGTTGTGGGACAGCCAGGTGGCGATGGTCGGCACGAACGCGGCGCCGACGATGGCGGCCAGGTTGTAGCCGATGCCGGAACCGGAGTAACGCACGTTGGCGTCGAACAGCTCGGGCAGGAACGCGCCGATCGGGCCGAACGCGGTGCCCATCAGGGCGAAGCCTACGCACAGGAACACAAGGTTGGCCGCGAAGTTGCGCTGTCCGACCACTTCCGGATTGAGCAGGAAGGGGAACAACAGCGCGAACGCCACGAGGCAGCAGGACGAGAAGATGATCACGCGCTTGCGGCCGAGCTTATCGGCGGCCACGCAGGAGATCACGATGAACGCCGCGAGCATGCATACGGACAGCATCAGCATCAGCAGATATTCCTGATTGGTGAAGCCGAGATCGCCGCCGCCGTCTTCCACGCTCTTGGTGCCCCAAGCGAGCGACCATGTCGCCAGCGTGTAAAACAGCGTGTAGGTGACCGCCACGAGGAACGTGGCCTGGATAACCTGCTTCCAGCTCTTCTTGAAGACTTCGGTAAGCGGGGACTTGACGACCTTCTTCTGCTCCTGGGCAAGACGGAAGATCGGGGTCTCCTCCATATGCACTCGCACGACGAGACCGACGATCACGAGGACCGCGGACAGCAGGAACGGCACACGCCATCCCCAGGCGAGCATGGCATCGTTGTCGTTGAAGAGCTCCAGAAGGAAGTAGGTGCCGTTCGACAGGAAGAAACCGATCGGCGCGCCCAGCTCCGGGAAGGAACCGTACAGCGCACGCTTGTCTTCCGGAGCGTTCTCGGTGGCCACCAGAGCGGCGCCGGACCATTCGCCGCCAAGGCCGATGCCCTGCGCGAAGCGGCACAGGCACAGCATCACGACGGCCACAATGCCCCACTGTCCATAAGTCGGCAGGCAGCCGATCAGGAACGTCGCCACGCCCATGGTGAGCAGGGAGACCACCAGCGTGGTCTTACGGCCCATACGATCTCCGAAATGGCCGAACACCAAGGATCCCAGCGGACGAGCGATGAATGCGATGGCGAAGGTCAGCAGGCTGGCCAGCAGCGCGACGGTCGGGTTGGTCGTATCTCCGAAGAAGACCTTCGGAAAATAGTTCGCAGCGGCCGTGCCGTATGCGTAGAAATCATAGAATTCGATGGCGGTGCCGACCATGGATGCCGCGATCACGGTTTTGACCGATTCACGTACCAGCGCCTGCGCCTTGCCTGCAGTTGCCTCAACTGCGCTCATTGATGTGCTCCTGTATGTCTTGGCGTTGCCGATTCCGGAAACGAAGCGGCAACATCATCCGTTCTCTCTACAGGCTCCAGCCCGTTCCGCTGTTTTCCTTGTGGGCGCAACAGCAAAAGGGCCCCGCTTCATGCAGGGCCCTCAACGTGGTATCAGCGCTTCAAACCCTGCCTTCATCGGCGGGGATTGAAGCCATATCGCTCGAATCAGTCCGCCAACGAAAGCGGAATAATAATTCGTGCGGACAGCAGTGCGTTGGCAACCATTCCGTTCATCGTGGCGAACCTCCTTTCGCAAAGTCTTCGTTCACAACGGTCTTCCGTTCGAACTCAACCGCAAAGATAAGCGCGACCCTCCACCCTATCTACTAAAGGTTCATTATGTGGACGCGCTTATCCGATACGGATGCGACCGGAATTCAGCCGATCACTTGAGCAGTGCCGTCAGCACCCCGGCAACCAGCATGAACACGATGGACACCGCGAACATCGGCAGGTACGCGCCGAACGCGAGGACGGCAATCGCGCCGGCGATGATGCCAAGCAGGGAACCGAACGTGTTCGCCAGGCTGAACGATGCGAGCGCACGGCCAACGGAACGCACATCCGGAACGGTGGCGAGGTTAAGGCTTTGGCTGACTCCGTCATACAGCACGTATGCGAAACCCGCGATCAGCGCATACAGCCCGACCGCAAGCGGTTTGTCTTCCAGAACCAACGGCAGAACCGCAGCGGCGACGAACAGCGCGATGGCGAGGATGGCCGGGATTCGCGAATCCTCAATCGCACGGGAGACTCGGCCAAGCACGGTGGCGCCGAGCAGCGAGCCGACGAACGCGGCAATGGCCATCATCGCCACTCCGGCACCCGTCCCCCGCAATCCAAGACCCTGCAAATCACTGGAATCGACATCATTCATCACAAGGTACCACTGGTAGACGGCGATCATCGCGGACGCGGCCACGGCGAGGGTTCTGGCGGCGAACGCCACGAAGAACTTCGGAGCGCCCTTCGGCGGGCGGTACTGGGCGAAGAAGGAGCCCTTGCGCACGTCTTCACGCGGCATGTAGGTGCTGGTCCCCTCGAACGGCAATACCAGAAGGGTCACGATTCCCGCGACAACAAGCCAGATGGCGAGACACAGGATGGAGGCGCGAGTGGTGCCCTCCCATCCGGACGCATCCGCGTTCCATGTGCCATATACGGCCACGATGATGCCGATCAGCTGGCCGACGGTCAATCCGATTCCACGCCATGCGTCGGCGCGGTCACGGAACTTGTCCGGAATGCGTTCGCCGAACGCGGCGGCAAGCGGCATGGATACCAGCGCATACCCGACCAAGGTGAGCAGCCAGAAGAATACGACCAGCTGGATGATCTCGCATGCGGACAGAATCGCCACGTTCGCGGCGGTCAGCAGCGTTCCTCCGATGATCCACGGCATACGGCGGCCAAGAGGTCCAAACGTATGGTCCGAGCCGACCGCGACCCATGCGTTCATGAAGAAGGTCACCACGGTACCGAGTCCCATGAGCCATGCCAGAGACGTCACACCGCCGTTGGGGGCATTGCCCGCAAGCCGATTGACCAGCTGCGGGATGAGTACGGTATTGAGCGCGGCCATGGGCGCGGTGAACAGCAGAGCCCCGAGCGTGAAGCCGACCATCAGTCGACGCACTTGCGTTCTGTCCGGCGTGGTGCCGTCCGGCGCGGTCATCGGATCACGCAGATCGAGGAAGGACGATTCGAGGTTCGGCACGGCCGCGTCAAGATGCGCCGCCGCGGTCAGCGGAGAGCCGCCTTCCGCGTTGATACGCGCCGCCTGCACCTCCGGACGCTTGTTCGAGGCTTCCGGCACACGCGGATTCTGCTGCACGGCCAGTCGTTTCAACGCGGCCTTGGCTTCTTCTGTCAGTGTTTTCTCATAATCGGGACGGTCGTCGATGCCGGGACGAATATATATCTGGCCGGGCAATGGCGGCGGGGTCGGCATGGATTCGTTTTTGTTCTCTTCTTCCATCGTCTGTTTTCTCTTCACGCGCATGGCGGCATACGGAAATCGCCCGAATGCACTGCGACTGCGCATTCGGGCGATCTTTCTTGACGAGGGAAACTATATCAACACGCCGAGAATAATCACTTCACGTTCTTGATGCGCATGATCAGGAAAGCCGCGATAAGCACGATCACGATGGCCACGCCGAAGACCACGGTGTAGGCGACGACCGGCGTTTCGGAGACGCCCATCACGGACTTTACGATCACGACGAGAATCGAGGTCATGCCGGAGCCGATCACCGTGGAAAGCGTGTTGGCGAGGTTCAGAATGCCCAGATCCTTGCCGGCTTCCTCGGGATTCGGCAGCACGGAAACGTTCAGCGCCTGATCGATGGCGTTGTAGATGCCATAGCCGAGGCCGGCGATGCCCGCGAACAGCAGCATGCCGGTGGCGGAACGGAACAGCATGGGCATCAGCGCGCCGACCGCGAACAGGCAGCTGGCGAGGGCGACCGGAACCTTGCGCATGCCGATCTTATCGGTGATGGGGCCGGCTGCGACGGCCGCGATCAGGGAGACCACCAACGTGATGACGGCCATGGTGGCGATGAGCTCGGCGGCTTTGACTCCGGCATCCGCGTCTCCGGCGAACACGTAGTCCTGCGCGATGTACAGCTGATAGGTGTTGATCATCCAGTAGCCGCCCATCATCATGGTGCGGCCGGCGAGCGCGTAGTAGAAGTCAGGGGCGTTCCTCGGCGGGCGGAAGCTCATGAGCATGGATTTGACGTTGAGCTCGCCGCGGGCCTCGTCACGGTTGGACTTCTCACGAGGCCAGATGAGCACCACGACGATGCCCGTGAGGCTGAAGATGATCATGCCCATCATCCAACCACCGAAGATGCCGCCTTCGCCTTGCTTGAGCAGCTGTGCGCCGACGAAGGATCCCAGGGTCTGTCCGACTGCGATGCCCGCGCCATAGAAGCCGGAGATGGTGCCGCGGAATTTGTCGGGCACACGGTCGGACATGGTGGCCACGTATGGGGCGAGCATCATGTTGTAGCCGAGCTGTGCGCAGCACCACAGGATGATGATGATCGGTTCGGAATGGGTCAGAGATACGGCGCCGACGCTTAGGCCTGTCACCAGGCCGCCTGCGATCATCCACGGGGTGCGTTTGCCGAAGCGGGAACGGGTCAGGTCGGAGAAGGTGCCGAAAACGATGTTGGCGACCAACGCCACCACGGAGCCGAAGATGTTGACCAGGCCGAGCATGGATTCCTTGCTGGCAGGATCGATGGATTCGAATACGCGCGGCAGGATGATGGATGTCAGGGCCACCCACGGGATGGCGCAGGCCACGGCGGAGATGGTGAAGCCCACGCCGAGACGGATAACTTCCGCCTTGGTGGGTCGGTGTCCGTCGGCGGAAACCATCGGGTCACGCATGTCCATGAAGGCGGAGGACGGATCCGGCACGGCGGTGTCCACCGCCGCGATGGCCCCCAAGCCGGAACCCGCGGCCTCTGATGATGCGGCGAGGTTGGTGGCCTGCACCTGCGCGTCGGTCTGGCTGGCGTCTCCGGCACGGCGCTCCGGCATCGAAGCAGCCAGGCGGGAGACGGCGTCCCTCTGCTCGGGAGTCAAGGCTTTGTCATAATCCGGACGGTCATCAATGCCCGGGCGAACGAATTTATCCATAATTCAAAAACCCCTTTTATGGTTCGACGTCTGTATCGAACCGGTTCGATACTATCCCGAAGACAAAAAAGGTTCAAACTCCCACCCCATTCGCGCGTGTCGAACCGGTTCGATACCGTTTTGCTCACTAAAATTAAGCCTTTTCCGACATCTGATAACACAATCTCAACCAGAACCGACAGACGTACAACAGACTTGCGGCAGGCATACAAAAAGTCCGGATGCGTAATTCGTTACGCATCCGGACTTTTCCGTATTTCGTTGTGCGACTCAGCCCTTCACCGCGCCGGAGGTCACGCCTTCGACGATGTAACGCTGCAGGAACAGGTACAGGATCAGGATCGGCAGCATGGCCAGCAGCAGGGCCGCCATGATCAGACCGATGTCGTTGGAGTAGGTGCCGTAGAAGATCTGGGTTGCGATCGGGATGGTGTACAGCTCACGACGGCCGAGGACCAGGGACGGCAGCAGGTAGTCGTTCCAGAAGGCCATGGCGTCGATGATCGCCACGGTCGCCACGGTCGGCTTGAGCAGCGGGAACACGATCGTCCAGAAGGTGCGCCACTTGGAGCAGCCATCGATGCTGGCGGCCTCTTCGAGTTCGTTCGGAATGTTCGTCTTGATCGCGCCGTGGAACATGAACACGGCGAGCGATACCGAGAAGCCGGTGTGCATGAGGATCAGCGTGATGCGGCTGTTGAGCACGCTGAGCAGACCGCCATACACGGAGACGAGCGGGACCATGAGCACCTGGAACGGAATGACCATGGACGCGACCATGAGCGCGAAGACGAGGCCGCCGAACTTCCACGAGGGGTTACGTACGATGACGTACGCGCACATCGCGGAGAACAGGATGGTCAGGATGGTCGCGCAGATGGTGATGACCGCCGAGTTTCCGAACACGGTGAAGAAGTTCATCTTGTCCATCGCCCTGGGGAAGTTGTCCAGGGTGAAGCCGTGCTTGCCGATCAGGGCGAGCGGCTCCGTGTTGATGTCCGCCTTCGTCTTGAACACGTTGATCAGGACGAGCAGGAACGGCGCGACGAACAGCAGCAGCAGAATCGTCAGGACGACGATCATCAGCGCGTGCAGAACCTTGGTGCGAGTGCTTACTTGACCCTTCATTATGCTGCCACCTCACCCTTCTTGCCGAAGTACACCTGCAGCATGCCGATCACTGCGCAGACGATGAAGAGGACCAACGCCTCGGCCTGACCGGTGCCATAGTTCTTGTATACGAATGCCTGGTTGTAGACGTGCATTGCGGCGAGCACCGACTGGTTGAACGGCTCGCCCTTGGTGAGCGAGAGGTTCAGATCGTACACCATGAAGCAGCGGGTGGTGCTCAGGAAGATGCACTGCACGAAGGAGGAACGCATCAGCGGGATGACGACGTGCCACATCGCGAGTCCCTTGTTGCAGCCGTCGATCATGGCGGCTTCCTTCAGGCTCTGGTCGACGCTCATGAAGCCGGCCACGTAGATCAGCATCATGTAGCCCGCGTACTGCCAGACCGACACGAGGATCAGGCAGAACATCGCGCCTTTTGGCGTGGAGAGGAGCGATGCGTGGTCGGACTGGGTCGCGGCCTCGGCGATGGCCACGAACGCGCGGTTGAACACGAACTTCCACACGTAGCCCAGGACGATGCCGCCGATGAGGTTCGGGATGAAGAATCCCGCGCGGAAGAAGTTCTGTCCCTTGATGCCGCTGGTCACCAGATAAGCCAGCAGGAAGGCGACGATGTTGACGAGTATGACTGCGATTACGGAGTAGATGAAGGTGCGGCCGAGCGACTGCCAGTATGCGGTGTCGGCGATGGCCGCCTTGTAGTTATCGAGACCGACGAAAGGCTTCTTTGCGGAAACGCCGTCCCAGCTGGTGAAGGTGAGGTACAGACCGTAGATGAACGGAAGAATCACCACGGCGAAGAAGAGGATCGTCGCCGGGCCACCGAACATCAGAAACTGGCCGATCTTATATGAAAGCTTGTTTTGTTTCATGATGGTTCCCATCCATATCGGGGATGTAAGGGCCGCCGCCTTCTCGGGCGACGGCCCCTGCATCATGGTGCTTTATTTTCAGATTCAGGCGGTAGCGCCGGTGAACTTGGCGGTCTTCCAGTATTCCTGGATGTCCTGGGCGAGGGCTGCACGATCCTCTTCGCCTGCGAGCCACTTCTGGAACTTGGCGCCCAGCACGGAGTAGTGGTCATCCGGCAGATAGTTGTAGTTCTCGATGAGCTTGCCGGCGTCAGCGTAGGACTTCACGGACTTGCCCAGCGGGTCGGCGGCTTCGATCTCGTTGTTCTTGAACGGGGAGATCAGAGCGGCGTCGGTGGAGATGAACTCCTGGCCTTCGGAATCCTCGGCGAGCCAGTTCAGGAAGTCCTTGGCGGCCTGGCGCTGTTCGTCGGAGGTGTTGTCGGAGGAGTCGATGAAGAAGTACTTGGAGCCGCCGCCGACGAGCTTCTCGTTGGAGCCGTCATCGGTGTTCTGCGGGACCGGCATGATGCCCATGTTCTCGGTGTAGTCGTACTGGTTGATCACGGACCAATCCCAGTTGCCGCCGAACATGAAGGCGATCTCGCCTTCGGCCAGCTTCTGCTCGGTCACTTCACGCTCCGCGGAGATGGCGGAGGACTTGGCGTAGTTGTTGTCCTTCATGACGTCGAAGAAGTTCATGAGGGAGGTCCACTTGGCGTTGGAGTTCAGATCGACCTTGCCGGCCTGCATGTCGAGGAGGAAGGCGTTCGGGTCTTCCTGCTCCTCATAGACCTCAGGCAGGAAGTGGGCCGCGAGGGACCAGTCTTCCTTCATGACGCCCGTCGGGGACTCCATGCCACCGTCCTTGAGTTCCTGGATGAGCTCCTTGAAGGAGTCGAGGGTCTTGTAGTCTTCCGGATTGAATTCCTCGCCGGTGATCTTCTTGACGGCGTCGGCGTTGTAGATCAGGCCGCGGGCCTCGATGGAGACCGGGAAGCCGTAGGTCTTGCCATTGACGCTGATGGCGTAGTCGGTGTCGCTGACCCAATCCTCACCGGACAGATCGATGGCGTGTTCCTCGCCCAAGGAGTAGATGTCCTTGGCGTCGACCATGGAGATGGTGTACGGATCGTTGGATGCGTACTTGGTGGCCAGGTGGGCCGCGACGGTGTCGTTGGAGTAGTAGACCTCAACGTTGACGCCCTTTTCCTCGGAATACTTCTGGGCCATCTCTTCCATCTGGCTTTCGATCTCAACCTTGGAGTTGAAGATGGTGATGGTGGTGCCGCTGGAAGAGCTGGAGGAGCCGCAGGCTCCCAGCATGCCGACGGTCATCAGCGTAGCGACGACGGCAGTGCCAGCCTTCTTCCAAGTCGAAAACTTGCTCATTTCCAATCCCTTTCTATCCACTGTTCACCAAGCTGCCCTGCTCGGTGATGTGTCGAAGGATGCAGATTTTCCGACTCGCGTTGTCGGAACTTCTCCGTCCTTGAGGCATAAGATTATCAAACCGGTTCGAGAGTTGTCAAACCGGTTCGAGAAACTCCCGTCCCTCCTTGCTTTCCCCAGCGTGTCGCGTCAATGGTTTGACCGCTTGAAAACATTGATTTCTCAACACTTCAAATTGACCGACGCATCGGTATAATGACACTCGAACACCGCTGTTTCGATGCAACGCCTTGCTTACATCGATGAAAAAGCGACAACGACGTGCATTATCGGAGGAAATATGGCTTCCTGGCTTAACGACGCGATTTTTTATGAAATCTATCCGCAGTCATTCAACGACTCGAACGCCGACGGCATCGGCGACTTTCAGGGCATCATCGACAAGCTCGACTACATCAAGGAACTCGGCTGCAACGCCATATGGATCAACCCCTGTTTCGACTCCTCTTTCTACGACGCAGGCTACGACGTGCGCGACTATTACAAGACGGCCGAACGCTACGGCAGCAACGAGGATCTGCGCCTCGTATTCGAACGCGCGCATGAACTCGGCATGCGCATACTGCTTGACCTCGTCCC
Source organism: Dysosmobacter segnis (assembly GCA_963590945.1). Lineage (GTDB taxonomy): Bacteria > Actinomycetota > Actinomycetes > Actinomycetales > Bifidobacteriaceae > Bifidobacterium. The sequence continues at coordinate 148,638 of CAVAQZ010000001.1, forward strand.
CGGCCATTCCGCGGTCGACAATCCCTGGTTCCTCGAATCCGGCAAAGACGAGCACAACGAATGGACGGACCGGTATATCTGGCGTCCGATGACGCAATCGCCGAACCTCAATTCCCCCTACGAGTCGATTCGCGGCTTCCTCGGCGGCATCGCGGAACGTCCCGACGCGGCGGCGGTCAACTGCTTCTCCACGCAGGCCTGCCTCAACTACGGATTCGGCACCGTGACGGAAGACTGGCAGTTCGCGGCCGATTCACCCCAAGCGCAAGGCGGCAGGCTGCTTATCCAAGACATCATGGACTTCTGGCTGGGTCTCGGAGCGGACGGTTTCCGTGTGGACATGGCCGCCAGCCTGGTCAAAGAGGATCCGGGCCACTACTGGACATCGAAGCTATGGCAGCAGGTACGCGAGCATCTGGACGAAACGCACCCGGAAGCGGTGCTCGTTTCGGAATGGGGCAATCCGAAAGAAGCGCTGCACGCCGGATTCAACATGGACTTCCTGCTGCACTTCGGCCCCTCTCATTATCTCGACCTGTTCCGCGAGAACCCCTATTTCTCCGCCCAGGCCAACGGAGACGCCGCGGAATTCGCGAACACCTACATGGGCATGCTCGCCGACACCGAAGGCAACGGATACATCTGCATCCCCTCCGGCAACCACGACATGATCCGCATGCGCGACACCCTGACCCTCGACGAGATGAAACTCGCGTTCGCGTTCATTCTGACCATGCCCGGATGCCCGTTCATCTACTACGGCGACGAAATCGGCATGCGTTACGTTCACGGACTGAAATCGAAGGAAGGCGCGTACGAACGCACCGGCTCACGCACCCCGATGCAATGGGACGCATCCACCAACGCGGGCTTCTCGGCCGGCCGACGTGAAGATCTGTACCTGCCGCTCGACGGCGACCAGGATCGCCCGAATGTGGCCCAGCAGGAAGCCGACCCCGCTTCCCTGCTGCACGCCGTGCGCGCGCTGAACACGCTGCGATCGGCGCATCCCGCGCTCAAGGCCGACGGCGCGATCGAATTCCTCCATGCGCAGAGCCACGCGTATCCGCTGGTGTACGCAAGGTCCGCGGCCGGCGAGCGCATCATCGTGGCCATCAATCCGTCCGCGGCCAGCGCGAGCTGCGCACTGCCGGAGACGGATGCGCAGGGCATGGCGCAGGGCGACGTGCTGTTCGGCATCGGAGAAACCGCGACGATCGACGGCAACGAGCTGACCGTTCCGGCCGGCAGCGCGACCGTATTCGCCGCCTAGCGGACCTTCATAGGGTGCGCGTCACGACGGCGCGCACCCGCTATCGCCCGACGACGCGGCCCTTGGCGTCGATTTCGCCGTCGATACGGCGGAAAATCCAGTTGTAGATCCACGCGCAGCAGTATTGCGGAAGCGTGATGCCCATCAACAGCAGCAACGGGATCATATAGGCGAAGAACTGCATGTACAGCGCGGCGAAAGCCGCAAGAATCACCAGCATGCACAATGTGCGCGGGAAAAATCCGAGCGCAAGCTTCGCGGCGTTCTTCAGATGCACGATCGACTTGTCCTCATAACGGGACAGCAAAGGGAAGAAATACTGCGCGATGGCCACCACGACCAGCCCCATGAAAGCCACGCACGCCACGAGCGGACCGCGCAACTCACCCATGGACCATGCGATCATGCCATCGACGATGAGCACGACGGCGGCGAACAGGAACAACAGCCATGGCACAAGCGACTGCTTGAGATTGCGTTTGAACGAATCGAGGAACTGGCGCGCCACATAGGTTTCCTCATGGCGGACCATTCGCCACAGCACGTTGTGCATCGCGGTGAACGACGCTCCGGCCGTGACGATCGGAACGCAGCATACGAGCGTGAGCACGTTGAGGATGATCAGGTCGAACAGCACGCCCATGATGGCGAAGAACATGTTGTCCTGATCGAACAGTTTTGACATCTTTGACATACTGCACACCTTACCGGTAGGAACTGGCATCAACGCTTATGCAAACGTCTTTTGCGTAAAGAACTGCCCTTCCATCGACGAAGGGGGAAAACGATGGAAGGGCAGGTTATCGGGAAAGCCCGAATCAGGCGACGACCGGAGGCTCGGCGATCAGATCGTCGGTGCGGTGGGTTCCGGCGGAATCCTCCCATTCGATGGAGGCCACGGATGCGGTGTTCTCCACGCCGAGGCCCTTGTCCGGCTCGAAGGTGAGCGTGGCGGAAGTGGTCTCGCCCTTCCAGGTGAAGCTGATGGACTTGTCTCCATCGGCCTCATAGGAGAAGTCGCCGTCGAAAGCGTCGAGCTCGTTGCGGAACTTGGAGAGGGCGTTGAGGGCCTGGACGACCGGACGCTGGAGATTCTCGTCGATTTCCGCGGTGGAGTAGTAGTGACGGTTGATGTCGCGGCCGTTGTTGGTCTTCCTCAGCAGCTCCATGTCGTTCTTGCCGGCGAGCGCGCCGACATAGTAGACCTGCGGCACGCCCGGCAGGAAGAACTGCACGGCGCGGGCTGCGATGTAGTGCTGGTCGTTGCATCCAAGCGCCGAATAGTAGGTGCTGTTGACCTGGTAGAGGTCAAGGTTGGATGCTGCGGCACCGGTCGCGGCCTGGGATTCGCCGTTGGTGTTGGCGTGGATGGTGTTGACGAGGTTGTCGACGTCCTCATCCGGCACAAGACCCTTGAGCGAACGATCCAGCTGGTCGGAACCGATGTCGATCACGCCGATGCCGTCGTGCGTGTCGAGCACGGTGACTGCGTTGTTCGGGCGGATGTCGGTCCAATGGGCGACCGGCTCGACGTGGCCGGTGTTCAGCGAATGCAGCAGCAGCGGCGGCAGCGCGAAATCGTAGACGCGATCGACCTTCGAAGCGATTTCGACCTGCTTCTTGTAGTAGGAGTGCACTTCGATGAGGATTTCCAGACCGCGCTTGACGCCTTCCTCGCGCAGACGGGAGATCAGCTTGAAGGTCTTCGGGGTCATGAAGCAGCTGGTGCCGGCTTCCTTGGCGCCGTAGCCGACCGCATCGAGGCGGATGTAGCTCACGTGGGACGCCGCCATCTGGTCGAAGATCGACATGAGGTATTCCCAACCCTTGTCGGAGTCGGTGTCGATGTCAACCTGCTGCGGGGTGAAGCTGACCCACACCAGACGGGTCTTGCCGGCGAACTTGTAGTGGGTGAACGGCAGGCCCGGGCGCGGACGGTAGATGCCGGCCAGGTCCTCTTCGGTGGCGCCGTTCGGGAAGACGGAGCTCATGGTCAGGAACATCGGGTAGTACTCGGATTCCTCACCGTTGGCGAGTACGTCCTGGAACTGCTTGGATTCCCAGCTCATGTGGTTGACGATGGCGTCTACCATGATGTCGTGGGTCTTGGAAAGCTCCGCGACGTCATCCCAGTCGCCGAGACGCGAGTCGACCTTGGTGTGGTCGATCGGGTCGAAGCCGGCGTCGGCGCCGTCGTACGGGGTGAAGAACGGCAGGATGTGGACGCCGTCGTACACGCCGTCGAAACGGGTGCGCAGAATGTCGGTCATCGACTTGATGGTGCCGTCTCCAAGGCGGTCAGCATAAGTGATGAGCTGCACTTTGTTTTTCATGGGACCTCCTTCGGTTCCAAGTTTTGATCCACTTGCGATATTTCCCACGACAATCGTTTGACGCGAGTGTATTGCGATGCCGTCACAAAATATCGAACCGGTTCGATATTACCGCCGAAAACCCTCTCATGTCCAGTCGGCAACAGAACGTCGGCGTGTCAGGCCATCGCGGCCATCACCGACGCGCAACGGACGCAAGCGCCGCGATCTGAGCGAAATACCTATCGGAATCAAGGCCGTCCACAGTCGCGACGTTCGTCATATGCACGCCGTCAAGCCCGCCGTTCGCAACGATCTCATCCAGCACCCTGCGCTGCCAGCCGACCTCCATATACGGATCCACCTCCGTACGGCCGAACGCGCGCATGGCACATACCAGCGCATGGGCGCCCCAATTCGACGTGCCGGCCACCACAATCCGGTCCGTCGGCACCGTGCACGCGATATCCATACCATGGTCCACCACGCCTTCGATGGCGTAATCCTCGATGCGGCCCATGCCGATCTCGTTGCCGCCGTCGCCCACGCCGATAGTGTACAGGTCCATGAGGGTCAGCCGGCTGAGAGGCGCGGTCCATTCGGTGATATCAACACCGCGCATGTTGTGCGGATTGCCGTCCCGGGCCGGTCCCACGCGCTCGATGTAAATCAACGTGCTGATGCCTTCGGACCGCACCAGATCGATCACGCGGTTCAGCCATGCGTCGAACGGGGCGCCGGAACGCGCACGGCCCGCATTCCGGTCGTCCGACGTTGGGGAATCGGCCGCCCCGGGCGCAATGAGCACATGGTCTTCCGGCAGAAACTCCAACGCGGCCGGGCGTATCACCGGCGCACAGCATTCGTCGCTGACCAACCACGCGTCTCCGCCAATCGCGCGCAACGCCATGCATACCTCCAACGCGCCCAAAGGGCCGTCCGTCTCGGCGGCGGGCCGACTGGCTTTCGGAATGAAGAATCCGGTGACCACCAAAGCCCGGGCCGGCATCCCGCGCTTTCCGAAACGCCCGGTTCCGCCTGCAACCAGATGCCGAGCCGCGCGAAACAGATCACCGCGAGAATACGTCATCAGCGTCTCCGAGCCTCGGCCCACATCGCACGCCGCAATGTTCGCTATCCTCGCGATGGTCGGATAATGCCGCCAATCCCAAATACCGGTACGCATGTTCCCTCCTCAAAACACTCGCACAATACCGCCGTGCTATTCGACGAGCCCCAACTTTTCGCCGTACTGAACGAGATCGCCGATCTTCGCCCTCCAACGCAGCACACCCGACGCGGGAGCCGCGATCTCGGTCTCCATCTTCATGGCCTCAAGCACCACGATCGGATCGCCTTCATCCACTTGAGACCCATCGTCGACCAGCCAACGAACCACCGTGCCCGCAATCGTGGATTCGACAGGCGTTCCATCGCCATGCTCGCCGGTTTCCCCGCGTTCGGCCATTCCCGAGGCGAGCGCCAGACTTTGCATGTTCAATTCCCCGGAATCAGAAAATCCCGTAGACAATCCCTTGGATAATCCCGACGCGAAGGAAGCGAGCGAGGCAAGAGCCGCCGGCATCCCAAGGCGGACGCGACGCCCGTCAATCTCAATCCAGCTTTCCACGGGATCCGTCTGCGCGGCACGCTTGCCGCAAGCTCCTCCCGATAGCGATGCCACGTTGATCGAAGGCAGGAATTCCTCCTCGATCCAACGGGTGTAGACTCCGAAATCACCATCGGACGCAATGAAAGCCGGCTGCTCAAGCACCGCCCTGTCGAACGGAACGACCGTCGGAACCCCGCCGATGGCGATCTCGGCCAATGCGCGACGGGCGCGAGTCAGGCAAAGTTCGCGCGAGGGCGCGAAAACCACCAGTTTGGCCAGCATCGAATCGAATTGGCCGGGAACCGCACTTCCCGAGGCAACACCGGAATCGAAACGAACGCCGATTCCCGTCGGAACACGTAGCCCCTCAACCACGCCGGGAAACGGAACAAACCCCAACGCCGGATCTTCCGCATTGATGCGAAATTCAATGGCATGGCCGCGCGCAGGCGGCGTGGCGCCATCCTCCAGACCGGGAATCTCGTCGATCCTCGCGCCTTCGGCGATCGCAAGCTGCGCGGCCACCAGATCGACGCCCGTCACCGCCTCCGTAACGGGATGCTCCACCTGAATACGCGTATTGACCTCCATGAACGACATGGTGCCGTCCGGATCAACAAGAAACTCCACCGTTCCGGCACTTTCATAATGAGCCTTTCCGCAAATGGCCACAGCCGCCGACTCAAGTCTGCGCGTGGTCTCGTCCGGCAGGAACGGGGCCGGAGCTTCCTCGATGAGCTTCTGATTGCGCCGTTGCAGCGAGCAATCGCGCGTGCCCACGGCCACGATATCGCCGGACTGGTCGCCCAATACCTGCACCTCCACATGGCGGGGATGCGCCAGAAAGCGCTCGATGAAGCAATCGCCATTGCCGAACGCCAGCTCGGCCTCATGCGTGGCCGACATGAAGGCCTCGCGCACGTCTTCCAGACGGCGCACGACCTTCAGCCCTCGCCCGCCGCCGCCATACACGGCTTTGATGGCCAAAGGAAGCCCATACCGCTCGGCGAACGCCACGACCTCGGACGGATCATGCACGGGCTCGGTGGTGCCGGGGGCCATGGGAGCGCCCACTTCGGCGGCGATGCGCCGGGCTTCGACTTTGGAACCGAGCACACGTATGGCGTCGGGCTTCGGACCGATCCATGCCATGCCGGCCGCCATGACCGCTTCGGCGAAGTCGGCGTTCTCGGCAAGGAATCCGTAGCCGGGATGCACGGCGTCAGCATGCGCTTTTTTGGCGAGGTCCACAATCGCGCCAATGTTGAGATACGTGTTCTTCGCGTCCGACCCGCGCAGCGCGTACGCCTCGTCGGCCAAATGCACGAACAACGCGTCGGCATCCGGATCGGCGTACATCGCGATGGCCGTGCGCCCGGTGTCATGGCACGCATGAATGACACGTACCGCGATTTCGCCACGGTTGGCGATCAGGATTCGCTGCAATCTGGCCATTATCCAGCCTCCTTTTGTACTTGCGACCGCATGTCCCGTTCGCCGGATTCGCAGGAACAGGACATTCGGAAACGTATTTTCGCGCCCGGTGGCAGTTGACCGGCGAGGTCGAGCGACTGCGGCGTCAGCACGGCGATGACCGGATAGCCTCCCGTCACGGGTTGGTCGCGTAGGAAGATGACCGGTTGGCCGCTGGTCGGCACCTCGATGGAACCCGGCAACGTTGCCTCGCTCGCCAATTCCACGGCATCACGCCGTTCCAACGGGCATTCGCCCCGCAAGCGCAGCCCCACGCGATTCGATTGCGCGCTGACCGTCCAAATCCGGCTGAAGAAGTCGTGGATTCCCACTGCCGTGAACCAGTCGTCGCGCGGCCCCAAATGCACGTACAGTTCCGTGACGTCACCGGATTTCGGCAGATGGTTCGGCCACGGTTCCGGTGTCCCCACACTGCCTACGCATGTGTCGGCCGCATGCGCGGCGGACAAAAGCACCGGCAGCGATTGCCCCGCCGCAATCGGCTTGGGCCCGGTGCCGCTCATGGTGTCGGTCGATGCGGAACCAAGCGAACGGGCCACATCGAATCCGCCGCGCACCGCAAGGTAGTCACGCAATCCGCTGGTCGGAACGCCGATTTCGATGGTTTCGCCGTCGCGCAGCAGCATGGCTTCCTGCCGGACCACAACGGTACGTCCGGATTTGCCGTTGATGACGATCGGTACGGGGGCGCCGCATACCGCCACGACCATATCGCCATGCGCTTTGAAGCACGCTCCCCCGCCGGTGATTTCCAGAACCGGAGTGCTGACGGAATTGCCGACCAATGCGTCGGCAAGATGCGAGGAACGAGGATCGGCCGCGCCAGAGCCGGTCACGCCCATATCCGCCGCGCACCGTCCGTCATCCTGGAATGTGGTGAGCAAGCCGGGACGCACGGCCTCCAATGCGGCGGATGACGTGCCGGAAACATCCGAAGCGCATTGTTCGATTGATTCGCCGGCGTCACACGGATCCGATGCGACTTTGATTACCGCGCGCTCCCGCATGGGGGTGAACCGTACCGTGTCGCCCGGCCGCAGCAACGCGGGCGGCTCGGCATGCTCGTTCCACATCGTCGTTTCGGTATGGCCGAGCAGCTGCCAGCCGCCGGAGCTCGCCCGCGGGTAAATGCCGGAAAAAGTGCCGGCCAATCCCACCGCGCCGGCGGGGACGCTCAGACGTGGCACTTTGCAGCGCGGAACGTCGAAAATCTCATCGCCACCGGTCAGATAGGCGAAACCGGGCGCGAAGCCGACGAACGCGACCGACCACGCGCTTGCGCAATGCCGCGCAACGACCTGGGAAACGGAAATGCCGAGCAGCCGGGCGATATCCGTCAGATCCTCACCATCGTAGATCACCGGAATCGCAACCGTCCGCGAGTGCCGCTTCACATCGTTGGAGATATCCAGCGCTCGTACCGCGGCGATGATATCGGCGCGAGGCGCGATCAACGGGTCGAACGAGATCATGATGGTATGAGCCGCGGGAATCAGTTGCGTAACGGCTCGTAAAGCGTTTTCTGGCGTTTCTGGCGGCATATCGGCCGTTCGGGAGGCACGCAACGCCGCGAACGCGCGCAGGGTCTCGTCGAGGTCGGCGAGTTCCACCAGTATGCCGCGCTCCCCGCAGGTCAGGAATCTCATGATCGCCGACCGATCGTGGATGGCATGCGGTCGCATGCCGTATCAACGGTATTGCCGGAATCGCGCCGAGGGCCACCGTCACCCGCAGAGAACGGGCGCACCACCAAACCTTCGTATTCCAGACTGGCCTTTACAGCACGGGCCATGGCGACCGCCGAAGGTGAGTCGCCGTGCACGCATACGGAATCGGCGTCCAACGTCACCACGGAGCCATCGACCGCTTCCACTTCATGCCGTGTTGCCATACGGACCACACGTGCGGCCACTACTTTCGGGTCGGCGATCACCGCTCCGGGGAGCCGACGCGAGACGAGAGTGCCGTCCGGATTGTAGGCTCGATCGGCAAACGCTTCATGGAACACAGGCAATCCCGCATCCGCCGCCAACCGGCCGACCACGGCTCCGGGTTGGGTGAGCACGCCCAAACCCGGGTCGATGCGCCGAATCGCATCGACCACCGCGGCGGCCTGCGCCTCGTCGCGGACGATCCGGTTGTACAGCGCTCCGTGCGGCTTCACATACCGCACGCTGGCGCCGACCGCCTGCGCGAGCCCTTCCAGTGCCGCGATCTGATACATCACGTCCGCCTTCAGTTCGGCCGGGGCCACGTCGATATAGCGACGTCCGAATCCGGCCAGATCGCGGTAGGCGACATGCGCGCCGACCGCGACTCCGTGCACGGCCGCGAATTCCAGTGTATGCAGCATCACCGAGGGGTCTCCCGCATGGAATCCGCATGCCACGTTCGCGCTCGAAACCACTGAGAGCAGCGCCTCGTCGTCGCCGAGTCTCCACCGGCCGAAGCTTTCGCCCATGTCGCTGTTCAAATCGATGCCGTTCATACCGCTCCTTACAGCAATTCCCCGCCGGCTTTCACACCATGTAGTCCAGGTCGCGCTTATCCGTGATGAACATGTGTCCCGGCGCATGAGTGATCGCGAATTCCGGTTTCGACGCCATCACCGCCGCCTGCGGGGTCACGCCGCATGCCCAGAATGTCGGGACGTCGCCCGGTTCCAGGACCGGTTCGTCGCCGTAATCGGGATGCGCGATGTCCGCGATGCCGATGGCGGCGGGATCCCCTACGCACACGGGAGCGCCGTGCACCGACGGGTAGTAGCCGGAGATCCGGCATGCGTCAGCCACTTGACGTGCGGGTATGCCGCGCATCGACACCACCATCGTGGAGCGGAAGGCTCCTGCCGGACGGCATTCGATCGACGTGTCATACATGGGCACATTGCGTCCTGCGGCGATATGCCGCACCGGAATGCCGGCTTCCATCAGGGGAAATTCGAACGTGAAGCTGCAGCCGATCACGAACGTCACCAGATCGGACCGCCAATAATCGCGGATATCCGGCACTTCGGCCACCAATTCACCACGCTTCCACACGCGGTACATCGGCACATCGGTACGGATGTCGGCCCCCGGAGCGGTCTCCGGCTCGGTGACGCCCGGCTCCATCACCTCCAGCAACGGACAGGGCTTGGGATTGCGCTGTGCGAACAACAGAAAATCGAAGGCCTGCTTTTTCGGCAGGATCATCAGGTTCGCCTGCGCGTATCCCTGCGCGACGCCGCACGTCGGCCGCACCTGCCCCTTACGGAACGCCGCACGCGCGGCCATCGGAGTGGATGACGCATCAAGATCAGCCATGCTCGCACCTTCCTCACTCCATGCCGGCGGACGGCCATTCGGCGGCCCGCAAGCCATGGAAACCTCTCCTGACCACCACGATGAACGCACAACGTTACGGGTCTTTGACTTTCGTGACGCCAATGTTTCAGCCTTGCAAATTGGCGGCTCCGCGCGGAAACATACCTTCGTTAGGGTGGGTGCTGCGCGGCGGCTCCATGCCGTCGTCCCGGTTCCTTGCGTTGGTAACGGTTCGCGCCACGCGGCCGTTTTCGCATAATCGGCATGTTCATGTGATTGGGATTCGCGCCATCCGCACGATTCGCGCCGTAGATTCCACGCGATGGTTGCGCGCGCAGGAAGAGAGGTTCCCATGAGTTCGATTGTTCTGGGCGTCGGCAACGGCAAGACACTGTTTGGCGGCGCATCCGTCGCACCGGACGAGGATTTGATACGCTTCGCCGACCCTACCGACAGCATCATCAACGCTTTCGATCTGAGTGTGCTGCGCGGCGACGGCATCTTCGAAGCGACCACCGTGTGGAAGGGGTTCGCGGTCTCGCTGGAGAATCATCTCAAGCGTCTCGCGCAATCCGCGAAGCTTATGGACATGCCCGAGCCGAACATTCCGGCGTTGGTCCGTGCCGTGGAACTGGTCATCAACCAATATGACGATCCCGAGCCCGGCCCGATGCTGCGCATCATCGTTTCGCGCGGCCTCGACCCCGATACCGGCGTGGGCAAAGCGGCCGACCGCACACCCACCGTTTTCATCTTCCTCGACGCCAAAGGCACCCTGCATTCGCTTGAACCGATCACCATGGCATCGATGACCCGCGGATATCCATCCGATATCACCGCCCGCGCCCCTTGGCTGCTCAATGGCGCGAAAACCCTCAGCTATGCGTTCAACTGCGCCGTGCATCGCGAATGCGCGCGCCGAAATGTCGGAGACGCGATCCTGTACACGGAAGACGGTTATACGCTGGAATGCCCGAATTCCTCGATTGTGGCGCGCTATGACGACGAATTCATCACGCCTGATCCCCGCATCGGCATCCTCAACGGCACTTCGCAACGCGAAATGTTCGCCTGGGCCATGCAGGAGGGACATAAGGCGTCCTACAGGAAACTGCCGATCGACGAATTATGCGAAGCCGACAGCCTGTACATGACGCACGGCGGCTGGGCGATTCCGGTCAGCGAGATCGACGGACGCTCTTTAATCGTGGACGCCGCGCAGATCCAAGAGATCAACGATGCGATTCATTCCGGACGCACTCACGGCGACGCGCTGAAAATCGGCCCTACCGGCGACTACGAGTGATCTCGTAGAAAGCGCGGAAACTTCGGAAACTACGAACGTCCGCCGACGGGAGGCACCGCTCTCGTGGTGTCTCCCACGGCGATGGACACGGGAATCAGCACATTCGGCTCGAACGGCTTGCCGTCGCCCGTCAACGGAGCACGTGCCGCGGCGGCGTCCTCGTCGTCGATCGCCTGAGTGATGCGGCTGACCACGGTTTGCGCGATCGCGGAGAAGTTTTGCGAGGCCGCGGTCAGCCTCATACCCGCCATATCGGTCAGGTATGTGCCGTCATAGCCGACAACCTGCAGATCACGGGGAATCGAAATGCCACGACGCAACGCCTCCCGCACGCAGAACGCGGCACCGATATCGGAACTGACCACGGCATCGACGCCATCAGGCCCGACGCTGTCCAACACGCGCTCCACCGCACGGTAGTATCCGTCGAAGTCCATGACCTCGCCGGCTTCCACATAGTCGTACCGCACGCCGGCCTTCGTCAGTTCCTGCTCCAATGTGAGGTAATAACGCACTGTGGGGAAAGTCGTCTTCCCAAGGTCGAAGGACTCGGGCTCGGCCTCTCCGCGCGCATCCAAATCGAAGAACTGCTCGCGCGGACCGCCGACCATCGCAACGTGGCGGGCACCGGTACGGATCAACAGATCGGCGATCAACCGGCCGCCCTGCTCATGATCGGAACCGATCGACGCGATGCCCTCCCCCAGCACGCGGTCGAACGCGACGATAGGACGGTGTATGGAGGTCCAATAGTCGGGCGCATGCGACGTATGGCCGCTCATCACAATGCCATCCATCATGCGACGGCGCAACATGTCGATGTATTCGACCTCGCCGTTCTCCTCATCGGCCGTGGAGCACAGCATGGTACGCAATCCGCGTGCGGCGAGCGCATGCTGCAGATGCGCCGTGAACGTGGAGAAGAAGGGATGGCGGATGGTGGGCACGATCACGCCGACCATATTGGTGCGATTATGGTACAGGTTGCGTGCCAGCTCGTTCGGTATGTAATTGAGCGCCGCCATGGCGTTCTGCACACGCTCACGCATATCGTCGGACACATATCCGGTTTTGTTGACCACCAGCGAGACGGTACTCAGCGACACCCCGGCCTTCTTCGCCACGTCGCGCATGCCGACCATCATTCACCCCTTCCCCACTATGTTTGCATCGTTGGAATTTCATAGACTAGTACGGCCATTTTACATATTCTCGAACCGGTTCGCCATCGGACGCGCGGCGTTCCCGGGAACACGACGTCCTTCATCGCGCGAATCGCGATGCGCGGATATCGGAAACCACACACGATTACATACGAAAAGAGGCCGCGCAACGCTTGCGATTACCGCTTGCGTCGCGCAGCCCCTTAAGTCACGCCGCTCAGTTCGCCGCGTGAACCGTCCCGCGATCAGGCCGTAGGCACGGAACCTTCCTGAGAGTGGTCGAAGACCGGCTTGTTGTCGGAATCGTACTTGTAGACGCCGATGGAAGCCGAGCTCGGATCATGCGCGTCGTTGAACGCTCCGATGGAGGTCTGGCCCTTGTACTGGATTTCCTTGCCGTCCTCAAGCAGCGCCAAGCAGGCCTTGTAGGAGTCGCATTCCTCGCCGCCGGTGGATCCGGAGACCGCCATGAGGTTCTTCTGCACGGTCTCGCCATCCGCCGAACCGCCCTTCTGGGCCGCCAGCGCGGCCAGCACGATGGCGTCGTAGGTTTCGGCGGTGTAGGTGAAATCGGTCACGTCGGAATCGAAGGACTTGACGTTCTTCTGGAATTCATCGGTCGGATGGGCTCCCGGAATGGTGCCGACGGAGCCTTCCAGCAGACCTGCGTCGAAGTCTTCGGAATGGTCGACGGTGTTGCCGTCGGTCATGTACAGCTTGTGGGTGTCGACGCCCTGGGCCGCAAGCTCCTTGACGAGCGGCACCGTCTGGTCGAAGGCGATCACCAGCGTGGCGTCCGCGTTGGATGCCTTGATGCTGGTCACCATCGAGGAGAAGTTCGTTTCGGTCGGATCGAAGGTGTCCTTCTCGCCATAGACGACGTTCACGCCGGCGTCTTCCACGGTCTTGACGACCACGTCGCGCAGGGACGTGCCGTATTCGTCATTGAAGACCGCGATGGCGAGGTTCTTCACACCATCCTGGGCGATGATCTGGCCCAGAACCGCGCCCTGCACGGTGTCCGGCGGGATGGTGCGGAAGAAGTAGTCGTTCAGTCCGGAGAAGGCCGTGGAAGTGGCGCCCGAGGAAATCATCGGCACCTTGGCGGAAGTGACCTGCTTGTAGGTGTTCTTGACCACGGAGCTTGACGGCGGTCCGACCACGACGGACGGATTCTTGGCGAGCACCGACTGTGCGGACGATGTGTTCTGGTCGGCATGATCGGCATCGGACGTATCGGCCGAAGTGATTTCGATGTCTTCTCCGAGCACGCCGCCCGCGTCGTTGATGTCCTTCTGCGCGAGCTTCATGGTGGCGATGTTGGCCGGGCCGAGGTACGCCATGGAGCCGGTGAGCGGGAACAGGCCAGCCGCCACGAACTTCGTGGTCTTGGTGCTGGAATCCGACGAACTGCTGGCGCTGCCGGACGAAGACGATCCGCAGCCGGAAAGCATCATCGTCAACGCGGCCGCCGCCGCGGTAATCGTGATCAGGGTTTTCTTGGAATTACCGTTCTTCATTATCATCACTTCCTCTTTCTCTTGATTACTGTGTGTTTTGGTTCTTGCGATTGATGTCCGACGGCGGCCGCGCATTCCACGTTCACCGGCCGCCGTCAGAGCGTCATCGGAGCCCGGTGTCAGTCAGTCGGAACGTCACCGGACTGGGTGTGGTCGAAGACCGGCTTGTTGTCACCGTCGTAAACGTAGACGCCGATGTTCGCGGAGCTCGGATCGTTGTTCTTGTTGAACGGTCCGATGCCGGTCTGCCCCTGGTACTGAATGTCCTTGCCGTCTTCGAGCAGAGCGAGGCAGGCCTTGTAGGAGTCGCACTTCTCACCGCCGTCCGCTCCGGAGACCGCGGCCATGTTGGCCTGGATGGTCTTGCCATCGGCGCTGCCGCCCTTCTGTGCGGCGAGAGCCGCGAGAATGATGCCGTCGTAGGTTTCGGCGCCGTAGGTGGTGGTGTTCTTCAGATCCACACCGGTGGATTCAAGACGTTTGATGAAGTCATCGGACGGGTTGACGCCAGGAATGGTGCCCTTCGACCCCTTAAGCAGGCCGGCGTCGAACTCGCCGGAGTAATCGGAGGTGTTGCCGTCGACAAAATAAAGCTTGCTCATGTCCACGCCGGCGGAGGCAAGGGCCTTGAGCAGAGGCTTGGTCTGATCGAAGGCGATGACGAGCGTCGCGTCTGGGTTGGACGCCTTGATGGCGGTGGCGATCGAAGAGAAGTTCGTTTCGGTCGGATCGAAGGTGTCCTTCTCGCCGTAAACGATGTCAACGCCCGCGTCGCCGGCGGTCTTGACGACCGTGTCTCGCAGGCCGGTGCCGTATTCGTCGTTGAAGACCGCGATGGCAAGTTTCTGCACACCATCCTGCGCGATGAGATTGCCCATCACGGCGCCCTGCACGGTATCGGGGGCGACGGTACGGAAGAAGTAGTCGGACAGGCCGGAGAAGCTGGCCGAGGTGGCGCCCATCGACAGCATCGGGATGTTCTGCGAGGTGATGGACTTGTACGTGTTCTTGACCACGGAGCTGGAGGCCGGGCCGATGATGAACGACGGATTCTTGCTGAGCACGGACTGTGCTGCGGACGTGTTCTGATCGGCATGGTCCGCGTCGGAGGTATCGGCATCGACGGTGGTTACGTCGTTGCCGAGCACGCCGCCCGCATCGTTGATATCCTGGACCGCCAGCTTCTCGGCGGCCAGTTCAGGAGGTGCGAGGTAGGCCAGGGAACCGGTTTCCGGCCACAGCCCGCCAAGCACGAACTTGGTGGTCTTGGCACTGGAATCCGACGCGCCGGACGTGCTGTCGGAACCGCTGGAACCCGAGCCGCAGCCGGCGAGCGACATCACCGCCGCGGCGATCACCGCGGTCGTCGTAATCGACAGCCTCTTCATGCCCTTCGTATTGATATGCTTCATGAAAATCACCATTCCCTCTCTTGATTCGGTTGAATGCCGAACCCTTGGTGATGATTGCGGTCGTCCTGATTGTCGTTGGCCCCGCAACCGTTACCTTGGAATATAGGAACCTCACAAACCGAACGTGTTTGCGCAACGTTAATCCAAGATGAAATCCGAAAACTATTGGAAACACAAGGATTTTCAACGTTTTTCAGGCATGGCAAAGCCGCCGTCGGGGGTACTGCGGCGGCGGGGATGCCGTATATGCTCCGTTCCTGGATCCGCTGAAGCTACCTTCCCTCCTCGGCCACTTCCTCTTCCAGATTGCCCAGGTACAGGGAGACGACCTTCGGATCCTCCATCAGATCCCGCCCCTTGCCGGAATACGCGTTGCGCCCTTGGTCGAGAACGTAGCCGCGGTCGCAGATCTGCAGGCAACGGCGAGCGTTCTGCTCGACGATGACCACGGACACACCGGCTTTGTTGACCTGGCGCACACGGATGAAAGTCTCATCCTGCAGCATCGGAGACAGACCCGCGGAAGGTTCGTCGAGCAGCAGTACGGAAGGTTTCATCATCAGGGCGCGGGCCATGGCCACCATCTGGCGTTCGCCGCCGGAGAGCTGGCCTGCGAGCTGATTCTTGCGCTGGCCCAACTTGGGGAAGATGGAGCACACGTAGTCGAAACGCTCATTGAACAGTTTCGGCGCCTGGAATGCGCCCATGTGCATGTTTTCCGCGATGGTCAGGCTGGGAAACACGTTTTCGGTCTGCGGCACGAATCCGACCCCGCGGGAGACGAGTCTGTCGGCACGCATGTTGGTGATGTCCTCACCGTGCAGCAGCAACCTGCCCGAGTGGATGCGCACCAGTCCGAACAGCGATTTCAGCAAAGTGGACTTTCCAGCTCCGTTCGGACCGATGATGCCGACGATCTCGCCCTCGTGCAGAGTCAGGGACGCGCCGTTGAGGATGTTCACACCGGGAATGTACCCCGCAACCAGATCAACCGCGTCCAGCAGGGGCTCCCCTTCGGGCTCCCCCACATGAATCTGCGCACGGGTCGGTTCGGTGACGCTTGCGATGTCGCTCATCTCAGGACTCCTTCAAATTCTCAAGCACGGAATCGTCACCCAGGTCCACATTGGCGTGCGCACCCAGATAGGCGTCGATCACAGCCGGGTCGCTCATCACGCTCTTCGGCTGGCCTTCGGCGACGATCTTGCCTTCCGCCATCACGGTGACCCAATCGGCGATGTGACGCACCATGTTGATGTCATGTTCCACGAACAGCACCGTCGTGCCTTCCTCACGCAACGCCATGATGTGGTCGAGCAGCGACTGCTTCAAGGCCGGGTTCACGCCCGCCATCGGCTCGTCGAGCATGACCAGCTGCGGGTCGGACATCAACGCACGGGCCATTTCCAGCAACTTGCGTTGGCCTCCGGAAAGCGCGCCCGCGTAATCATCCTTCTTTTTGATCAGCAGGAAACGTTCCAGCAGCGCCTCCGCCTTTTCGATGTTCTCCCGTTCCTGCCGTTTCCACATTCCGGGAATCAGCGCGCGGAACATGCCTTCGCCCGGCTGCACGGGAGCGCCGAGCAGCATGTTGTCGAGCACGGTCAGACGGCTCATGACCTTCGTCAGCTGGAACGTGCGTACCATGCCCATGCGCGCCACCTTTTCGGGATGCACGTGGGCCATGTCTTTGCCGTCGAACCGCCATGTGCCGGTATTCGGCGTATCGAAGCCGGTCATCAGATTGAAAAACGTGGTTTTGCCGGCGCCGTTCGGACCGATCAGCGCGGTGATGCCGTGGCGTTCGATTTCGAAATGACTTACGTCCACGGCGGTCATACCGCCGAATTTGCGCGACACGTTGTCGGCGATCAGAATCGGGTCGGGCTTGTGCACGCCCGGCTTGTTTTCCACGAATTTGAGGTCCTCGGTGACTTTGTCCCTATACGCGGTGGAGATCAGCACCTCGCCTTCCGGCGCTTTGGTGGCCCATTTCGTCAGATCATGGAACGGAACGCCGGACCGCGAGGAAGACGTGGAGGATTGCCGAGTATTCGTTGTATCAGGCATGGAAAGCCAACTCCTTTCGGTCGCCCAACAGGCCTTGGGGTCTGAAAATCACCAGGCACATCAGCGCGACGCCGACGATCACCCAGCCGAGGGCTTCAATCTGGTTGGAGGAGATCAGGGTTTCGGGAACCGTGTTGCGCATGACCTCCTTGACGAAGGTGAGCAGCACCCACAGCACGCAGGAGCCCAATACCGGGCCAAGGATCGTGGCCGCGCCGCCCAGCAGCAGGATGGTCCACACATAGAAGGTGACGGTGCGTCCGAGCGAATCCGGCTGTACGGAACGCGGCAGCACGAAAATGATGCCGGCCATCGCTCCGAACAGGCCACCGAGAATCAGCGATTCCATCTTGTAGCGCGTAACGGGTTTGCCGAGCGAACGAATCGCGTTCTCATCCTCGCGAATGCCTTTGAGCATGCGGCCCCACGGCGAATGGAACCAGCGCCAGCACAGGAACGCGGCGATCGCCACCAGAATCCAGGCCACGATGCGCAGCCACCAGGAGTTGGCGATGTTGTTGTTGTACGTCCACAGCAGGAACGTGGTCGAGCCGTCCGGCAGGGGTGAAAGCGCTTCGAACCTCTCCGTGAAATCCTGCGGGGAGATGCCCGCGGAACCACCGGTGATATTCGTCATGGCCGTTGATCTGCCGATGATGCGGATGATTTCCGCGGCCGCCAACGTGACCATGGCCAGATAATCGGGGCCGAGCTTCAGCGTCGGAATGCCCAGCAGCAGCGCATAGATGACGGCGAGCGCGAACGCCGCGCATACGGATGCGAACAGATTGCAGCCCATCGACTGAGTGATCGCGAAGCCGTACGCGCCGAGGAGCATGAAACCCGCCTGGCCCATGTTCATCAGGCCCGTCATACCGAAGTGAATGTTCAGACCGATGGCGGCGAGCACGTATGCCGCCGTGGTCGGGGCGATCAATTCGCCCGCCGCATTGGAGATGATTGTCATGACGTCCATGAATCAGCCCACCCTTTGTTGCTTTCCGAAGATGCCCTGCGGGCGCACCAGCAGAACTATGATGAGGATCGCCAGCGCGCTGGCGTAACGCATGTCGTTGGGGATCACGAGCGAGCTCATATCCGCCACGATGCCGATGACCAGGGAGCCGACGAGCGCGCCGTTGGCGGTGCCGAGGCCGCCAAGCGTGACGGCTGAGAACATCAGCAGGATCAGGGTCGCTCCGGTGTTCCAGGAGATGCCGTTGAGGTAGATGCCCAGCAGCACGCCGGAGAGCGCGGCCATGGCGCACGACAGGATCCAGACGACGCGCACCACCTGGTCCACGTTGATGCCTGACGCCGCCGCAAGGGCGGCGTTGTCGGAAACGGCTCGCGTCGCACGTCCAAGACGGGTCTTGTAGAGGAACAGTGTGACGCCGATGATCACGCAGATGGCGATCAGAGCGGACAGCAGCGTCGGTATATCGGTTGTGATCGGGCCGAGTTCGAAACTGGACGGCACCGACTTGACGATGCCTTTGATGTCGCCGCCGAAGAAGAACTGGAATGTGTATTGCAACGCCATCGACAGGCCGATGGTGACGATCATCTGCTGCATGGTGCCGACGTGACGGCGGCGCAACGGCCCCCATACGATCTCGTTTTGGATAAGCCCTGTGATCGCGCCGATGACGATGGCGAAGATGGCGGAGACGACGACCGGCATGTGCAGCATCTGCGTGCCGACATACGCCATGAGCCCGCCGAGCGTCACCTGTTCGCCATGCGAGAACGACTGCAGGCCGGTGGTGCCGTAGACGAGGTTCATGCCGACCGACATCAGGCCGAGCATCAGGCCGAAGATGACGCCGGAGTACAGCTGCTGCCAGACACGTTTGCCGATGTTGGAGCCGCCGCTCGTCGATGTCTCCGCGGTGCCGGAGGAGTCGGCGTCGGTTGAGGAGGATTCCGTCGATCCGGAGGATGCGGAGGATTTGGAATCGTTGATCTGATCGAAGCGGACCACGCCGCGCTGCTGGTCGAAACTAGATTTCTTGATGGTCACCGTGGCTCTGCTTGACCGCAATCCATGTTCTTCGACCACGGATTCGTCGATGGTGACGGTGTAATCGCCATCGCTTTCGACCGAGAACGCCCACTTGCCGTCGGCATCGGTCGTTGTTTCCGCTTCTTCCTTTCCGGAAAGCTTCACGGTCACATTCGCGATCGCCTGCTTGTTGTCGTCTTGCAGGACACCGTTGACGCAACCGTTGTCGGAAGTCGGATTGCACACTTCGACGGCTTCGGCCGCGCTGGCTGAATTGGGAGGCAGGATGAATAGCATCGAAAGAGCGGCGAAGATCGAACATAATATTGCGATTCCCGGTCGACGATGCCGTGCGATATAAGATACGGCTGTCATAGGATTTCCTCTCTTGTTGTTTCCAACGTAGAAGAAGAAACAGCGTTCTCAGTTGCACTCAGATTTCCGGAACGTTACCCCCTCACGGAAGTTGTAACACGGAAATTACGCGGGAATTCCAACGAACAACGCGCGCGGCGCCCTCATCAAAGAACAAGCGAGGCCAATCCGAACCCCAGGGCCACGCAGGTCAGCGGCACCAGCACCGTCGCGGCGCCGTAGCCCAAGGCCATGGCGAAACGCCTCTTGCGAATCAGCGACAGCACTTCGTTGATGGCGGTGGAAAGCGTTGAGAATCCACCGAGGAAGCCTGTGACGAACAGCGCCATGGTGTTCGAATCCACGGATTGCGAAAAATACGACATCACCGCGACTCCGGCGCACAATGCCGCAATCCCGTTGATAACAAGAGTGGAGATGGGAAAATTACGACACCAGCTGCGCTGAATAGACACATCCAGCACATAGCGGGCCATGGCGCCCAGGCCTCCGCACAGGCATATGAGCCACACCATCAGCGAACCTCCCCTGTGGTCGGGTCCGCGACCACAGGTATTTCCGCAGTGACCGGATTGGGATCGACAAGATTCGCCAATGCCTGCGACTGCCGGATCTCAATCGGATCCTGAATGCCAGGCGAGTCGGATTGCGCCGCTTGGGCGGCTTGCGCGGCGGCCATCTGCGCCGCCGCGGCGGCCTCAAGCGCGGCCTGCGCGGCGGAATGCGCCACGTCGGCCACCTTCATCTGACGAGTCTCGGCACGCGCTTTCCGCGAGCCCACGCGCACGTCCGCCACACCATGCGCCTGAACATTGCCGCCCGAACCATTGCCGTTGGCTCCCGCCATGACGTCCGTCATATGCTTGCCGGTGAGTTTCGGCAGAAACAACCGCACCGATGCAACACCAAGGGCGGCGGCGATCAATGCGCAGACGAACGTGCATGCGAGGTATGCGAACGTGCTGACGGGTTGTTGGTCGCACAGGCCCTCGACCGTGGAGACCATAAGACCCGACATCGTGGAAAGGCCGCCGGCGAATCCCATGCCGAGGCCCTTGCTGGTCACCTGGCGCACGCGTTTGCGAATCCATGGCGCGGAAGCCATGTATTCGGTCAGCATGGCCAGTAGGAAGCATGCGAGTATGTTCGAAACGAACGTGCCCAGGTCGAACACGGAACCGGACGCCGGCATCAGCGCATTCATGACGTGCCGAAGGCCGACCCCGAGAAATCCTCCCACAAAGACCACGAGGTATATCAGGCCGTCGGCCAACGGATTGAACCGTGCCTGCACGCGCTTCGCGGGGGCCAGCGGAATCCGCGGAGGATTCGACTGGCCGCCCCTACTGTTTCCGAAGCCGGACATGCGTTCCTGCAACCGTCGGAATCTCAGTCGATAAGCGAGTTGATCTGAATGATGTGGTCGCGCTGGGGGCCGGTGCCGATTACGGAAATACGGCATCCGGACAGCTCTTCGAGACGCTTCACATACTCCTGGCAGGTCTTCGGCAGGTCTTCGAAGTCATGCACCTGGGAAATATCTTCGGACCAGCCCGGCATGGTCTCGTAAATCGGCTTCGCCGCAGCGAACTCCGCCTGATCGGTCGGCATGTATTCGCGACGTTCGCCGTCAACATCGTAGGCCACGCAGATCGGAATCTCTTCCAAACCGGTGAGCACGTCAAGCTTGGTGAGCACGATGTCGGTCAGACCGTTCACCTGCGATGCGTAACGGTTGACCACGGCGTCGAACCAGCCGCAACGACGTGGACGGCCGGTGGTCACGCCGTATTCGTGGCCCTGCGCACGCAGCCAATCACCGGACTCGTCGAACAGTTCCGTCGGGAACGGGCCTTCGCCGACGCGGGTCACATACGCCTTGGAAACACCGATCACACGGCTGATCTTGGTC
This sequence comes from Dysosmobacter segnis, assembly GCA_963590945.1. Classification (GTDB taxonomy): domain Bacteria; phylum Actinomycetota; class Actinomycetes; order Actinomycetales; family Bifidobacteriaceae; genus Bifidobacterium. Next base: position 170,397 of record CAVAQZ010000001.1, read on the forward strand.
GGGCCGACGCCGGTACCGGTGCAGGCGCCGCCCGCGGTCGGATTGGAGGAGGTGACGAACGGATAGGTGCCGTGATCCACGTCAAGCATGGTGGCCTGGCCACCTTCGAACAGCACCGTCTTGCCCTCGTCGAGCGCGTTGTTGAGCACCAGCGAGGTGTTGGCAACGTACGGCTTCAGGCGTTCTCCGAGCGTCAGCAGCTCGTCGGTGACCTCGTTCACGTCGATCGGACGACGGTTGTACAGCTTGACGAGCATCTGGTTCTTCTGGTGCAGGCTCGCCTCGACTTTGTCTCTCAAGTGGTCGGCGTTGAACAGGTCATGCACGCGGATGCCGACGCGATTGATCTTGTCGGCGTACGCCGGGCCGATGCCACGGCCGGTGGTGCCGATCTTGCGCTTGCCGAGGAAGCGTTCCGTCACCTTGTCGAGCACGCGATGATACGGAGCGATGACGTGCGCGCCTTCGCTCACCAGCAGTCGCGAGCAATCCACGCCGCGGCTTTCCAGTCCGTCGATCTCCTCGAACAGCACTTCCGGATCGACCACGACGCCATTGCCGATGACGGGCGTCGTGTTCGGGCTGATGATGCCGGACGGCAGCAGATGAAGCGCATACGACTCGTCTCCGACCACCACGGTATGACCGGCGTTGTTGCCGCCGTTGAAACGTGCTACATAATCGACTTTCGTGCCGATAAGATCGGTAGCCTTGCCTTTACCTTCGTCGCCCCATTGAGCGCCGATCAACACGATTCCCGGCATAACGAACCTCCACGCCCTCGCCTTATTCCACCGGAAACAGCCTACATTGGGCCCTCTACTGAGAGGCTGTCGTTTCAATATGGGCGGAACCTCACAACCACATCGTTTCATGGCGGTTTCACGGCATGAAGTAACGTTGGGCGCATGAATCGAGACGAGAGGAACACCGACCTTCAGCCGCAGCCATCCCAGCAGGTTCCGCAATCGCAATGGCCGCGGCAGGAACACCAATCCAAAAATCCGCTGCTCGGCCACGCGATCTCGCACGGCGGCACCATCATCGGCCTGTGCGCCATCGTGCTGTGGGGATTCATGGCCGGTCTGGTACGCCTCGTCGCCGAATCGTTCGGCGCGACCCTCGGCTCCGCTCTGATCTACACCGTCGGCGGCGTTCTGCTGTTCCTTACACGCAGGCCGGCCCCCGTGCGTGAAGCGCCACGCAAATACCTGCTGATCGGCGGCATACTGTTCATCTCCTACGAGGCTTCCATCTCGTTGTCGATCGGCCTGGCGTCCACGGCCGCGCAATCCGTGGAAGTCAGTCTGGTCAACTATCTATGGCCCACACTGCTCGTACTGATGACGGCCGCGGTTTCATCCCGCAAAGGCGCTGTCCTGACCGCGATTCCCGGCGCGATCGTGGCCACGGTCGGCGTCGCGCTGGCCGTCGGAGGCGAAAGTCTGGATGTCCACGAGGCGCTGCGCGACATCGCCTCAAATCCGCTGCCTTACGCGCTGGCCCTTGCAGGAGCGTTCATCTGGTCGGTCTACGCGACCTTCACCCCGGCAATGTCCGAAGGATACGACGGCACGACCTACTTCTTCTGTTGCGTGGCCGTCATATTGTGGATCATTCATTTCGCGTCGGGACAGGGATTGCCTCCCACCGCACCAGGCATCGGCGGTTACGTCGCGCTTGTCGCCTGCGCCGCATCCATCGCCGGCGGATATTCCTGCTGGGGATACGGTATGCTGCACGGAAACATGGAAACGCTTGCGATCGCATCGTACGCGACTCCCGTCTTCTCCACCGCCTGCAGCACCCTTCTGCTGGGTGTGGCATTGGGTGTTCCGTTTTGGATCGGCGTGGCTTTGGTGGTCACGGGATCGCTCATCAACCTCTGGTTCGCCCGCAGATCCCGCTAATTTCGCCAATCCCGCTATTTCAGCGCACGTCCTGCGGATCCGAGCTGCCTGCACGCCTCGACGACGCGTGCCGCCATCGCGGATTCCGCCTCACGTCCCCAAGAACGCGGGTCGTACAGCTTCTTATTGCCGACTTCGCCATCGATCTTCAGTACCGCATCGTAGTTACGGAACATGTGACCGGCAATCGAGCGGGAGAACGCGTACTGCGTGTCCGTATCGATGTTCATCTTGACCACGCCGTAACTGACCGCTTCCGCGATCTCCTCGGCGCTTGACCCCGACCCTCCGTGGAACACCAGCGGGAATGGCTTGCCTTCCGGCATATCCGGCAGGGCGCATGCGGCGACGTGCGCGGAATCCACGCTCCCCAATCGTCCGTCATGCGCCGCGTCCCATACTTCCGCCTGAATATCGCGCAACAGCTTCGGACGCAGCTGCACCACGCCCGGCTTATACGCGCCGTGCACGTTGCCGAACGTGAACGCGGCCATATAGCGGCCGTGCTCGCCCAATCCCAGGCGTTCGGCCACGCGCACGCCATCGGCCGGCGTGGAATACAGCTTCTCGTTGATTTCCGCGCTGTGGCCGTCCTCCTCGCCGCCTACCGCGCCGATTTCGATTTCCAACACGGTATGGGCCTTCACGGATTTCTCCAGCAGCTCCGCCGCGATATCAAGATTCTCCTCCAACGGCACGGTCGAACCGTCCCACATGTGCGACTGGAACGTCGGATCCTCTCCCCGACGCACCTGCTCGGCCTCATGCGCGAGCAACGGGCGAACCCACTCGTCCAAATACTGTTTCGCACAATGATCGGTATGCAACGCGACCGTGATGTTCGGGTAGTGCGCGGCCACCTCATGCGCGAACGCCGCAAACGCCAGGGAGCCGACCACACGATCGTTCACGCTCTGCCCGGAGAAATACGCGGAACCACCCACCGACACCTGGATGATGCCGTCGGATTCCGCTTCCGCGAAACCCTGCAACGCCGCGTTCAGGGTCTGCGTGCTGGTCACGTTGATTGCGGGGTACGCATATCCGCCGCGTTGCGCGGCATCCAGCATTTCGGCATAACGTTCAGGAGTTGCGATAGTCATGCTTCCATTATGTCCGGCTATATGACAGGAAAGATTTACGGTGGGAACCAAGGGGGCTTCCCGTCACCTACAATTGACGTATTGCCTCCGTCTGCGTGACGGAAGGCGTTCACGATGAGAGAAGCGAACATGAGTTTAGAAAACGACATCGAGGAACTGTCCTTCAACGGCGGCGCCCACGCAAAACGAAAACGACCATCGCGGCTTCGCACCGTTCTGTCGGTGGTGGCCTTGATAGCTTTTCTGCTGGTCGCGTCCGGAGGGGCATACGCATGGCACTACCATCTGCGCCGCATTCCCGTCACCGTAAATACCATCGATCGGCAGATCCGCGTTGACACGACGATCGCGACGTTGCTTTCGGAAAACAACGATTTCAACGCCAAGCCCGGCCGCCTTCTCGACGTTGCCGGAGAAGTGCTCCAAGAGACCGGCGGCGAGCCGATCGTCGTCAAAATCAACGGCAATACCGTGGCGCGCGAGGATTACGACAATGAACGCATGCCGGAGAACGCCAAGATAACCGTCGAATCCGGTGGAGACAAGACCGAAGACCATACCGTGGAATACGAAACCGTGGAACATGGCACGAACATCAATCTCAACAACGGCCCACTGCAGGAAGTCAAACAGCAGGGCAAGGACGGCAAAAAAGAGATTTGGGTCGGCGAGAAATCGCAGAAGCGGGTCGATAAGGGCGTTACGGAGGAGCCCCAGGATCTGGTGGTCGAGTCACGCACTCCGCGTCCGGCCGGAAGCAAGGTGATCGCGCTGACGTTCGACGACGGACCAAGCCAGTACAGCGGCCAGATCCTCGATATTCTGAAGTCGAAGGGCGCGAAGGCCACGTTCTTCGACGTCGGCACTTCGGCGGCGGCGTATCCGAATCTGGAGCAACGCATGCTGGACGAGGGGCATCAGGTGGCGAGCCACAGCAACACCCATGCGTATCTGCCGGATTTGGACGCCGATGCGTTGCGTTCCGAATTGCAGGAGGGCTTCAATAACATCAAGGCGGCATCCGGGGTCGAGACCACCGTCATGCGCGCACCGTACGGCTCGTTCGGCGTTGACCAATGGAAGCAGGTTGCCGACATGGTCAGCATGAATGTGCTGTGGGACATCGACACTTTGGATTGGAAGAGGCCGGGCGCCCAGGCGATTCACGATACCGTGCTCAACAATGCGCACAACGGCGCGATCGTGCTGATGCATGACGGCGGCGGCGATCGTTCCCAGGACGTGCAGGCGCTTCCCGGAATCATCGACGATCTGAGGAAGCAGGGCTACGAATTCGTGACCATCGAACAGCTTGCCAGCATGTGACGTATGCAGTGCATGCGACGCGGGCAACGCATGCACCATTCCCTTGCCGAGGAAAGACGCGATTCGGCATAAAAGTTACGCACGATCACGCCGTTGCCGCGTTTGCAACAGTGTCGGTTTTGCTGCGTGCTGCGGGTAGAGCGAGTCCGATTGCCGCGGCCACCAGTCCGATGATCAGACATATGGACAGCGCGCCAAGGCTGGCGTTGAACGTGTTGTCGCCGAGGAAGATGACGCTTCTGACGCCGTCGACCACATAGCGTGCGGGCGACCACGGATAAATCCAGTCGTGGAAGAACGTGGGCAGCATTTCGGGTGCGGTGTAGGCGCAGCTCATCGTGCCCATGAGGGCGAACATGCCGATGGCACCGATCGGGAAGCACAATGTCATGAGGCCGATCAGCATGCTCATGATGCAGAAGCTGGCCATCCACAGGAATAGGAAGACAGTGGCGAACGGTGCGGTCATGCCGCCGATGACGCCCATAAGGAAGCATGCGAGGCCTGCCACGCCGGCGGACAGGACCAGCGCGTAGCCGAGCTGGATGCCAAGTCGTGCGAAGCGTTCCTTACGGGATGCGTTCTTGCCGGCGTGGGTCATGCTGAACATGATCATGATGCAGCTGGCGCTCATGGCGATAGTCGGCGCGGCTGACAGCTGGCCGATCATTTGGGCACCAGTTGTAGTGCCTAGATCGTAGCTATGCACGGTGGTGGATTTCACATTCACACCGAGCTGCTCGAGGGTGTTGCTCATTTGCGTGGAGAGCTGTTGGGCAACAGATGCGTTCTTCGCGCCGTTGGTGATGATTTCAATGGTCGGCTTGTCTGCGTCCGAATCGCTTTGATCCGATTGAGTGGATTGGATCTCGGCCTGCGTTTCAGTCTGGGTTTCAGTCTGGGTTTCTTGGATTTTTTTGACGGCGTCGGCCTGCATTTGTTGGATTTGTTCGTCGCTTGCACCTTGAGCTTTGGCTTGGGCAAGTTGCTGTTGGAGTTCCGCCTGTGCCTGCTGCTGCGCTTGGTTCTGTTTGAGCGTGGCTTGGGTCTCGGCCTGCTTGGCTGCAAGCTGTTTGGCGGTGAAGTCCTTGGGAATCACGATCGCGCCGTAATAATCGTTGCCGTTCATGGCTTCGTCCAATTCCTGCTGGCTGTTGAGCACGGTCCACTTGATGGGCGTCTCGGAATCCTCGTCCGAAGAGGATATGCCTGTGGTGGAAAGTGTGGCCGCAGCATCGGGATCGGTGAGTTTGCTTACGAGCTGGTCACCGACGTTCACCGTGGCACCCATGTTGGTTGCGCCCTCGTCCAAAGAGAGAGCTGCGTAGGGCACATTTTTCGGCGTGCCGTTGAGCATCGGGAAGAACATGAAGCTCCACAGCGCCAGGAACGCGCATAGCACACCCAGCGGGGCGAGCCATTTGGTTTCGAACTTGATTCCAGACATGATTTTCCTTTCTGGCCACCGTATAGCAATTGACGTAACAATTTGCGCCAACCATTGGAAATACGGCTTGTATCAGTAGACGTTATGTCGTCGAATGAGTACGATAGGCGGAGTGATTTCGTTCATCAATGAACATCGTTCGACATAATGTCGTATGATATTGCGCGTCATTCCTTATGGCACAAGGAATGACGGCACGTCCGACGATAGGCGGAAACGAGAATGCGTCTTATTACACGACGGCGTGTCGCGCAATAAGGCGTTACGCAATACGGTATTACGACGCAATACGGCAGCGCGCAATGTAGTCAGGAGGAGACAGGCGATCATGGTCATGAAACAGCCGGAAGTCACGGAACGCACGAGACGAAAGCTCTGCAGCGCATTCTGGAAGCTGTATTCCAAACAGCCGGTGGAAAAGATCACCGTCAAGCAGATCACCGATTTGGCAGGCTACAATCGCGCCACGTTCTACCTGTACTACGACGGCGTACGAGACCTGCTCGAACGCGAGGAGGAACGACTGATCGCGCGACGTGCCGACGTAATCGACGAGCAGGTGATAGGAACGGACGGAAGCGGCAGCGTACGGATTAATCTCGCGGTGTTCCTTGAACAGACGCGCAAAGACGCCCCGTATATCGCGATTCTGCTCGGACCGCATGGCGACCCGGACTTTACGAACAAGATTCGAGAGTTCGCGTCACCCCTGGTTCTCTCATTGGCCGAAGGTGGGCACAACGAAGGCAAGCCAAGCGAATATTTGAGGGAATTTTACCTTTCGGGCGTCATCGCGCTGGTGCGCACATGGCTCGCGGATCCGGACCCCATGCCGATCGACGAGCTCACCGAACTCATCGTCTCCACGTTCATTCCCAACGCCACCTTGGAATAGGTGACGGCCTAGCCGAAATGGGAAATCCTCAACCTGCGTACTTCAGACAACGCCGATATACCACCCCATAGCCCCCTTTTCGTGCACAACTGGGAGATACGACCGTATCTCACCAGTTATGGACGAAGGGGGTGTACGTCATTGCGTTCCGTTCTTTTTACGCAACGCAAGAACGGCCATTTTCCAACGATTTGCGATTCATGCGCCAAAATAATCCGCATGCCCGTTGCGCACAACCCAAGAGATACAACCATATCTCCCCACCTGTGCGCACAACGCCAGCATCCCAGCACAAACTTACGATCCATCGAATACACGCACAATCAGAAATCGTTGGAATAATCGGAAGACGCAATCCCGGCATCGAGAAAAATGGAGCGGATGACGGGAGTCGAACCCGCCTCTAAAGCTTGGGAAGCTTTCGTTCTACCGATGAACTACATCCGCAAAATGTGCCTTTTGGGCACGAAGAAAAAGTCTATCACGTCGGAAGGCGGCAACATACACGCTTCCCGATATGCGGATTGGTATGCGGATTATCCGCATATCTGCGGTTACTTGCAGACCCGGGATTATCCGTAGAGCCTATCTGCAGTCATCCGCGATCATCAACAAAACCGCATATCACCTACGCGGCGGAGCATATCCACCTTGCGAATATCCACCCTGGGAATACCCACCTTGGGAATACCCACCTTGGGAATACCCACCTTGCGCGTACCCTCCCTGAGGGTACCCGCCCTGCACATAACCGCCGGTTCCATACCCGGAATATCCGGCATAACCGGGCTGCACGCCCTGCATCTTCATTTCCTGACTCATCTGCATGAGCCGCGCAATACGGTCGGAGGTCGGCGGATGCGTGGAGAACAGACGGGAGAACCCTTCCGCGGAGAACGGATTCGCGATCATCATCGCGGCAACCGACTGCGTTCCAGCGGTCTTGTCCATCGGCATCTCGGCGGCACCGTACGAGATCTTGTTCAATGCGGAGGCGAGCGCCTCAGGATCGCCAGTCAGCAACGAACCGTCTTCGTCGGCATCATATTCTCTGGTGCGTGAAATCGCCATTTGTATCAGCGATGCCGCGATCGGCGCAAGAATCGAACTGAGCAGCACGCCGAGCAATCCCAGGCCGGAAGACGAGCCGTCGCGTTCGTCGCGGGAGGAGGAACCTCCGAAATACATGAGCGAATAGCCGAGATACGAAATCACCGTGGCCATTGCGGATGCGATCGCGGAGGTCAGAATATCGTGGTTGTACACGTGCATGAGCTCATGGCCGAGCACGCCGCGGATCTCACGCTCGTTGAGCATCTGCAGGATGCCTTGCGTGCAGCAGACGGCCGCGTGACGTTCGTTGCGGCCTGTCGCGAACGCGTTGGGGCTCATGGTCGGCGCAATGTAGATTCGAGGCATCGGTTTGCCGGCCTTTGCCGAAAGTTCGCGCACGATTTTGTACAGCATCGGCGCTTCCTGCTCGCTGACGGCCCGCGCCCTCATCGACGCGATGGCGAGTTTGTCGGAAAACCAGTACGAGATGAAAGTCGAACCGAGACCGATGAGAATGTATACGCCCAACGTGCGCTGACTGCCACCAGTGGCCCACCAGATGAGCATGATGACACCCCACATCAGGGCGAAGAGCAGCGTCGTCTTCAAGCCGTTGCAATGCCCATGCACACGCAAATTGCCATTCATACGGCCCAAGCGTAAGTACGCAGTCTGATATTTTGCTGGATATTCGCTGGCTATCACCGAGTCGTTGGAGGGCTGCCACCGGACCATTCACCAGACGGTTCACCAGATCTCTCTCGGATACCCCAACCGCCCGCACTCCATCCGACAACCAACAACCAGCCTCCTCCGAAGCGCAACGGCTCCCGAGCCAATGTCCGGGAGCCGTTGCGTACGGAATCGACGCCGGAAACCGACGCCGGTCGAATTCGGCAAGAATTCAGTAATCGAATTCAGCGGAATCAGGCGTGGGCCAGAGCGCGCATCTGTTCCGGATCAATCACCTTCTTGTGCTCGCGGCCTTCCTTCGCGCCTTCGGCACGTTCGAAGGCGTCGACCTTCTTCCATCCGGCGAAGTCGATTGGCTTGACGCCGCGTTCGGCAAGCAGGCGGTCGATGGATTCCGGATCACGATCGGCGGCCACGCGTCCACCTTCTGCGGCCTTGGAAAGATCCTCAAGCATGTTGGTCACGATCAGCAGCGCATCGGACTTGGTGGAACCGATCAGTCCCACCGGGCCACGCTTGGCCCAACCGGTGGCGTACAGGCGTTCGCGCACTTCGCCGGATTCGGCGTCCGTGGTGACGCGGCCGTCGCCATTTGCGTTGGCCAGATGCGCATGACGCTCGTCGTAGGCGATACCGGGAGCGGTGGCCGGCTTGTAGCCGATCGCATGGTATACGGCCTGCACCGGATAGTCTTCGAATTCGCCGGTACGGCTCATCTTGCCGTCAGCGGAGGTCACGGTCTTCTCCACGCGAATGCCGACGACCTTGCCGTTCTCGCCGAGCACTTCGACCGGAGCGGCATTGAAGTGCACGTAGTACTTACGATCCGCCGGATTGCCTTCGAAGTCGGTGTCTCCGTCGTCTTCCATATCTTCGGCCATCTCGCGGATGGTGAACAGTTCTTCGACCATCTGGCGGGTGAGCTTGTCTTTGCCGGCTTCCTCGATGGTGTCCTCATCCAGATCGAAGTCGTCCTCGTTGATGATCAGCTGCACGCCCGGCAGCTTCTCCATCTCGCGCAGTTCCTGCACGGAGAACTTGGCCTGGGCCACGCCACGGCGGATGAACAGGTGCAGTACCTTGGCCTTGTTGCCCTTAATGCCTTCGTACACGTTGTCCGGAATGTCGGTGCGTTCCTTCAGATCGTCGGCATTGCGCATGAGTTCGCGGGCCACGTCCATGGCCACGTTGCCGCCGCCGATCACGGCCACCTCTTCGGCTTCCAGCGGCCATTCGCGAGCGCCGGTCGGATATCCGTCATACCATTCCACGAACTTTGCCGCGCCGTAAACGCCGTCGAGTTCGGCGCCCGGCAGGCCAAGCGGCTTGTCTTCCACCGCGCCGGTGGCGAACAGAACGGCGTCGTAGCGTTCGAGCAGCTCGTCGAGCGTCACGTCCTTGCCGAATTCCACGTCGCAGTACAGGTGGATGTCCGGGTTGTCGAGCGTCTTTTCGAGTGCGCTGGCGATGAATTTGATGGAGGGGTGGTCGGGGGCCACGCCGTAACGCACCAGGCCGAACGGCACCGGTAGTTTTTCGAACAGGTCGATGCGGGCCTTGGTTCCCAGGCCCAGTTCCTCGCCGAGCTTGCCCAGCTGGCGAAGGAAAATGTCGGAGGAGTAGACGCCTGCGGGGCCGGCGCCGATTACTGCGATACGAAGTTCATTAGTTTCAGTCACGCGCTCTAGCCTAATATATTCCCTGCATTTCCAACAGGGTCGGAACCTCTCTTTTTCGCGATTTCCACGCTCGTTCTACACAGGTTGCGCACAACTCATATAATGCTTACGGACATTTTCGCACAGTGCGGTCGATTCTGGCCGAACTACGACATGTGAGAGGAATGGAACAGCCAACTATGAGTTCCAACGATTCGTCTTCATTGAAGACAACGAAGAAAGATAAGAGCGACGACGGCTATGCGAAGGATCTCAAGCCTCGTCATATTCAGATGATCGCGATCGGCGGCTCGATCGGCACCGGTCTGTTTCTTGGTGCGGGCGGCCGTCTTTCGCAGGGTGGCGCGGGACTTGCGATCGCATACGCGGTGTGCGGCATTTTCGCGTTCCTGATGGTACGTTCGCTGGGTGAACTTGCGATTCGCCGTCCGTCTTCCGGCGCTTTCGTCTCGTATGCGCGTGAGTTCCTCGGAGAGAAGGGCGCGTACGTGACCGGTTGGCTGTTCTTCCTTGACTGGTCGGTCACCGTCATGGCCGACATCACCGCCGTGGCCGTGTATTTCCGCTATTGGAAGGCGTTCCAGAACGTGCCTCAGTGGCTGCTGGCGTTGATCGCTTTGGCTCTCGTGTTCGTGTTGAACATGTTGAGCGTGAAGATGTTCGGCGAGGCGGAATTCTGGTTCGCCGCCATCAAGGTGGCCACCATCGTCGCGTTCATGGTCATCGCCATCTGGGCCATCGTGACCGGCGCGCAGGTGGGCGACTCCCATGCCGGCCTTGCCAACATCACCGATAACGGCGGCCTGTTCCCGATGGGCATCGCTCCGGTGTTCGCATTGACGCTGGGCGTGGTGTTCGCGTTCGGCGGCACCGAGATGGTCGGTGTGGCCGCCGGCGAGGCGAAGGACGCCGTGAAGGTGCTGCCGAAGGCCATCAATTCCATGATCATCCGTATTTTCGTGTTCTACGTGGGTTCCGTTGTGCTGATGGCGCTGGTGCTGCCGTATACCGCTTACTCGTCCAACGAGTCGCCGTTCGTCACGTTCTTCTCCGGCATCGGCATTCCGCATGCCGCCGACGTGATTCAGGTCGTAGTGCTGACCGCGGCGCTTTCCTCACTGAACGCCGGCCTGTATTCCACCGGTCGTACGCTGCGTTCGCTCGCGGTGGCGGGTTCCGGCCCGAAGTTCGCCGCACGTATGAACAAGCATCACGTGCCGTATGGCGGTATCATCATCACTTCCGCGCTCGGTTTGATCGGTGTCGTGCTGAATGCGGTGCTGCCGTCCGACGCTTTTGAGATCGTCATGAATCTGGCCGGCATCGGCATCGCCGGAACCTGGGCCTGCATTCTCGTCACGCATCTCGCGTTCCTCAAGAAGGTGAAGGCCGGTGAGGAAACCCGTCCCGAATACCGCATGCCGGGAGCTCCGTACACCAATTACCTCTCCCTGCTGTTCTTCGCCGTGGTCGTGCTGTCGAATCTCACCAGCGCCGCCGGTCGTTGGACGTTGCTGATGTTCCTCGTGGTCGCCATCGCCATGGTGGCCGGCTGGTTCTACGTGCGCGGCCGCATCAACGGCGACTTGATGGACGAAATGCTCGACGACAACGGCAACGATGTTCCCGACGTTCTGGAAACGATGCAGACGCCCGGAAAGTAACGCCTGCAGTCTGACCGAAATCGGGCAGGAATCCGGCAAGTCGGTAAAGTGGACGGAAGGTAATCAACCGTCCACTTTTTTATTTGGTTATTTCGATGAGGAGGAAGGCAATGCGCATTCATATCACGTACACCGGCGGCACAATCGGCATGATTGATTCGCCGAACGGTCTGGTTCCGGGCGCCGACACCCGCGGATGGCTGTTCCGGCTGCTTGAGGATGCGCGCATGGATCCAAGCCTGTTCTCGTTCACCGAGCTTGATCCGCTGATCGATTCGTCGAACGCCACGCCCGACAATTGGCAGACGATAACCGACGATCTTCGCGCGCATGCCGACGATGCCGACGCTTTCGTCGTGCTGCATGGCACCGACACGATGAGTTACTCCAGCGCGGCGCTGTCGTACGCATTGACGGATTTCGACAAGCCTGTGATCTTCACGGGTTCGCAGCATCCGCTCGGCAAGATCGAATCGGACGCCACCGCGAACGTCACCGGCGCGCTGAACGCTGCGATGAGCGGCCGGTTCCACGGTGTCGGCCTGTTCTTCGGCCATCACTTGTTTGCCGGGAATCGTGTGAGCAAGTCGTCGAGTTGGGCGTTCGAAGGTTTTTCGGCGCCTTCCACCGGCCCGCTGGCGCGCACCGGAACCCCGTGGCATTGGTATGCGGGCGACTGTGAGGGCTGCGGCTGGACGAATCCGAAGCCTTACGCACGCCATGATGTCGCCGTGATCGACATGGCTCCCGGCATCAGCGCCGCCCGTCTTGCCGCGATGCTCTCACCGCGCCCGGAAGCGGTGCTGTTGCGCGCGTACGGCGTCGGCAATGTGCCGAGCGACGAGCCGGGATTGACCGACGTGATCGCCGACGTGCTGCATGACGGCGTGCCGGTCGTGATCGCATCGCAGTGCCAGCAGGCCGAAGTGCTGCTCGGCCATTACGAGACGGGCGACGCGGTCGCACGCGCCGGGGCGATCGGTTCGGGCGACATGACATTGGAAGCCGCGTACGCGAAAATGGTCTTCCTGCTGTCTCAGGGCGTGGGCGCCGCGGATTTCGGCATGTGGATGAGGCGCTCCATCGCAGGTGAGATCTCGCCGAGCTCTCTGTAATGGTTCCGCGCCATCCCTACCGCTCCTGCCTGTCCCGTTGTCCGCGCTACTCCCTGTCGAGCAGGGCGGACAACGCCCAGAGGATGCTCACCACGTCGATCGCTTCCTGCATGAATGCGCCGACCACCACGGGAATCAGGTCGAAGGCGGCCGCGACCATGCCCACGACCGCCAGCCCCAGGCCTATGAGCACGGCTTGAAGCATCACTTTCTTCGTGCGCCGTGCGATGGCTATGGCACGCGGCACGGAAGCGATATCGTCGTTCATGATGACCACCTGTGCGGATTCGGACGCGGCCGTGGACGTGCCATCGGTCATAGCCATGCCGATATCGGCCGCCGCCAGAACAGGCGCATCGTTCACGCCGTCGCCGACCATCATGGTGATTGGGCGCGGCGAGTATGCTCCCGTCAACCGCCGCACGATGCCATTCAGCAACGGTTGGCGCCCGGCATCCTCGTCCTCGCCTTCGGTGGCGTTTCTGACCGCGGCCACTTTGTCTTCGGGGAATAGTTCGGCCTGAACGTCGTCGATGCCGACTTCTCCGGCGATGATTCGTGCGGACGCGGCCTTGTCTCCCGTAAGCATGGACAATTTGGAGACGCCGAGCTCGTGCAGTCTTTGCAGGGAATCCTTCGCGTTTGCCCTCGGTACATCCCGCAACACGATTCGTGCCGCAAGTTCGCCGTCGAGCGCCACATATGCGGCCATTTCGTCGGGTTCGAGCGGAGCGAACAGCGAATTCACATCCGATTTCGGTGCCGTCGGCGTCGACAAGCCGTTTCGGCCGTGCAGCACCGGCGTGAATCCGGATTCATCCGCCGTGACGTACGCGAATCTGCCGACGCGCACGTCGTGCCCGTTCACTTCTCCGGAAACGCCCTTGCCGGATTCTTCGACGATGTTCCTCACCACCGGATAATCACGGCCATGGCCCGGCATGTTACGTTCCGCACATAGCCGTTGGCCGCGCTCATAGCGCGCATACAGGTCGTTCATGGCACGTTTGCCGGCCGCCGCCATGCCCTTTGAAAGAATATGCACGGAATAGCCTTCGACAATGCCGGCCATCATGAGAATATGGTCCTCGTCGAACGGCGATTTCGTCACGAACGGTTTCTCCACGCGCACGACCTGCGGTTGTTTGACGGTGAGCGTGCCGGTTTTGTCGAAGAAGATATGCGACACCTTTCCCAAGGTTTCCAGCACATCCTGCGCTTTGATGAGAATGCCCGCCTTGGCGAGACGTCCGGTTCCCGCAACGTACGCGACCGGCGCCGCAATCAGAAGCGGACAGGGAGTGGCCAATACCAGAACCTGCGCGAATCGCAGCGGAGTGCCGGAAACGATCCATGCGATCGCCGCGATCACGAGGGAAAGCACCGTGAACGGCACCGCAAGCACATCCGCGGTCTTCACGACGGCCGGACGCGATTCCTGCGCGGACGAGACCAGCTCCAGAATCTTCTGATACTGCGAATCCTGGGCAAGCTGCGTTGCGCGCATGGTCAGCGTGGTCGAACCGTTGACCGCGCCCGACATGACCCGGGCGCCTGCGAACACCTCACGTGGGACCGGCTCGCCGTTGATGTTGCTCAGATCCAGCGTCGCCACGCCCGACAGCAGTTCGCCGTCGACCGGCACGGTTTCTCCGGGGAGCACGAGAATCACATCGCCAAGCTTCACGTTCTCCACGGCGACGGTTTCGAAATGCTCGCTGTTCGCCCCATGGGACGCGCCCATTTCGTTGGAGTCCGGCGTTTTGACGGCCTGTCTGAATCCGTCTTGGGTAACGCCTGCCGCGTGCTCGCCGCCTGACGCGTGCACATGGCCATGCAGGCCTGGCAGTGCGACGATGTGCGCGGTTCGTGGAGCCGCGTCGATCAGTGCGGTCAGGTTTCCTTCCGCTTTCGACTGCGCGAATTCCTCTATCGCCTCCCCTGAGGAGATCATCAGCACCACGGCCCATGCGGCCCAGTATTCCTGCACCGCGACCGTCGACGCGATCGCGACGACCGCCAGCAGATCCACACCGACCTGTCCGTTGCGCAGGTCGTCTATCATGCCGCGCACCGTGACGATGATCGTATACAACACAAGCGCGATCACGATCCATTGTCCGACTCCGGGGTTGAACGGACCAAAATGAACGGCATCGGCACCCCACGGACGCCATGAACCTATCAATGCCAACGGAAGCGCGGCAATGACGGTGATAGGCAGCAACGGAACACGCTTGCAAAGATCGATGATTCTACGCATAGAATCTCCTTACGCTCGTATCGGACGCCTTGTTAACCCACCGGCGCCCCGACAAAGCGGACCATCGATACACGGCGTAAAAAGATAGTGTTCAGCGTAGCAAATGTCTGCGATTTTCGCAGGTTTCACGATTACGCGCGTTTTTCGCCCACGCCGATTTCGGTAAGTCGTTTCGACCAGCCGGCACTTCGGCGCCTCGCGTCGGAACACGGCATATCAGAACATTCACGCGGAACATGACAAAGAACGCCGCCGTAACGCCCCTTCCAGTCCTCATACATACGAAAAACCGCACGCCGACCATCGAATCCGAATTTCTTCAGCCCGATGATCGGAGTGCGGTTCTTTCCTTGCCTGTACAGCCCTTTGCGAATCGGATACCGGATTCGACTTCTTACGTCAGTTGCGCCAATCGCGGCGACTGGAGCAAATCTTCCGGCGTTCCCGTGGATTTACCACTGTCCGAATGGATCGGAGAAACCGTAACCGTTGCCGGAATCACCGTAGCCGTTGTTGGAATCACCCTGGCCGTTCTGTCCGTTGTTGTTCTGGTTATTCTGGTTGTTCTGGCTGTTGGAGGAGCTGCTGGTCGTCTCTTCCTGGTCGAGCGTCACTTCGATATCCATGGTGTTGCCGTCACGCACGATGGTCAGCGTCACTGTGTCGTTCATCGCGGAAGCGCGTACATAGCCGAGCAGCGAGTAGTTGTTGTTCACCGCCTTGCCATTGAACGCCACGATGGAATCACCTGCCTTCAGTCCGGCCTTGGAAGCCGGACCGCCGTCGACCACGGACTGCACCTGCGTGCATCCACGGGTCACGCCGTCCGCTTCGACCGAGGAGCTGGTGATGGTGATGCCAAGCGCCACGTGCTGCACGGAACCGTTTTCGATGATTTCGTTGGCCACGCGCTTGACGAGGTTCGACGGAATCGCGAAGCCGATGCCGATGGAGCCCGCGGTGCTGGAGGAGCTTGCGGTGGATGCGATGGACGAGTTGATGCCGATCACCTGTCCGGCCGCGTTGAAGGTCGGGCCACCGGAGTTGCCCGGATTGATGGCCGCGTCGATCTGC
This sequence comes from Dysosmobacter segnis, assembly GCA_963590945.1. GTDB lineage: Bacteria > Actinomycetota > Actinomycetes > Actinomycetales > Bifidobacteriaceae > Bifidobacterium. The sequence continues at coordinate 186,619 of CAVAQZ010000001.1, forward strand.
ACGGCGTTGGTGACGATTGCGTTGTTGTTGTCGTCGGTCACGGTGACCGGGCGGTTCAACGCGGAGATGATGCCGGTCGTCGCGGTGTCGTCGTAGCCGAGCGGGTTGCCGATGGCCATGACGCTCTCGCCGACGGCGAGGCTATCGGAATCGGCGAATTCGACGGCAGTCAGGTCGCTCGGCGCGTTGTCGAGCTTGATGACGGCCAAGTCGGTGGTGGTGTCGGTTCCCACGATCTGTGCGGAATATATGGTGCCGTTGGCAAGCGTGACCTGAATCTGCTGCGCGCCGGAAATCACATGGTTGTTCGTGACGATGTAGCCCTTGTCGCTGACGATCGCGCCGGAACCCTTGGCGGTGCCCTCACTGGTGGCCACCTGAATGGACACCACGGAATCGGAAACGTCCTTGGCTACCGAAACCCAGTCCGCGGCCTCGCCGCTCTTGGCGGTGGCGGAACCGGAACCGGAGGAGTTGGAGCTGATGCTCGACAGCGAATTCGAATTCGGCACACGCACCCAGCCGTTGGTGATCGCCGCATAGCCGACGCCAAGGCACAGGCCTGCGGAGACCAGTGCGGCCACCACCGCGGTCACCACATGGGTTGCGGCCTTCGACCTCGATCCAGCCTGGGCATTCGGCTGGCCGGGCTGGCCATGGTTCGCATTGCCGAACGGATTGCCGTTGTTCGGAGTACCGTTCGGCGGCACGTTGACTCCACCTTGCGGCCTGTGGAACGGATTGCCGTTGTTCGGACGCGCGTTGCCTTGGTTGGAATTCTGCGTGCCGTTTGCGCCGTTCGCATACGGATTACCGAAGAAGGGGTTACGATGCTGCTGCTGTGCGGCATTGTTCGGCATGCCGTAAGGCTGCTGCTGTGCCGTCGGCTGTCCCTGCGTCGGCTGTGTCGGCTGCTGCGGAGTCGGTCCGTATGCGCCGTATTCGGGCGCCGGACGATACTGTTCCGTCGGCGCCGCGCCGACCACCGTGCTTTCTCCCGCCGCGGAAGCGTAATCCGGAGTATCATCCGTTTTTTCCGCTGCGGAAGTCTCTGCGGTGGGGATGACGGCCGTCGGCTGCTGCACGTCGATTGGCTCGGTTACGGAAGTCTGCGTCTGATCGGCCGGCTGCTGCGGCTCGTTCTGCGGCTGCACGGCGTTCTGCTCGCGGTTTTCTTCAGCCATTGTTGCTCCTTATTCGTCTCGCGGCATTCCACATGTTCAGCATCCGTGCCGCTCGAACTGCTATATACGAGTAAAGATACTTGCTCTGGAAGTTTCCTGAATGTTTGTTGAAAGCAGCAATTGAATTGGTTAGCAAAACCGCGGCTCCGTCGCCAACGGCGCCACGCAATCTTCGCTATCGCCTAAAGTGAAGCATATGACAAGCCTTACCGAAACCAACGATTCCAAGAATCTCGTAGAGCATCCGAGAGGCGCGGAACCCGGTAAACCGGGCGATCGCAGCGCTTTTTACTTTGAGCAGAAAACCCGACTCTCCAGCACCGCCGATGGCAAGGGGCGCGACGGCGCACGTTATGGACGAACCGGCGTGATCCATACGCCGCACGGAGACATCAACACCCCGGCGTTCGTGCCGGTGGCCACGCAGGCGGCCATGAAGGCCGTGCTGCCGGAGACCATGAAGGATCTCGGCGCGCAGTGCCTGCTGTCCAATGCGTTCCATTTGTATGAGCGGCCCGGCGAGCAGGTGCTCGACGAGGCCGGCGGCCTTGCCAAATTCATGAACTGGAACGGCCCCACCTTCACCGATTCCGGCGGATTCCAAGTGCTTTCGCTCGGCGCGGGCTTCAAGAAGACCCTCGCCATGGACGTGACCGGCATGAAGTCCGACGACGTGATCGCGGAAGGCAAGGAACGTCTTGCATTCGTCGACGAGGACGGCGTGACCTTCAAATCGCCGCTCAACGGCTCGCTGCACCGTTTTTCCGCTGAAATCTCGATGGGGATCCAGCATAAGATCGGTGCCGACATCATGTTCGCCTTCGACGAGCTGACCACGTTGATGAACACGCGCGGCTACCAGGAACGTTCCGTCGAGCGCACCTACCGTTGGGCGCAGCGTTGCGTCGCGGAGCACAAGCGACTCACCGAGGAACGCCTGGGCAAGCCGTATCAGGCGTTGTATGGCGTGGTACAGGGCGCGAATTACGAGGATTTGCGCCGTCACGCCGCCGAGCAGATCGCATCCCTTGATTTCGACGGCGTCGGCATAGGCGGCGCGATCGAAAAGCGCATCATCGGCGATACCTGCGCCTGGATCTGCGACGCGATGCCGGAAAACCGCCCCCGCCATGTACTCGGCATCGCCGCGGTCGACGATATCTTCGCATGCGTCGAAAACGGCGGCGACACCTTCGATTGTGTGGCGCCGGCCCGCTGCGGCCGCAATGGTGCGATTTTCACCCGTTCCGGCCGCTATAACATCAAACGCGCGCAGTTCAAGCACGATTTCGGACCTCTTGAGGAGGGCTGCGCATGCTACACCTGCACGCACTACACGCGCGCCTATGTGGACCATGCGCTGAGAGCCCGCGAATTCAACGGTTTCACGCTGGCCACGATTCATAACGAACATTTCTTCGTGAAATTGCTTGACGATATTCGTGAGTCGATCGACGGCGGATATTTCGATGAATTCCGCGACGAGACCCTGGCTAGGTTCTACGCAAACGGATCTCGCGGCTGAGCTTCTCGCCCCGCCCGCCCAAGGGTCGAATGAGCCCGTCGAAGCGAACGCATTCGATCCCACAACGCGACACGCCGATTTGTTCGCATCTCAATTAGGGTGTAAACTAACTGATTGTTCGCGAGCGTGGCGGAATGGTAGACGCGCTGTCTTCAGGTGGCAGTGAGTGTATGCTCGTGGGGGTTCAAGTCCCCCCGCTCGCACCATGGAGAAAAACCCCGAAACGTTGAAATACCAACATTTCGGGGTTTTTCCATATGTACTCGAAGCGGAAAATATACTGAAAAATGGGGTTATAGGAACTAAACGTGGTGTTTTAGACTTTGGTTTCTAGTCGGTTTGGTTCCATTTGACATGAAGATGCTGGGACACCCTTCGGCCACCATGACCCTTGACACTTACGCAAGCCTGGCCAGCGCCGAGACCGAACGTGTGACAGAGAAGTTCAACGCTCACATCAGGGCGATTTCACAAAAGCCCAATATCTTGTGTTAGAAGTGTTATCTCCACCACTTCGCAGAAATCTGACAACTATTTGACAACAATCCTCCCCGGATTGCTGCAACCATCCAGCGCACCCATGCGTCGAAAACCCAGCAATTCCAACCATTTCTTCTTGCCGCAAACTCAATCACAGCGATAGTGACGGTTTCACCCCCGCTCGCGCCAGCAAGTAGAGGGCTGGAATCGTTGAAATATCAATGATTCCAGCCCTTTCGTTTTGAAATCACAATTTTAGCGCCAACATTTTTGACAACAATTTATGGCACCACCCGGAACCGAACCGTGTCATAAACAACACTTCTTAAACCGTATGCGAAGGCTCCATGGTGGTGACCGGGCTCTTATGCGAATGCGATTCCGCTCGTCCGCAACACGGTCATCGACTCTCTTCCAAGGAGAATGTCACCGAACTAAGACATACTCTCTGGCAGTCCGTAACGTTCCGCCAGAACGCGTATAACGCAAGTGGCGCGGATTGCGAAACCCCATGGAAGGTTCCGTAATCCGCGCCACTATCTGTCGAATGCGGACGCGACGCTTACTCAGCTACGCTTGCGCATCACCAACGTCACGGCGCCGCCAATCACCAGCACCGCCACGGCCAGAGCCATACCCAGCACGTTGGAGCCGGTGCTGGCAGTGGCGCCGGCAGCCTTCTGGGTCTTCTGCGCGGTCTGGTTGGCAGGCTTGGTCGAATCGTCCGGCTGGGGCGCACCCGGAGTGCTGTCCTTGATCTCAACCGTGAAGCGCACACAATCGCCACGGTTGAAGAGCACCTTCACCGAACCGGTGCTGCCGGTCTCCTTGCCGTTCAGGAACGCGCTGGTCAGCGTGATACCGGATCCATCCTCGTTCACCACGTAGTCTTCGCCGGCCTTGAGTGATGTGTAGTCATACTGCACGTCTTCCACGGTATTGCCGTTGAACGTGATGCCGACGTTCAGCCCCTGCTGATTGGCCGACTTGGCCTGCGTGTCATACTTGTCGTAGGTGTAGGCGTCGCCGTTCACCAGTTCGGCGTTCGACGCGTCGCCGCTGCCATCATCCAGCGTCCAGATCTGGGTGCCATGGTAGGGGTTCGCGGTGCCGATGCTCAAACCGGAGTTGGTGACCGCGAACACACGCAGACCGTGGTTGTTGTTGTCGCCAAGGCCGTTGCGCGTGATGGTCTGGAAGTTCAAACCATCGGAGGTCACGACCAGATCGAAGCCGCGCTTGTCGGTGGTGGCGTAATGCAGGTAGTTGCACACGCCCACGAAGTCGGTGAAGTTGTCGACGTTGTCTTGCGTGAGCCACTTGTCGAGTTCATCGGTGACGGACTGCGGCAGATACTGCTTGTTCTCGTTGTACAGCGAGAGCAGCTCGTTCAGCCAACGCTGGAACTGGACGCGGTCGTCGATGGTGTAATCGTCGGTCTGCGCCGCGGCTTCATCAACGTCCACATCGGTCTGCTTGGATTCCAGATCGTTGCGCATATTGTCCAACAGCTCGTTCATCTTGGTCAGATCGGCGATCACGTCGGTCGTCTTTCCGTCCGATGCGACATTGTCGGCCGCGCGTTGTTCGTCGGTGGATGCGGTGGTCTCGTCGTTGTCGACGACGGCCTTGGCCGCGTCGTCCAGGGATTGCGCATCCACGCCGTCTTCGGCGGTATCATCCGCCGTCGCGTCAGCATTGTCGTCCGCCACGGCAGCGTCGTCGACATTGCCATCTTCCGGCTTGGTCGCCTCAAGCGATTCGGAGGATTCCGTGGTAGCGGCGGAACCGCTCTGCTCTTCCTGAAGGATCTTGAGGAATTCCTTGATGTACTCGATCTGCTTCTTCCACTGTTCCGGAGTGCGCTTGAGCACGTCGCCGTTGGTGAACTGCGTGAGCGGGTAGGCAAGGTCGCTGATGTCGAAGGTGCCTGCGTACATCTTGCCGTTGTACGACTGCATGCGCCACACATACTGGTTGAGATGGCGGCTCATGTCGCTGTCGGAACCCAGGCCGGCGCGCATGGTCTCGCCGTCGATGGTGCCGACCGGCTCACCGAAGTACTTGTTGTTGCTTTCGCCAGCCACGAGTTCGAAGTTCTCGTCGGCATCCATACGCCACAGGTTGACGGGGCTTGAAAGATCCTTGTACAGGCTATCGAAGTTGAAGTCGAGCGCATCCGGCAACGCCACCATCGGATCGTTGTAGCCGCCGATATACAGGTGGTCCTTGTACACCACCAGATTGGCGGCGCCGGAACGGTCCGCTCCGAATCCGTATTCGTAGCGTGCGCCGTCTTTCGGATCTCCGACCAGCGGAGTGTACGTCCAGTTTCCATCGGCGTTCTCTTCGCCGCGGAACAACGCGAAGGACTGCTTGCTTCCGCTCCTGCCGGTGACGACGGTGATGTACAGCTTGCCGTTGAATCCGATCATGTCCCAAATCGCGCCGCCGAAGATGTTGTCGGTGTAGTGGTAGGCCGGGTAGTCGAGCAGATCCTGCTGCGTTGCGATGGTCTTGAACGAATCGGCTCCTGCGGAGGGGTTCGAGGAAGCCACGATGTAGGCGCCATCCGAGCCGATCATGCTGGCGATCAGCTGGTTGTTCAGCACGGCCAGGCCACGGATGCCGACGGAGATTCCCGGGGCGACGCCACTGGTCTGGTAGACGACCTGGGTCTTATCGGTGGTCGGATCGATTTCCAGCAGATACGGGCTGCCCGTGGCGGCGGCCGCGAAATACAGCTTGTCGTGGAATTCGATGGCCGCGCGGTAGCCGTTCACGTTGAAGCTGCTGCCGGTGGACTTCTGAATCGGATCGACGACGATCTTGATCTCACCGGTCTTCGTATTGATTTTCAGCAGCAGGCTGCGGTTTTCGCCGCTGTCGAGATACAGCTCGCCGTTGAACGCCACGTCAAGCGCGGCCTTGAGCTTCTTGTAGGTGGTACCCATGTTGTTGGCCATGAGTTTGAGCGTGCTTCCCATTGCGGAGTAGCAGGTGCCCACATACATCCAGTCCCCGTATCCGACGGAAGACCAAGAGTAGCTCTGGCCTCGATCAGCGTCACCGTCGGCGACGGTCGCGGAGCCGTTGGCATCCACATTGACGATGCCGTCGTTTTCACCGAGGGCGGCGTTCGGATGTGAGATTTTTGTCGCGGTGTAACCGGCCCCCTGGGGTACCGTCACACCCTGAGCCGACGTTGCGGAGGCCACGCCGACCGGCAGCAGCATCGAACATGCCGCAACGGCCGCAACCGCAGCCTTGCGAACGTAAGCAGGTATCAATTTCATGAGCCCCTCTTCTGTGATATAAGGAAGCTAGATACGCCCCCTAATTACACTCAAAAAAGTAGCGTTCTTTAAAGACAGAACTCCCCGAACCATCACTTTCGCAAACGCGCACACCCAATCAAAAAACAGGAAAATATATTATGCAACCTCGTTAATTCAGGAGAATTATCCGCGTATTCCAAAAAAGGCCCGAAATATAACAAATCAAACCCCCTTCACAAAAAAGAGACACGCCGAGCCAAGGGGGCGTATGCAAAAAAGCGTATAAAAAGGGACCCATATGCCTGCGTCAACCAGCAAATTCAACGGCTTGGAAACCAAACCAGCCGAGCATCCATCCGGAATACGGGATGGATCCGCCTGTTAGGCCAATCCCCCGCTTCACGCATTCATCTCACCAGAATGATCATGAGGACGATAAGCACCAGCCCGACCAGCTCGGCCGTGGAAAACACGGAACCCGTCCACAATACGGCGGTGATCGTGGCCACGACCGGCTCTATCGCGCCGATCAGGCTGCCTCGCATCGATCCGATAATCGACACACCCGCCATGAACAGGCCGCAAGCCATGAACGTTCCGACCACCGCCAGAAACGCGAGCATCAACCATCCGCGCGCATCCAGCTGCGGCATGTGATTCCACGGCTGCACAAAAGGCAGCAGCACAAAGCCCGAAATCAAGAAAGACACACCGTTCACCGAAAAAGCGCCCCAACGCGCTATCAGCTCAAGTGGCAGAATCGCCATGGCCGCATTACCGAACGCGCTTGCCAATCCCCATACCAGTCCCGGCAGCGGCAACGAAAGGGACGAGAGGTCTCCGCCAGTGGAAATCAGCACGATGCCGACTCCGGCGCACGTCACGCCAATCGCTTCAACGAACGTCGGCAATCGACGGCCACGTACGCACACGTACGCAAGCACGAACAGCAGGCTGAAATTCTGCAGTACGGTGGCGGTACCGGAATTGGTCCAGTGAATCGCCTGAAGGTAGCCCACCTGAATCACCAGCACACAGATTATGGCCACGGCGACCAGCATCGGATAGTTCTTGCGCTCACGTAGCATGCCGGTCAGGAGTTTCGGGGTCGTTATGGCAGCGAAGGCGAAATACAGCATTCCGGCAATAATCTGTCGGACGCAAGCCACCCACATCGGATCGACGCCATACGATTCCATAAGCAGTTTCGATACGGTTCCGTTGATTCCCCACAGCACGGCTCCGCTCGCGGTCATGATCGCGCCTACGGCCAGCTTCTTGGGGGTCAGTTCGAAAGTCCTTCCGGCCATCCTTCACTCCTTTCCATATCTCCAGCGGTTCGGCCCGATTCTATCGCGGCAAGAAAACCCGACACCCGCACATAAAAACGGGAGATTTCGCGCCTTGCCGGCTACGAAACCTCCCGTTGACCTACGCACTTTACGTAGTGGCCTACGTACTGACCAGCCTTACGATCAGCCCGTGTTCTGCAGGCCCGCGGCCACACCGGAAACGGTGCACAGGATCAAATCGTCTTGCACCAGCAGATAAGCGGCGGAGGCAATAGATGCCGCCAAATTCAACCTATATAATCGAAATCGTCAGGAAAGGTGGTGCGCGATGACGTCTGTAGAGTCTTTGCCCGTGTATAAGACCGCCAAAAAAATCGCGGAAAGCCGGGGTGACGACCTCACCTCGCTCATCGGCGCGTATTTAGCCGGCTACATCGCTGGCGGGCATGAGCCACGTCGCGTGGTCAAGGTAAATACGGTGCGCAGATTTGAACGTTCCGCATCGGGACGTGCGATCATGCCAAACGATTGGGACGACCCGGAAGATTCCATCTATGACAACCTCTGAGATAAGGCCATATGACGTATGGCTGATGTGGGTTGAGTTTCCTGACCATCCGGGCGTCGGCAAGGTACGACCGGTCATCATCACCGAGGTCAACGATAACGGCATATCGGGCGTGATTGTCAAGGTCACAAGCAATATCAACTGGAATGAGCCAGGCGACATCATTCTGGACGATTGGCAAGATGCAGGTTTACTGAAACCGTCACTTGCCCGGTGCAGCCAGCGCTACGAGTTTCTCCTCAGCGATTTGCACAAGTGGTTCGGCTCATTATCTGACGGTGACGCAGCCAAAATCGCCGTCGGCTTGGAACTCACCAGCGACTCGCTGCCTTACAAGCGCGCCGGATAGGACTCATAATCTTCAAACCACATTCATCAAAGCATTCTCAAAATCATTCACAATAAACCGACGATTTCAAACCAGACCTTGTATCTCACGCCGGTTTTGTTCTGCCTTTGCCAAGGCTCCATCCCCTCCCATCGAATGAGAGGAAATACGGAAACAATCAGGCCATATCACGCGCTTTGCCGAACAACACGAACGGGGAGGTTCCGCACTCAATCAGCGCGGAACCTCCCCGTTCATAGCAAGGCCAACAAGACCTATGATCAGCCCGTGTTCTGCAGGCCCGCGGCCACACCGGAAACGGTGCACAGGATCAGATAGGTGAAGTTCTCCTGCTGGCCATGGGTCAGCTCTTCCTTGTCGACGCGCTTGCGCAGCGAGCCGAGCGCGAGCACCTGGGTCACGGAAAGCACGTCCACATACGGCGAACGGATGCGGATTGCCTGGCCGAGCACATGGCGGTGCTGCAGAGGCCACTTGTCACCGACGATCTTGAGCACCCACTCACGGGTAAGCTCCATCTCGTCGAGCACCTTCTTGTTGAGGTCCTCACGATCGCCAAGAGCCAGATACATCTTGGCGATACGCTCGTCGGTCTTCGCCAAAGACATCTCGATGTTGTCGATGAACGTGGAGAACAACGGCCATTCCTCGTACGCCTTGCGCAGGGTCTCCAAATCGCCGAACTCCTGGCATGCGGTACCGAGTCCGTACCATGCGGCCAGGTTGATGCGAGCCTGGGCCCAGGAGAAGATCCACGGAATGGTACGCAGATCGTCAAGGGACTTGGCTCCAAGACCACGCTTCGCCGGACGTGAGCCAATCGGCAGGAGGCCGATTTCGGTCAACGGAGTGACGGTGGAGAACCACGGCGCGAAGTCCGGGGTGTTCAACAGATCCAGGAAGCGTTCGTGCGCGACTTCATCGAGCTGGTTTGCCATCTCGGCATACTTCTCGGTCATGTCGGTGTTGCGCTTCTCCACGCTTGGAGCGGACTGCAGCAACGTCGCGGCGGCGACGGATTCCACGTGGCGAATCGCCAGCGATGGATTGCCGTAACGCGCGAAGATGACTTCGCCCTGTTCGGTGAGCTTGAAACGGCACTTCACAGAGCCGACAGGCTGCGCGAGCACGGCACGGTTGGCGGGGCCGCCACCACGGCCGACTGCGCCGCCACGACCGTGGAACAGGGTCAGATCGATGTTATGCGATTCCGCCCACTTGGCGATGCGCTCCTGGGCCGCGTGCAGCGCCAGCGTCGCGGAGGTCGGACCGGCGTCCTTCGAGGAATCGGAGTAGCCGAGCATGACCTCAAGCTTGCCGCCGGTGGCCTTCAGGCGGGCCTGCACCTCAGGAATCTTGATCATGTCTTCGAGCACGTCGACGGAATTCTGCAGATCCTCAAGCTGTTCGAACAGCGGAATCACGTCGATGGTCGGAACATCTTCCGGATGGGCGAACGCAAGGCGGTTCAGCTCATACACATCCTTGATGTTCTGGGCGCTCTTGGTGAAGGAGATGATGTATCGGCGTGCGGCCTTGATGCCGTTGCGCTTCTGGATGGAGCCAAGCGCACGGAAGGTGTCGAGCACCTCATGGGTCATCGGCTGCAGCGGTCCACGTTCGCCGTGCAGGCCATGTTCGCGAATGTCTTCAAGCGCGCGGGAATGCACCACGGAATGCTGACGGAACTCCATCTCCACCATGTGGAAGCCGAAGGTTTCCGCCTGCCAGATCAGATCCTGCACCGGACCGTAGGCCGAACGCTTCGCATTGGCGGCGGCCAGAGAACGCTGGACGACCCTGAGATCTTCCAGGAACTCCTCGCAGGAGTGGTACATCAGGTCGGCGTCGCGCTCAATGGTGTAATGCAGACGATCGGCCATGACCAGCATGACGGCACGGTGGGTCTCCTTGGTGGAGATCAGCGCGGCCTTGTCGGTGAGCCTCTCGCTCATTTCCTTCTGATGGTTCCACAGGTTCTTCAGCTCTTCGCTTGCGGGAGTGGTGCCCGCTTCCATCGTCAGATTCTTGCCGACGGCACGGGTTTCGATTTCCAACGCACCCAGCACGTGGTCGCTGAACTTGCGTGCCACCTGACGGCTCACCTTGGCCGTGACGTTCGGATTGCCGTCACGGTCGGAACCGATCCAGCTTCCCGGATGGAAGAACGCCGGGCACACCGGCGGCACAAGACCGGCCTTGTCGCCGAGGATCCAATCGTCGAAACGACGGTAAACCTGCGGAATGGTGTAGAACAGCGTGTTGTCGAAGATATCGAGGATGGTGTCCGCTTCCTCAACAGGAGTCGGCTTCTTCAAAGCGATCGGGGAAGTGCGGAACAGGGCGTCGATCTCGTTGAACAGACGACGGGAGTTTTCCTTCTTGTCCGAGCCGCCGAGCAGATCGTGCACTTCAAGCAGTCCGGAAATACGGCGGATCTTGCCTTCCACGGCCTTACGGCGGGCTTCGGTGGGGTGTGCGGTGAACACCGGATGGAACTCAAGCTTGTCAAGCAGGTCCTTGGCCTTCGCCGGGCCGAGCTCGTTGATGAGCTTGTGGTAGGCGCAGGTCATCTCGTTCGCGGGGTCGACCGCCTGATGCTCGTCCACTGCGGCCTCGCGCTTGCGCAGCACCGAGACTCGGTAGTTCTCCTCGCACAGGTTCGCCAGATGGAAGTACGTGGTGAACGCGCGGGCCAGCAGCTGGGCGTCATGCACGTTCATGGCGTCGATGGTGGAGACCACATTCTGCAGGTCATCCTGATCGGGATTGGTGTCCGTAAGGACCTCGGAGAAACGTTCGGCGCTGGCGTTCAGCGCGGAACCGCGAACCTCATCGAAGGTTTCCAGAAGCTTTTCGTCGAACTCGCCGAGAACCTCACGAAGAATCTGCAGGCACAGATCCATCGACTCTTTGAGGGACGGCGGGAGATCACGCTCCTCCGGACCTTTGGTTCCGGTACCGGACGACACGATAGATGCGTCCGCCGGTTTGATTTGCTGATCATCAGTTGTCATGTGAACTCCTTCCCCAAACCATCGGGTTGCTCGGTCTGCCGGTCCTTCGCGGCTCCTCCGCGATTGTTTTGGCCGCCTGTTGCGAGCCCACAGCCCTGGGTTTGGCAAGTAAAGAAATGCGTGAACATTGTATGCCGGGCAAATCGACAGTTGCGTTACGGAAACGTTTGACCAGTCCGCATTTTGATCATGGCCGTCCGAAAGATGAACTTAGGGGGTTCCGTGGGAAACATCCGACCAGCCCACACGTTAGACCTGAATACCGTGAGCGAAGAACATGAGCATGGCTTGAGCGCCGACAACAACGCGAAGGCCGTCAGCAATTTCCATACACATTCGATTCCGCTCGACATGGAAGACATCGAACGGGATTGGGACAAACCCATCACCGAAGCCGGTATAGCGGCCAAGGCGAGCGTGATCGTACGCGTCGGCATGCTGGACCTGGGCGCCGGCACCGGCAGTTTCCGCGTACGCGAGATGATGCACCGCATCGCGTATCCGCTTGGCGTGCACGTTCGCGCGGACGTGAATCTCACCGACATCGAGGCCTCATGCACCGATGGCAAGGACCGCATCACCGAAGTCGTCGATCTGCCGACCACCGGCGTCAACACCGAACGCATCTGGCTGCTCGAACACTTCGCCGACTGGTTCAACGTCAATCTCGGCAAGGGATCGATGTATCACAGCCAGTCCGGCGTCTCCGAAGGCCTCATGCAGCATCTCGACGAAAAGGACGCGTCGCAGGTCTCCGCGGATCTCTCCAAGCAGATCAGGGAACAGCAGAAAGCCGAACAGAATCAGGAAGGTTCCGACGATCCGGTGCTTGATGCGCTGGAAATGGTGACGAAACAAGCCAAAGCCGGCTCCTCCACCGCACGGCCGCTGCACCTGCGCGACATCAAAGCCGCCGACCACCATGCGAATCACGGAGCGAATCACGGTGCGTGCCAGGATGCGGAACATCACACTGGAGACCATGTGCAATCCGGCGACGGTGAAATCGCGGGCAAATCGCGCAACCATCGCCAGCACAAGCCGCCGAAAGGCATGTATGCCAAGCATTTCGACCATGTGGGCAAGCGGGCGGACGAATCGCAGGGCATCACCGTGCGTCAGGCCCACGAGCGGCTCGACATGATCGAACGGCGCAGGCCGCTGTATTCTCCGGAATTCGCCGGGTTCGCATCGGCCTGTGCCTGCGCGTCCTTCGTGTTCCTTCTCGGAGGCGGCCCCTTCGACATGATCGGCGCATTCGTCGGCGCAGGGCTCGGCCACTGGCTGCGCCGCAAACTGTTCGCGCATCATCTCAACCAATTCTTCGTGACCTTCGTGTGCGTGGCCGTCGCGGCCCTCGCCTGCACGGAAACCCTGCGCGTGATCGGTCTGTTCAACCCGGTCGCTCTGCAGCACGACACCGCGTACATCGGCGCCATGCTATTCGTCATCCCCGGATTCCCTCTCATCACGGGCGGCCTTGACATGGCGAAGATAGACTTCCCATCGGGCGTGCAACGCATCACCTACGTGATGTGCATCATCCTGATGGCCACATTGGCGGGATGGATGGTGGCGTCGATCGTGCACCTGAATCCGCAGGGATTCGAGCCTCTCAACCTACCTTGGATAGCCAATCTTCTGCTACGCATGCTGTTCGCCTTCATCGGCGTGTGGGGGTTCTCCGTGATGTTCAACTCCCCGCAACGCATGTGTCTGGTCGCAGCGACCATCGGCATGGTCACCGACACCCTGCGACTGGAAATCGTCGATCTGGGCGTTCCCGCCGAAGCCGGCGCCTTCATCGGCGCACTGCTTGCCGGCCTGATGGCCTCCGCATGGCGAACCTCGGTACGACGCGGACTCCTTGCGCCGCATCTGGGATATCCGCGAATCTGCCTTACCGTGCCCTCCATCGTGATCATGGTGCCGGGCATGTATATGTACCAGGCCATGTTCCACCTCGGCGAATTCGACACGTTGAACGCGCTCGACTGGGCGTTCCGCGCGTTCATGGTGATCATCTGCCTGCCGATCGGCTTGGCGATGGCCCGTGTGCTCACCGACAAGTCGTGGCGATACGACACCTGAGGTTCCGCGATCGTCCATATGCCGCGATCGTCCCATATGGAAGTTATGGAAGTGAGATGTTTCGTCCCTATGTGACGTTCAGCCGCTACATTGTGACGAATCATCGATTTTAAGAAGGAAGAGATTGTGGTCACCAAGGATTTCTGGGTGCTGCTGGCGATGGTCCTCTATTTCGTGGCCATGCTCACCATCGGTTTCATATATTCGAAAAGGTCCAATTCCTCCACCCGCCAGTATTTTGCGGGCGGGCGAGGCGTGGGCCCCTGGCTCACCGCGCTGAGTGCCGAAGCCTCCGACATGAGTGGCTGGCTGCTCATGGGACTGCCGGGCGTGGCCTATTTCACGGGAGCCGCCGACCCGCTGTGGACCGCGCTGGGACTCGCCCTCGGAACATACCTCAATTGGAAGCTCGTCGCCCGCAGATTACGCCGCTATTCGGTGGTCGCAGGTGATTCCATCACCATTCCGGACTTCTTCTCCAAGCGATTCCATGACGACAGGAACATCGTCTCCACCATCGCCGCGCTGATCATCCTCGTGTTCTTCTGTGTGTATGTGGGCAGCTGCTTCGTTACCGTGGGCAAGCTGTTCTCCACCTTGTTCGGCTGGGATTACCACCTGACCATGGTGATCGGAGCGGCTGTCGTGTTCGCCTACACCATCATCGGCGGCTATCTGTCCGTAGTGGTGACCGACTTCATCCAGGGTCTGCTCATGTTCTTCGCCCTGGCAGTGGTGTTCATCGGCTCCGTGGCATCCGCCGGCGGCATCGACAACACCGTCACCTTCCTGAAAAGCATCCCGGGGTTCCTTGATGGCACGCAGATGGCCACCCCTCTGCTCAATGACGCCGGCGAACAGATCATCGAGGCCGGACAGGCCATGTTCGGCGCTCCGAGCGAGTACGGTGTGATCACCATGATCTCCATGCTCGCATGGGGATTGGGCTATTTCGGCATGCCTCAGGTTCTCGTGAGGTTCCTGTCCATCCGCAATTCCGAGGAGATCAAAAAGTCGCGAATCATCGCCACCACCTGGTGCGTGGTCTCCCTCGCATGCGGTGTGTGCATCGGATTGGTCGGACGCGCCATGATGCCCACCCAGTTCGTCACGCAATCGGCGGCCGAGAACATCTTCATCGTCGTCTCCCAGGCGCTGCTGCCGAGCTTCATGTGCGGTGTTGTGGTGTCCGGCATTTTCGCCGCGTCCATGAGTTCTTCGTCCTCGTACCTGATCATCGGCGCTTCCGCCGTCGGTGAGAACATCTTCCGTGGATTGCTCTACCGCAAGGCCACGGAGCGACAGGTCATGATGGTGGCAAGGATCACGCTGCTCGTCATGTTCGTGTTCGGCATCGTGGTGGCCTTCGACCAGAACTCGTCCATCTTCCAGGTGGTCTCCTACGCATGGGCCGGTCTGGGAGCCTCCTTCGGCCCCTTGATGCTCACATCCCTGTACTGGAGGCGTACCAATAAATACGGGGCCATTGCGGGAATGCTTTCCGGCACCGCCACTGTGCTGATCTGGCACAACTTCGTCAAGCCGCTCGGTGGCGTCTTCGCCATCTACGAGCTGCTGCCGGCGTTCATCATCTCCCTGGCGTTCATCGTGGCGGTGTCCCTGCTTACTCCGGCGCCCAGTTCCGAGGTTTTGAACGAGTTTGACCACTACCTCGACGATCCGGACGACCAGTCCGTGGACGACGACCTCGTAGCCGCCGAGATCGCCGCCGGCGAGCGTCTCGCGCAGCTCTGAATCCCTGTTGTTCGCGTTATGAATCGCGAACAGCTGGAGAGCATTTGCCTTTTGTCCGCTACGACCCGCCATCCATAACGTGAATCGGTTCCACCCCACCGCATAAGAGGGTGCGTCCGTGCCACACGGGCCGCAGACGCGGGAGGGCGTCGGATTGCGATCCACAATCCGACGCCCTCCTGATTGTTGGCTGATCGCCGATGTCTCAGTAGCGCATTCCCATGGCTTCGCGCACCTGCTCCAGCGTCTCGTTGGCGATTTCGTTGGCCTTCCTGTTTCCTTCGGCCAGCACGTCGCGCACATAGTCCATGTCCTTGGACAGTTCGGCGCGGCGTTCACGCATCGGAGCCAGATAGTTGTTCACGGATTCCACCACATACATCTTCAAGGCGCCCGCGCCGGAATCACCGATCTCCTCGGCGATTTCCTTCGGGTCGCGGCCGGTCACCAGACCGGCGGTGGTCAGCAGCGCGGAGACTTCCGGACGGTTGATCGGATCGAACGTGATGGTGCGTTCGGAGTCGGTACGGCTCTTCTTGATGAGCTTGGCGGTCTCCTCCGCGGTGGCGCTCAGCATGATGGAGTTTCCACGGGACTTGCTCATCTTCTGGCCGTCAAGGCCCGGGATCTCGGGAGCTTCGGACAGAATCGCGTCCGGCTCCGGGAACACCGGATTCTTCTTGGCGTAGCGCTCATTGAAGCGGCGCGCGATGGTGCGGGTCAGTTCGATGTGGGGCAGCTGATCCTTGCCTACCGGCACGATGTTGCCCTTGCAGAACAGGATGTCGCATGCCTGATGCACCGGATAGGTGAGCAGCAGGCCGGTCAGCGCGTGGCCGGACGCCTCCATCTCGGCCTTCACCGTCGGGTTGCGATGCAGCTCGGATTCGGTGACGAGGGAAAGGAACGGCAGCATGAGCTGGTTCTCGGCCGGCACGGAGGAATGCGTGTAGATCATGGTCTTCTCCGGATCGATGCCGGCGGCCATGTAATCGATGATCAGGTTGAGCACGTTGTCTTGGATGTGCTCGGTCGTGTCGCGATCGGTGATCACCTGATAGTCGGCGACGATGATGTTGGTATGCACGCCTTTGTTCTGCATTTCCACACGGCTGCGAAGCGTGCCGAAATAGTGGCCCATGTGCAGACGACCGGTCGGACGGTCACCTGTGAGCATGGTGAATTTGCCCGGATTCTTTTCGATTTCGGCCAGCGTCGCGTCGGAACGCTTCTTTGCGGCAAGGAAGCTAGCGCTCATTTCATTGCCCACGGCGGTGATCCGCTGTTCCTGGGTGTCGTCCGTCATCATTTGTCCTTTTCCTGCAAAAAATAAACGATTTTATCGTAAAAGTCCGAGCAGACAACGAAACAAGGCCCAACAAGTGGTACTCTCTTGTTTGATGAATTGATAGCACAGTAATACCCAGGGGGTCAGATGGGCCGCGGACGTCAGAAAGCCAAACAGCAGAAAATAGCCCGAAAGCTCAAGTACCTGACCACCGACACGGATTACGATGAGCTTGCCAAGGAGCTTGGAGCGCAGGAACCGGGCTCAGGTTCTTTCGATCCTTTCGCCGACATCGAAGCCAAGTATTCTCACGATTCGGACGATTCGGACGAAAAAAATGAGATGGCGGACGGCGAAACGGATTCCGTCCAGAACGAAGCCGACGACGATCTTGACGAATACGCCAAGTGGGCGGCCGAAGCCGCCGCGAAGGCCACGAGCGGCGAATTCCCGGCTACGAAGGCCGCAGTCGCCCCCAAGCAGCACAAGCCCATCCCGATGCCGATGCCCAGTGCTTTGAAGCCTAAAAAGCAGTGATGCAAGACTGTTTCAGGAGGGTTCGTGGCCTCAACGCCGCGAACCCTCTTTTTTTCTCGGATACCATGATGTCCGGCGATCACACCAGTGGCAGCAATCCGCTCAGATCATCACGCTCACCGACCGCGCTGATGCGCCCGGCTTCCATCTCCTCCTGCCAGCCGGTGATGCCGGTGGCCAGCCGCAGCCACACATCCGGCTCAAGTTCGATCACGTCCGGGGGCGTCAGATTATGCGGGTCCGACGCCGGGCCGTCGAGAATCTTGATGGCGCCCCACGGCGCGACCCGCACTTCGACACCGCCTCCGGGTGCTTTGCGCTCCAGAAGATGCAGCGAGTAGCGGACCGCCATCGCCCACAGTTGGCGGGGAAGTCGCGGGGAAAGATTGAGTCTGAAATCGCTTGCGGCATGTTCTTCGGACGGCATATGGGCGGCGATCATCCCGTGCGCTTCCCGCATCCATTGCGCCAAAGCGTCGCGCCCCTTGCCCATGTCTTGTTCTCGAATTACAGCCATAAACGTTATTGTGCAGCCTGCAAGCGACTATGATGGTTGTCTGCAGACAATGTGGTCATAATTGAACAGGGGTATTACAGAGAGGAAATTATCGGTGATTGCATATTGGCTTCGTAAAGCCGGTCCGTCGCGCCCAAGCACGGTTCTGCAAACGAATGCTTACTTGATTTCTCTTGAAAATTTCGTCTTTTTTGACATGCATTGTATGCTAAACATGAGAACGTATGCATGATGTCGATTGGCGTTCATGCAGCCTTATCCGCAAGGACGCCGACGCAAGGCATAATGTTCTAGGAGAGTAGTCCGTATAAGGGAGTCGTTTAATGACTGAAAACACCGCACCGAAATCCGCGGTAACCGCGGAACAGTTCGCTGACGAGATTCGTGAGCAGCTGAAGTACACCCAGGGCGTAACCGTCGAACAGGCCAAGCCGGCCGACGTGTACGTCGCCGCGTCAGCCGCAGTGCGCCGCCATCTCATGGATTCCTGGATGAAGACCCAGGCAGACATGGTCAACGGCAGCACCAAGGCCGTCGGCTACCTGTCCGCAGAATTCCTCATGGGCAAGCAGCTGCGCAACGCCCTGCTCAATGCCGGCCTGACCGAGCAGTTCAACGGAGCCGTGGAATCCCTCGGATTCTCCGTGCAGGATGTCGTCGACGCCGAATACGAACCGGGCCTGGGCAATGGCGGTCTGGGCCGTCTGGCCGCATGCTTCATCGACTCCCTCGCTTCCTTGGGCGTGCCGGCGTTCGGCTACGGCATCCAGTACAAGTACGGCATTTTCAAGCAGGAGTTCGACGAGACCGGAAAGCAGATCGAAACCCCTGACTACTGGCTTGCCAACGAAGAACCGTGGGGCCACATCGATTACAACCGCAGCCAGAAGGTCTCCTTCGGCGGCGAAGTGGTCGAAGAGGACGGCAAGAAGGTATGGAAGCCAGCTTGGTCCGTGCGCGCCGTGCCGGTCGATTACATGGTTCCGGGCTATGCGTCCGGTCGCGTGAACACCCTTCGTCTGTGGACCGCCAAGAGCTACGACGAGTTCGACCTGCTCACCTTCAACAAGTCCGAGTACCTCGATGCCGTCAAGCCGCAGGTCGAGGCCGAGAACATCTCCAAGATCCTGTATCCGGAGGATTCCACTCCGCAAGGCAAGGCGTTGCGTCTCGAACAGCAGTACTTCTTCGTGTCCGCGTCCATCCATGACGCCATCCGCGTCTTCTACCCGGGCCAGGACAAGCCGGATCTGACGACGTTCGCCGACAAGATCACCTTCCAGCTCAACGACACCCACCCGGTCATCGGCATTCCGGAACTCATGCGAGTCCTCATGGACGAATACGGCTACGATTGGAACACCGCCTGGACCGTCACCAACAAGACCTTCAACTACACCTGCCACACCCTGCTTCCGGAAGCCCTGGAAGTGTGGCCGGCCAAGCTCATCGGAGAACTGCTGCCGCGTCATCTCGAGATCATCGAGAAGATCAACGACCAGTTCGAGGCCGAACTCAAGGCCAAGGGCGTCGCCGACGAGACCATCAAGGACATGGCCATCTACACGGGCGACTCCGTGCGCATGGCATACCTCGCCACTTATGGCGGATCCCACGTGAACGGCGTCGCCGAGCTGCACTCCCAGCTCCTGAAGGACGTCACCCTGAAGAACTTCTCCGACGTGTACCCGGACAAGTTCACCAACGTGACCAACGGCGTGACCCCCCGCCGCTTCATCAAGCTTGCCAATCCGCGCCTTTCCGACCTGATCACCGAAGGCCTCGGCACCGACAAGTGGCTGAGCGACCTCGAACTGCTCAAGGGCCTCGAACCGCTGGCCGCCGACGATGAGTTCGTCAAGAAGTTCGCCGCCGTCAAGCAGGCCAACAAGGTTGACTTCGCGGCCTACGCCAAGCATGAATACGGCTTCGACATCGACCCGAACACCATGATCAACACCATGGTCAAGCGTCTGCACGAGTACAAGCGCCAGTCGCTCAAGATCCTGGCCCTGATCGCCCGTTACGCCGACATCAAGTCCGGCAAGCTGTCCGCCGACGACGTCATGCCGCGCACCGTGGTGTTCGGCGCCAAGGCCGCTCCGGGCTATTATCTGGCCAAGCAGACCATCCAGCTCATCAACAACGTGGCCCGCGTCGTCAACAACGACCCGGAGGTCAAGGGCAAGCTCAACGTGTACTTCCCGTGGAATTACAACGTGCGACTGGCCCAGCACCTCATTCCGGCCACCGACCTCGACGAGCAGATCTCCCAGGCCGGCAAGGAAGCCTCCGGCACCGGCAACATGAAGTTCGCCCTCAACGGCGCCATGACCGTCGGTACCCTTGACGGCGCGAACGTTGAGATTCGCGAGCGCGTGGGCGCCGAGAACTTCTTCCTCTTCGGCATGACCGTCGATGAGGTGGATGCCCTGTACGCCGAAGGATATGATCCGAAGAAGTACTATGACGCCAATCCGCGTCTCAAGGCCGCCATCGACATGGTCGCCGACGGTACGTTCTCCAACGGAGACAAGACCGTGTTCGAGGATCTCGTGCATGATTGGCTCACCAAGGATTGGTTCATGACCTTGGCTGATTTCGGCGCCTATACCGATATTCAGGCCGAGATCGAGGCCCTGTACGCGCAGCCGCTTGAGTGGAACCGCAAGGCTCTCATCAATGTGGCCAACTCCGGCTACTTCAGCTCCGATCGTTCCATCGAGGATTATCTGGAGCGCATTTGGAAGACCGGCCCGCTCGCCTGAGTCCCACCGATCACCCGATGACGCAATGGTCCTCCGGAAATTGATTTCCGGAGGACCATTGCGTCATCCGCTCTTTTGGAGTCGGCGAATGTTGCGTTTGCTCTGTCGCGCATAAAAAAACCTGCGCCGGACCGGTCCGGCGCAGGTTGCAAAAATTATTTTCGTGGATCGAAGGTCAGTTTTCCTCCGGCTCTTCCGTTCCGGCCTCTTCCGCATCATTGGCGGCCTTGGCCAGTCCAAGGTCGACGGGGGAAGAGCTGTTCTCCCATGGTTCCTCCCATGGGTCGTAGTCCGGATTCTGCTGCTTGTAGATGTACAGGCCCACAACGCCTGCAAGCATGGCTCCGAAGAGCAGCGCGAAGAACTTCCAACCGTTAGAAGACTTGTTCTCCATGACGGCTCCTTTCCCAAAAACACCCGACCTGTTCGTTCAGGCCAGCCCTGTTCACTATATTAATTCCTTGAATGTGTCGATTGGGTGGATTTACGCGCCGGGTATTCCCGTTCCAGTAGGGTGTAAGGCATGTCATATCAACGATTCAGCCTGTTTCCCAATTCACCTTCCTTGAAGAACCTGCTTTCCCCAAGGTCACTGCGTTACCGGTGGCGTAGCGGAGAGCCCGTTGTCACCACTACGATCATGACCGCATGCATTGTGGTTTGGCTGGTCGAAACGCTGCTGAGATTCGTCTGGCCGGCCGGTTTCAACGCTTTGCTCAGCGCCGGCATGTTGTTGCCCGCGACGGCCGTGGACCATCCTTGGACGTTCCTCACGTCGATGTTTCTGCATCAGCCGAGCTCGCTGTGGCACATTCTGTTCAATATGATGACGCTGTGGTGCATAGGCCCGATGCTGGAACGTATGATGGGCCATCTTCCCTACCTTGCCTTGTATACGCTTTCCGGACTTGCCGGAGGAACGGGCGTGATGGTATGGTCCGCCTTCGTTCCCCAAGGCTGGGCCACTGCGGTGTACGGCGCGTCCGGATCGCTGTTCGGTCTGTTCGCGGCGGTTCTTGTGGTGTACCGCAGAACGGGTACCGATATCCGTTCGATGCTCATCTGGATGCTCATCAATTTCCTGATGCCTGTCATCATGCCGAATATCGCATGGCAGGCCCATCTTGGAGGCTTCACGGTCGGGGGCTTGTTCGTATGGCTGCTTACATCCAGGCTTCGCATATTGCGTGGCAAAAGCCTGAAATGGTGCTCCACGGTATGTGGCCTTGCATTGCTCGTCGCGATTGTCGCGATCGCCCTGTTGTGCAATATGGAGAATCCGTGGAGTCAGCTGCCGTTCTGACGGTCGGACCGATAACTACATGGATGCAGTTATCCACAATTGTGGAAAACTGTGTGGATAAGTGGCCTTTCTATTGTGGGTAACCCGGGGATAACCCGGTGAATTATCCACAGAGATATTCACAAAACGGCGATTTTCCAGGTTTTTCCTATGTGGAAAAGGTGGATAACTTTTATCCACACCGGCGAAATCCGGGGAAAATCGCCATCTATATCTAGTGATTTCGTCCGCGGGTCGGCACGATATATAGAAGTTATCCACAGTCGTCCACAACAATCCACCGTTATCCACAATGGAGTCCACCGGAAATCCATGCCGTTTGCGCACCTTCTGAAACCCGCTTCGAATCACGGGAAAAGCGGACGACGGAACGTTTTATCTGCCGATAAGATGGCTGACATGACTGATGAGCAGGAACATGACGGATGCCACATGGTCGGCAAGCCGGACGAATCGCCGTTGAACGACGCGACGCGCGCTTTTGTGGAGGCGCATCGCAACGAAAACGTACGAGATCTGGCGCTGAAGACCAAGCGCACGGAACAACTGGACCTTCCGACGGCGCTCGACCAGATCGCCGGATGGCAGATAGCGAGCAGAAAACTGCCGCAATGGGCCCAGAGCGACGACATCGTATATCCGCCGCATATCTCCATGGAACAGTGCTCATCGCAGTTCACGGCCCAATATAAAAGCGAGATCGCACGACGCCTGTGCGCATTTCCACAAGACGGCACGCAGCCCAAAGCAACGTCGATGGTGGATCTGACCGGCGGTTTCGGTGTTGATTTCTCGTATCTCGCGGATGGTTTCGACCAGGCCACATATGTTGAGCGGCAGCCGCTTCTATGTGAATTGGCCGCGCACAATATGGCCGCGCTGGAAATCCGGCAGGCGCGGATCATGTGCGGGGACGGGATCGGTTACCTGCGCGGCATGGAACCGGCGGATCTGATCTACATCGATCCGGCGCGTAGGGACGAGCATGGCTCCCGCACCTACGCGATTGAGGACTGCTCCCCCAACGTACTCGACTTACGTGATCTGCTGCTCGGCAAGGCCGCATTCACGATGATCAAGCTTTCCCCGATGCTTGACTGGCGCAAGGCCGTGGCTGATTTCGAAGGAGCCGTCACCGAAGTCCACATCGTGTCGACCGGCAACGAATGCAAGGAACTGCTATTGGTGCTGGGCGGCGGTCGCGCACGTTCCGGCGAGACCGTGCGGATGCCGCACGTGTATTGCGTGAATGACGGTCAGCGGATCGATTACGATTCCGCCGCATATACGCAGGGGTTGCGCGTGGGTGGTTCGCCGCTACCCGAAATGACGTATCTGTATGAGCCGAACGCGTCGATCATGAAGGCGGGATGCTTCGACCTGGTAGAGGAACGGTATGGCGTCAAACAGATCGGCCCGGGCAGCCACCTGTTCGTCGCGGACGGGCCTGTGAAGGATTTCCCCGGACGTGGATTCATGATCGAGGGAATCGGCGGTATGGGAAAGAAGGACGTCAAACGATTGTTGGGTGGCATCAAGCAGGCGAACATCGCCGTACGCAATTTTCCGCTCACAGCCACCCAACTGCGGAAAAAACTCGGCATGTCCGACGGTGGAAGCATGTATCTGTTCGGAACCACCATGCAAGGCGGCGACCACATACTGCTGCGCACCGCAAAAATCGACCGGTGACGGCACCTGCCGGAATCCGCCGATCATCGATCATAAGGACGAGCCCAAACGCCGGACGGGTCAGGACGCGAAAAGGCGTTCGAACGCTTCGAGACAGCCGGATCATGGCCATTCGTCGAAGGGTCCCAACGCCTTTCAACAGGTCCGTGAAAACCTAACGCCACCACATGGTCATGATGAATCCGACCATGATGATCGCGAATGCGATGGCCAGATTCCATGCGCCGATGTTCGGAATCGGGTAATCGGAAGACAGGTAGTAGACGACCGCCCAGATCAGACCGATGATCATCAGCGTGCAGAACAGCGGCACGAACCAGCGCGGATTGGACTTGGTGCCCTTGATGGTCTCTTCCACGCGGCGGGTGTTCTCGGCCTGGCGGTTCATCATGCGCTGCATCTGCGGGGTCAGGGAGGACTTGTCGGCGGTGGCGTTCAGCACCGCTTCCACACGGTCCATGGGAATGCCGAGACCGTCGTCCCCATCCTCTTCCTCGGACTCTTTGGACTCCGCGCTTTCCTCGGACTCGGCCTCTTCCTCGGCCGTCTCCTCGGAGGATGTCTCCACTGCCTTGACATCCTCGACAACTTCGGTGGT
Source organism: Dysosmobacter segnis (assembly GCA_963590945.1). Taxonomy (GTDB): domain Bacteria; phylum Actinomycetota; class Actinomycetes; order Actinomycetales; family Bifidobacteriaceae; genus Bifidobacterium. The sequence goes on from CAVAQZ010000001.1 coordinate 210,861, forward strand.
TTCAACGGTCTCATCGGCGGCGGCGGTGTCGTCGACGACCTGCGGATCGTTCTGGCCATCCGCGGTGGTTTCGTACTGCTCTTCGTCAGCCATCAGCTTAGTCTCCATTCAATAGGCTAAAAGTCATAATAGTGGGTAGACTCGAAAGCGGCGAACTCGCATCGCGAAACCGCTCAAATTCAAAGCAAATATTCAGCGGAACGTCGATATCACCTAGGGAAGGTCCGCATGGCGAAGCACACCGGCAGACATGCCGCGAAAAGGTCGAAGATGGCCGGAGTGGCGGTGTTCATCGTTTTGTTGTTCTCCGGGTACCTGCTGGCCACGAACCTACGCGTCAACCGTTCCGTCGTGGTGACCAACGATACCGCCGAACTCGTGGAACAACGTGTGAAGAAAGTGAACTCGCTGCAGGAGGAGGTCAACTCCCTCAGCTCCCGAGTGGATGATCTGAGCAAGACGTTGAACACGCAAAGCGGCGACTCCCAGGATTCCGAAGACGCCGGAAACGGCACCATGCTGCCGACCGTCGAAGGCCCCGGACTCGTGGTGACGCTCGACGATTCGCCGTTATGGGAGAATATGGTCGATTCGTCCGGCTCCGCGTCGAACATCAACGATTACGTGGTGCACCAGCAGGACGTCGAAGCGGTCGTGAACGCATTGTGGGCCGGCGGCGCCGAATCGATGATGATCATGGACCAGCGCGTGCTGTTCAATTCCGCGGTGCGTTGTTCCGGCAACGTGCTGCTGCTGCAGGGCAAGAAATATTCACCCCCTTTCACGATTTCCGCGATAGGTTCGGTCGACGACATGCTCAAGGCGCTCGACGAATCCTCGGAAGTGACGGTCTACCGGCAGTACGTCAGTGCGTTCGGCCTAGGATGGAAGGTCGAAGAGAAGGAAAAGCTGCATTTCGATGCCACCGATGCGCTGCAACAGCCGTTGCAGTACGCGGAAGTAAGCGGGAACAAAGAGACGGAAGGCAGCCAGGAAACCGAACAGCAATCGCAGGAGGAATAAACCGATGAGAACGGAACACCGCGCAAAGAGTGCCTTCTGGACGATACTCGGCGTTCTCGCGGAACTCATGCTGACGGTGGCGGCCATCTGCGCGCTGTACATCGCATGGCAGATGTGGTGGACGGGCGTGCAGTCCGAGCATACGCAGAACGAGACGCTCCAGTCCGCATCCTGGTCCGATCCAAGCAAGTCCGGCACCACGACGATAGCCGCGGCGCAGGAGGGAGACCCGCCGACGCAGCCGGAAAGCGCGCAGGAAGGCGATCTGATCGCGCAGGTCTACATTCCTCGGTTCGGCAGCCAGTGGAAACGCAACCTCGTGGAAGGCACGACGCTGACGGAACTCAACAAGCACGGGCTCGGCCATTACACGACATCGCAGATGCCCGGCCAAATCGGCAATTTCGCGTTCGCAGGCCACCGCAACGGCTACGGACAGCCGCTTGGAGACGTCGACAAACTGCAGGAAGGCGACAAAATCATCATCCGAACGCAGGATTACTGGTACGTGTACCATTACACGAGCTACAAAATCGTGCTGCCGACGGACGTCGACGTCATCGCTTCCAATCCGGAGAATCCCAACGAAGCACCGACCAAACGCATGCTGACCATGACCACTTGCGAACCGAAATACTCCACCCCTACCCACCGTTGGATCAGTTATGCGGAATTCGACTACTGGGCGAAGGTCTCCGACGGCGTGCCGGAGGAATTGACGACCACCGATTCCAACGGCACGGTAACGTTCATCAACCAGGGAAAGACCTCCGCGGTCTCGCGGATCGGTTCGCTGCAGCCATGGATCCTCGGCGCGCTGGCGGCCTATGCGATCATCTTCATCGCGGCGGCCGTGGCCTGGCAGTGGCCAACGTTCAAGGGCCACGCAGGCCATAGGAGGGAAACCGATTTCAGCCTGTACGGGGGTTTGGCGCGATTGCAGCCCGGCGTTCTGCCGATCCGCATCGTCCTGATGCTTCTGCTGGCTTTCGCATTTGCCGCGGCCTGTTTTGAATGGGTGTTCCCGTGGGCGGCGACGAATATTCCGATCCTGCAGCAGATGTCGAATTACACGTCCGTCTGACGCGGCGCATCCGGCGACCGCCACGTGCGCCGCGTGAGACGCGGGAGGCCCGCCGCGCGTAACGCACGTAGACTGCTTTCCAGATGGATTGTCGTTCAACCGCGATTCACGCGGCGGGCCGCCGCCTGATACATCGCCGTTCAAACGCTGATAGGAGCATCATGACTGATTCCGCACGCATTCTTGTAGTGGATAATTACGATTCATTCGTATACACGATCGTCGGCTATCTGAAGACGTTGGGCGCCACCGTCACCGTGGTGCGCAACGATGCGATCGATCCGGACGAGCCCGGTGTGATCGACGAATACGACGGCGTGCTGATCTCCCCCGGACCGGGGGCCCCGGCCGAGTCGGGAGCCAGCGAAGGCATGATCCGACTGTGCGCGAAGCAGTCCAAGCCGATGTTCGGTGTCTGCCTGGGCATGCAGGCCCTGGCCGAGGTGTTCGGCGCCACCGTAAGCCACGCGCCGACCATCATGCATGGCAAGACCAGCCTCGTGGAGCACCTTGACGATCCGGTTTTCGAAGGCATTCCCAATCCGATGACCGCCACACGATACCATTCCCTGGCCGTCGAACCGGATTCCGTGCCGGATGAACTGGTGGTCACCGCCTGGACCAAGGGCGACCACATCGTGCAGGGAATCCGGCACCGTGACAAGCCGATGTTCGCGGTGCAGTTCCACCCCGAATCGGTAATGACGCAGGACGGGTACAGGATGCTGGCCAACTGGCTGAGGATTTGCGGTCAGGAATCAGCCGTCGAGAAGTCTTTGGGACTGCAACCCAAAGTGGCGCGGTAACACCGTCTGAGAGCGGTTTATGGGCGTTGTGGGCGTATCTGCCGCATCAGCCACGCCCATGTTGCCGTTAATGCCGGTTGCATATCTTGCGTCGGTCATGCGTCCGGGGCACGCCGTTGGCGGCTGATATCACTGCGCACATATGACGACGGGTGGAGGGAACGGTTCTCATCGTTCCCTCCACCCGTTTCATATGCCGGTGTCACGCGTCGGCATATGACGATGCCGACGCACCAGCCGCATTAATTATTGTTGCCGTTGTTCTGATTCTGGTTCTGGTTCGAGTTCGAGTTTGAATCGGTGCTGTCGCCCGAGCCGCTGGTCTTCGTGGTCAGCGTGATGGTGGCGCCGGAATCGGTCTGGGTGCCGCCTTCCGGGGTCATGCTCTCCACCTTGGCGTTATCGTCGGTCGAACCAGTGACGCTCACCTGGAATCCACTGTTCTGCAGCAGGGTCTGGGCCGCGCTCAGCGTCATGCCGACCACATTCGGCACACTCACCTGCTGCTTGCCGGAAGATACCCAGATAGTCACTGCGGTACCGGCTGCGACGGTGGTTCCGGAGTCCGGGCTGATGCGGGTCACCAAGCCGGCTTCCAACGAATCGGAATACTCGTTCTCAATGGTGATCTGGGTAAGACCGGTCTGTTTGAGCGACTCGATCACGGCATCCCTGGACTGGCCGACGACACCATCGGGAATCTTGGTCATTCCGGACGAGATGTACAGCGTGATGATCGTGCCCTTCGTCTGCTTCGAATTGGCGGCCGGGTCGGTGCTCACCACCTTGTCTTTGTCAATCGTGGCGCTGTCGACCGTCTTGACGCTTCCCACCGTAAATCCGGCGGATTCAAGAAGCGATTTCGCCTCTTCCTGGCTTCTGTTCGATACGTCCGGAACGGTGGCTGTCTGCGGGCCCGTGGAGAACCATACGGACACCGTGGATCCCTTCTCCACCTTCGAACCGCCCTTCGGATTCTGCTTGGTGATCGTGCCTTCAGCCTGATCGGAACTGGAATCCTCACGGGCGTCGAGCTTCAATCCAAGAGACTCCAACTGCTCTTTGACACGGTCCTGGGAGATGTTCGATGTGGACGTGAAATCGGGAACCTCAACGGTTTCGGTGGTGGAGGCCTTGTTGCCGCTCGTGAAGTACAGAACCGCCAGCACGGCCAGAACCGCCAGCAGAACGCCGATGACCGACCCGACGACGATCTTCCTCTTACGCTTCTTCGCGATCTCGGCACGCTGCTCGGTCCGAGACTTCGCAACCGTATTGTTGTTCGCATTGGGAACGACCTCGAACTGGCCGGTAACCGGGTTGAACGCCTGCGTCGCGGCGGTCTCGCTGGTCGGTTTCATGGCAACCGTGGCGGCATCGATCTCAGCCTGCTTGCGGGCCTTCATGTTGGTCAGATCGGTCAGCGGATTGAACGACGCGGCCATCGGAACTCCGCCGTTCATGAACGCCAGCAAATCGTTCTTGAATTCGGCGGCCGTGGCGTAACGGTTCTGCCTGTCCTTGGCCATCGCCTTCGCGCAAATGGAGTCCCACATCTTCGGCAAGCCCGGAACGACCGTGCTCGGAGGAGTGGCGACCTCCGAAACATGCTGATACGCGATCGCCACGGCGGAATCGCCGGTGAAAGGCGGCTTTCCGGTCAGCATCTCGTACAGCACGCAGCCGGCGGAATACAGGTCGGAGCGCATGTCGACGCTTTCGCCGCGCGCCTGCTCCGGAGACAGATACTGCGCGGTACCGACCACGCCCTGGGACTGCGTCATCGTGGCCGCGGAATCATCGAGCGCACGGGCGATGCCGAAGTCCATGACCTTGACCATGCCCTGCTCGGAAATCATGATGTTTCCGGGCTTGATGTCTCGGTGAATCACGCCCATGCGATGCGAATACTCAAGCGCGTTCAACACGCCGACCATCACCTGTTCGGCGTCGCGCTGGCTCAAAGCTCCATTCACCTTGAGGATGTCGCGCAGAGTCTGGCCTTTGACGTACTCCATGACCAGATACGGCAGATGCTCGACCTGGCCGTTCTCCCCGGACACGACCTCCTCTCCCGAATCGTAGATGTTCACGATGTTCGGGTTGTTCATCTGCGCCACGGAATGCGCTTCACGACGGAAACGCTCAAGGAAGATGGTGTCGTTGGCAAAATCGGAGCGCATGATCTTGACCGCCACAGTGCGCCCGAGACGCGTGTCAAGGGCCACGTAGACCTCGGCCATGCCGCCACGACCAACCAGCTGCCCAAGCTGATAACGGCCACCAGCCAAAGAGGTGGGCATGTTGATACTCATCCCTATTCCTTCCAATCGGTGCTCACGGAGATATGGGGTTTGCTGGACACACGGCGGGGAATCCTTCCTCCCATGGAAACGACCACCGTGTCGGCCAGTTGTGTCTGCTGGTCAAGCAGACGGCGTTCGATGCGTGACAACGTACGGGATACCACCAACGCGTCCGCGGGACGGTCGAGCGGATCCTTGGCCAGCATCGACATAACGAATTCACGCAACTGCACATCGATGGAGTCAGGCAGAGGCGGAACCGGATTGTTCACATGTGCCGCGGCGATGTCCACCGGCGTGGCGCCCGTGAACGGACGATGCCCGCACAGGCCCTCGTAGGCGACTACGCCAAGCGAATAGATGTCGGATTGCGGCGTGGCCTGCTGACCCTGCGCCTGCTCCGGAGAGATGTACTGCGCGGTGCCGACCACCATGCCATCCTGGGTGATCTGCTCCTGGTTGGTGGAATAGGATACGCCGAAATCGGTGATCTTCACTTCCCCGGAATCGGAGACCATGATGTTGGCGGGTTTCACGTCACGATGAATCACGCCATGCGAATGCGCCACATACAGGCCTCGTGCGGTCTGTATGAGAATCGGCAGAAGCTTGGTCGGCTCGACCGGACCACCTTGCTTATGGAACAGATCCGCCAACGAGTCGCTTGGCACATACTCCATAATGAGGAAACCGATGCCGTCATGCTCATAGTATTCGAACAACGCCGCGATGTTCGGATGCGCGAGATTGGCCGAATTGTGGGCTTCCGCGCGCAAACGAAGCAGTTTGGCCTCCTGGGACGCCCCGAAGTCCCCACGCAACGCCTTGATGGCCACCGGACGCCCCAGCTGGATGTCGTAGCCCTTCCATACCTCTCCCATACCGCCTTGGGCCAGACGGGAATCCAGCCTGTAGCGTCGGTGGATGAGCTGTCCTTCAATCAGTTTCATTCTGCCAGCGCCTCCTGCAGCATCGCTTTCATGATCGGGCCCGCGGTGAACGAACCGTAGAGGTCAACATTATGCACCACCACGGCCACAGCCACTTTCGGATCGTCGGCCGGGGCGAATCCTATGACCCAACCGTCTATGGACGTGTTTCCTTCTCCGATCTGCGCGGTGCCGGTCTTGGCGGCCACCCTGACACCGTCGATGGCCAGGTTCGGATTCTCCTTGGTCACCACGGATTCCATCATTTGCGTAAGCTTGGCGGCCGTATCGGAGCTGAATGCCTGAGACATCACCTTGGCTTTTGTCTGCGAGATGACCGAGAGATCGGATGAACGCACGCAATCGACCAGCGTCGGTTGCATAAGTTCGCCTCCGTTGGCTATGGCGGCCGCCACAAGCGCGTTCTGCAGCGGGGTCACCACCGTATCTCCCTGACCGATCGACGCCAGAGCAAGCTTGTCTTCGGTAATGTCCGACGGGAACTTCGAGGCGACGGAAACCCAGGCCGTACCGGTGGAATCGGAACCGTCAACCGAAATCGAACTGCCGAATCCAAGCTTTTCGGCCATGGCGGAGATCTTGTCCTCGCCCAAGGCGACGCCGAGCTGGGCGAATGCGGTGTTCGACGAATACGCCATGGCGTCTTCCAACGTGATCTTGCCGTCCGTGCCGTCGCCCTGGTAAACCGCGTTCGTCAATTGCGTATTCGTTCCCGGAAGCGTATAAGTCGAGCCGGCGGGAATCTGCGTATCGGTCTGGTAATCGCCCGATTCCAGCGCCGCCGCAGCCACCACCGTTTTGAACGTGGATCCGGGCGGATACAGCTGCGAGGTAACCCGGTTCAGCATCGGATTCGACTCATCCTGAGACAGCGTGGAATAGTTCTCATTCGCTTCGGCCGAATTGTGGCTGGCGAGCAGGTTCGGATCGTAGCTGGGCGTGCTCGCCATGGCCAGGATGCGACCCGTCTTGACTTCTATGGCCACAGCGGCGCCGTCCATGGATCCCAAACCGTCGTAGGCCGCCTGCTGCACCTTCGGATTAATGGATGTCTCGATGGTCGCGCCCTTGTTTTCCTTGCCGGTGAACAGCGATTTGAAACGCTGCCAGAGCAACTGGTCGGATTCGCCGGACAACAGCGCGCTGCGGGACGCCTCGACACCGCTCCATCCGCGTTGGCTGATCGAGAAGAAGCCCGTGATCGGCGCATACAAGGCACCGTCGGAGTAGGAACGCTGGTAGGAGAACGCGTCGTTGGACGGGTCGGATTTCGCCATCACCGAACCATCCGATGCGAGAATCGATCCACGAGGGGCGCCATATTCACCGTACAGGGCACGAGTATTGCGTGGATCACTGTTCAGCTGATTCGCGCGGATGGCTGTGATTATGGTCGTGGACATGCCCAACACCACAAACAGGATCACAACAATGGTGAACAGCTGACGAAGCGACTTGTTCATACTGTTTGCTCACCTCCCGTTTGCATGGTGGATCGCCTTGTTGGCTTGGCCGGTGGCACAGGCGGCATCTCCTGGGTCGCCAGAGACGGAACCGCCGGCGGTTCGGGAACGAATTGCGATATCGCCGAATTCTCGGGCATCGAAATAGCCTGTGTTTCCAGCGTCTGAGGTTGCGGCTGCACGATCTGCGTTTCCTGCGAAGCGGTTTCCCCGGAGACGGTACGCGCAATCAACCTGTTCTTGCGCTCACGCGCCTTGATCGCCTTCATGGCTTCGATCTGGAACGTGTCGCTGTCGATTTCGGATTCCGGTTTGTTCGCGGAATTGGAAATCACCAGCAGGATCGCGGCCAACAGATAGTTCGCGATCAGAGACGATCCGCCGGCCGCCATATATGGAAGGGTCAGACCAGTAAGCGGAATGACGAGTGTGATGCCTCCGACCACGGTGAACACCTGGAAGGCCATGGTGAACACCAGACCGGATGCGAGAAGCTTGCCGAAACCATCCTTGATTTTCATCGCGGTGACCATTCCGGCGGCAATGATCAGCAAATACAGCATAAGAACGGCCAGCAGGCCGGTGAGTCCCAGCTCCTCGCCCAAAGCCGCGTAAATGTAGTCGGAGTTTGCGATGGGAGTGAGAGACGGATACCCCTGGCCAAGGCCCGTGCCCATCAGACCGCCGGAAGCCAGTCCGAAAATACCGGTGACAAGCTGATACGAACCGCCGTACTCCTTGTTGTACTGCTCCGACGCGAATGGATGCAGCCACGCATCGACTCGCGCCCCCACATGGCTGAACAGGTTGGCCGCAGCGAACGCGCCGATGGCGAACGCGAAAAATCCGATGACTATCCAACTCGTACGTCCGGTCGCCACATACAGCATGGACACGAACATGGCGAAGAACATCAAAGACGTACCAAGATCATGCTGTACGACCAGAACGCCCATGGACACGATCCACACCACAATGATCGGCCCCATGTCTTGAATACGTGGCAGCTGCAACCCCAGTATCTTCTTGCCTCCGACCGCGAGCTGATCGCGATGGTCGAACAAGTAGGATGCGAAGAAGAACGCAAGGAACAGCTTGGCGAATTCGCTGGGCTGGAACTGTCCCAGACCGGGAACCTTCACCCAAATACGCGCTCCGTACTGTTCGGAGCCCAGCACAGGCAGCATCGGGGAAAGCAGCAATACCAGACCGACCACCATGCTGACATACGAGAATCGCCGCAACAGACGGTAATCCTTCATGAAAATCGTCAGTATATTCGACAACACCAGCGCAATGGACAGCCATATCAACTGTCTGAACGCCACGGAAGTGTCCGTCGCCTGGTCGAGGCGAGCGATCATCATCACGCCGACGCCGGTCAGCACCATCACGCAGCACAGAACCGTCTGATTCGCATATGGTTGGAAACGCAGCAACAAGGCCCATGTGCCGACGAACAACGCACAGACGAAAATCAACATCCACAGATAATTCTGCGGAAAACCGCCTGTCGTACGTTCAAACATCTGGAAGAACGCCACTGCGCAAATCACCAGGCCGAGCAGCACCAGGAACAACTGCCTGAAGCGGGTCGCCATCATGATGCGTCACCGCCCGTCGCGCCGGATTTCGTCGATTTGCCCGCTGAATCCCGCGATTTGGAGTCCGATTCGTTCGAAGCCTTACCCGATTCGTCGGATCCGTTTTCCGCCGTCTGCTTGTCAAGCTGTTTCTTAATCACATCGGTATGGCTTTTCGCCTCGTCGTATGAATCGAAGGAAATCCCCTGGACAAGCTGTTCCTGCCAGCTTTCCGGCAGATCGTCCGTCTTCATGTCCGTGCTGGAAACGGCATGCGAAAGCTGGAAGCCGAACAGGCTGGTCGGAACGCCTTGGAAAATCGACACCCTGCCATTGTCGTCGCCGATATAGTATTTGGTTTGCGTCCAGCGATACGTCAATCCCGCACCCACAATCATGGCGAGCAGTACCGCCACGGTGATGACTATGCCGATCACGCGATTACGCAGCGTACGCGAGTGACTCGTCCTGCGTTGCTCGATATGCTCGTTGCGGATGGCGTTGGCCACTTCCGGATCGTTCGGATCAGCGGAGATACGCCCGTCATCCTTCTGGATGACCGGAATTTCTCCGGTGTCGGGATTGATGAGATCGCCGTTCTCCTCACGTACGTTGGAAGGCTGCGCCACGCGCTGCTCCAGCTCCGACTCCGGTTCATCGGAATCCTTCCCGGTACGCAGGGCCGCGGCCCGGGCCGCAGGAGAATCCTTGCCATCGCGCAACGCAGGCGCCGAAGCGACCGGCTCATTAATAAGATCGGCGATCGTTTCCAGGCTTGCGGCGGCGGCACCGCCCACCAATGGAGTCTGATGCGGCAGATCGAATGCGTCCGCGTCAAGCGCAAGCGTCGCATCGGCGATCACGGCCGTCACATTGTCGGTGCTGCCGGCACGAAGCGCCATCGACACCAGCGTCTGCGCGCACTCCTCCTGATCGGGGTACGTCGACAGTATCTCCTCGAGTGTGGAATCCTCCAGCACACCGCACAAACCATCGGAGCATAACAGCCAACGATCGGATGGATGGGCCTTGCGCACGGCGATGTCCGGACGCGAATCGATATCGAAATCACCGAGCACACGCATCACCACATTGCGCTGCGGATGGTTGCGGGCCTCGGCCTCGCTGATGCGGCCGGTATCGATCAGATGCTGCACATAGCTGTGATCCGAAGTCATGCGGATCAGATGTCCGTCATGAAGCAGGTAGGCGCGGGAATCGCCGATATGGGCCAAAACCCAATATCCGGCCACCAATGCCACGGAGGTCACCGTCGTTCCCATGCCGGCAAGTCGGCGTTCGCGCTTCGCCTTACCTACAATCGCGTCATGCGCCGCCATTACGGAAGCCTCCATCATGGTGGAGACCGCCCGAACGTCACCTTGAACGTCGTCCTGCTCGACATGCGCAAGCGAGCGGATGGCGATGGTCGAAGCGGTGTCACCGCCCGCATGTCCGCCCATGCCGTCGCAGACGGCTATCAGGTGCTCTCCAGCGAAGGCGGAGTCCTGATTGTTGGAACGCACGGTGCCTACATCGGAGACAACGGTGGAATACATGAACAAAGGCTGTGAAGCAGCGGAAGTCGGCAAATAACTCACCTCAATTCAAAGGTGGTCGCGCCAATGCGCACGGGAACTCGGGATCTGAGGATCATGGGGGAGTTCAGACGCTGATGGTTCACCACTGTTCCGTTGGTGGATCCCAAATCCTCAATGGCCCACTGGCCTGTGGCCGGGTCGGTATAGACGCGCGCGTGATGGGAGGAGACGAACTCGTCGTCAAGCACCATGGTGTTCGACGACGATCGGCCAAGCGTGATGGTCCCGCCGGTCAAAGGGACCGAACTTCCGGCAAGAGGACCATCGATGACGACCAAAAGGGTCGGCTTGGAACCATATGAGTCACCGCCCGCGGGAGACGAGACCGCTACTGGCGCGGGCGATTCCACAGCCTTGCGCGCGCGACGCTCCTTACGACGGTGGGCCCGCGATTTACGCGGACTGAACGTCTCCACATCTCTGTACAGCGAACGTACCGTACAGGCCACGAAAATCCACAGCAGGGCCAGAAAGCCGTACTTGAGGATTGCAAAAGTAAGTTCAGTGAGCATAAAGGCAACTCCCTGCAGTGGGGTTGGTTACTCCTGATCCTGCGAAGATGCCCAATACAGGATTCGGGTACGTCCGAGGGTGATCGTGTTGCCGTCGAGCAGCGTTGCCGCCTCAACATGATGGCCTTCGACATACATGCCGTTGGTGGATCCCAGGTCACGCGCGATGACGTTGCCGCCCTCGTTGATGTCGATTTCCATATGACGGCGGGAAATACCCGGGTCGTCGATCACGATGTCGCAGTCGGAGCCACGTCCGATGACCGTCTTGCTTTCGGTGAGCAGATACTGGTGGTCGCCGATCTCCAGCATCGGGCAGTCCTCGGTCTGAGCATCGGTGGTCACGGGAACGGTGTTGCCCTGCACCGACTCACTGGTCAGTTTGAAGTCGCTCTTGCTCAGTTCGAGATCCTCTTCGAAAATCACCACGACGGGCCCGACGAACGCATAATGTTGGCTCTTGGCATACTGGGTAAGATTATCGGCCAATTCGTTGGCCAGCGTCTCCGCACCCCAGTCGACGATGCTGTTGAAGTCGGGAGTGCTCAACTTGAAACGGTACTCGTTCGGAGCTATCGTGCGGTCGCGAGTGACTGGCATGGCCTCTTTATCAATCTCGCGTTCCAGAGCGCTGGAAAGGTCGACGGGCTGCAGGTCTTTGGATCCGAATTTCGCAAAAACCCCGTTGACCGCGCCTTCCACGCTCTTCTCAAATCGGTCGAGAACGCTCATACTTGTCCCTTTCTGTCCCAACCTATCCTACGCGGTGGCCTGCCGAGAGCCAATTCAATCGCCTATAAATTGCAAAAATTCCATGCAAAGTGGGGCGTAGATGGTGATTCAAACCTATTTTTCCAGCCAATTGTCAGAAAGCCGGCCATCAGAACACCGAGTGGGCTCACAAGTGGGGTTAGGTGTAGGTAGGTTGGAACCATGAACGATGCGATTGAACAATTTCCACGTCTGAAAGCCCGCACGTTGAGGTTCTCCTGCGGCGCCCCACGTTCCGCGCAAGCGATCGCCGACGGATCGCGCATGTTGTTCCTGCGTTCCGAAGGCCCGGAAGACACCGTCAATTCGCTATGGATGAACGTGATCGACGAAGACGGAACCAACACGGAAGTGTTGCTTGCCGATCCACGCGAACTCCTGGACGACGCCGAAGACGAGAACGTACCCGAAGAGGAGAAGGCAAGACGCGAGCGTGCGCGCGAAGGCGGTTCCGGAATCGTCGGATACCATGTCGACGCTGCCGGCAACCGCGTCGCCTTTACGATCAACGGCCAGTTGTTCCTCACCGACATCGCGGCCGGCATGACACGAGGCATCACGTTGGACGACGATCTCAAGCCCGTGCTGAACCCGCGCATCAGCCCCGATGGCAGACACATCATGTACACCACCGGCACGTATCTGATCGACGTTGATCTTGCGCGAAATCCGGAAAACGAGGATGACGGGGATGCCGTATCGGTGGTGGCGTCCGTTCCGGAACGCGACGGAGAGAACGACGGCGAGTGGAAAATCGGACTCGCCGAATTCGCCGCAGGTGAGGAGATGGACCGTTACGACGGTTTCTGGTGGTCGCCCGACTCCAAATACGTGCTCTTCGAAACCTTCGACTCCTCCAATGAGCCGGTCTGGCATCTTTCCGACCCGGCCAATCCGACCAGTTCCGCGCAGGCACGCCGCTATCCGCAGGCACTGACCTCCAATGCCGACGTGCATCTGACCCTGTTGGAGCTCGGTTTCGATGAAGACGGCTGCTACTACGGAGGCATCGCCAACGAAGTGGTCTGGGACCGTGAACGCTACGAATATCTCGCCGCGGTGAGCTGGACCGCCGGACACGAGCCGATCATCGAGGTGCAGAATCGTCTGCAACAGCATGATCAGACGCTCGCCGTGCATGTCGGCAAGCCGATCGTGACCATGAGCATGCCGGAAGCCGAGTTCACCGACGAGGACGGCAGCGAGGTGGAGACCTTCTCCATCACGATTCCCGAGTACCCGGACGGCGAGCGTCCCGGCACGACGCGCGTGTTGGAGGAGCATGCCAACGACTGTTGGATCGATTTGATTCCGGGCACTCCCGCCTACACTCCCGACGGACGGCTTGTGGGCGCGGTCAACGACATGCAGGCCGACACGAACCGTTTGACCGTTTCCGGAAAGGCTTTCACGCCTGATGGTCTGCAGGTTCGTGAGGTGCTTGATGTGACCGACACGGATGTGCTGTGCGTGGTGCAGCGCACGCCGGAGCTTATGCCGGACGTGCCGTTCCTATGGGAGTCGAATGCCGCCGATCATGATGCGCGCAGTTTCGATGTGGTCTCCATTCGTTTCGATGGAACGTGGGAGCCTCTTACCTACGAGCCCGGTCAATGGACCATGTCTCGCGCCGGGAACGGCTGTGTAGTGACCGGCCGCGGCATGAACGATTCGCTTCTGCAGATGCAGCATTGCATGAATGTTGCCTCCGTTGATGAAAATGGCGTGCCGATGACGTCGATGGTCGTCGCGCCGATCGACAATTTCGCCGCCGCCCCCGGTTTTGCGCCGAATGTGCGTTTCATGCGATTGGGGGAGCGCGCTTTGTATACGGCGATCGTGATGCCTTCCGAAAACAGCGGGTACTCGCATGCCGAGAAGCTTCCCGTGCTGATGAAACCGTATGGAGGCCCAGGCTTCCAGCAGGTCGTGGAGAGTCAGTCGTTCTATTGGGACGCGCAGTGGTGGGCCGATCAGGGGTATATCGTCGTCACGGCGGACGGTCGCGGCACCACCGGACGCGGCCCGAAGTGGGATCGCGCCATCTACGAGGACATGAAGAGCGTGACGCTGGAGGATCAGGTCGATGCCGTGCGCGCGCTGCCGGATGCGCTCTCCTCGCTGGAAGGTCAGGTTCCCGAAGCCGATATGGAACGGGTTGCGATGATCGGATGGTCGTATGGCGGCTTCCTTTCCGCCCTTGCCGTGCTGCGGGCTCCGGATGTGGTCGCCGCGGCTTGCGCGGGTGCGCCGCCGACCGATTGGACCTTGTACGACACCCACTACACCGAACGTTATCTGGGACTTGATCCGGCGACGTACGAACGCAACAGCATCATCGGGGATGCCCCGCTTCTCAAGCGCCCGCTCATGCTCATCCACGGCTTTGCCGACGATAACGTGACGATCGCGCACAGCCTGCGTCTCAGCCAGGCGTTGATGGCCGCGGGACGCGAGCACACGTTCCTCCCGTTGACGGGAATCACGCATATGACCAACGATGAGGCCGTCGCGGAGAATCTGCTGATACTGCAGCGCGATTTTCTTGCCGATGCGCTGAAGCGTTGACGGCCGCCGTGTCCGACACGATGAAATCGCCGAGCCTTCATCATGGGAAGATGGCTCGGCGATCCGATAGATAACCCCAGGTAAGTAGGTGCGCGCTCTCCGATGTCGATGTGGATCGCCAATCATCCGCACGGCCGTCGAAAAACGTGCATCCCCCTCTCAGTAGGAAAAGTTAGAGCGCTTTGAAACGAATACGCAAGTCAGGGGGTACCGCTTTTGTGTAGTTCCGTCAGGAAAATCACTACGCCATGGCGTATTCCATGACCTCTGGCGAAGTGTCCACCACCGTTACCGGCAGGTAGGCGAACAATGTCCATTCACCATTACGGGATGTCGTGGCGATTGTTCCGTGATGCGATTCGATCTGTTTTCTGAAGGCATCAAGGCCATGGCCTCCCGGAAGCCCACCGTCGACATCCTTGTTTTTCACCGCGTTGATCTGCGTTATTTCGATGGCGTTCGGCTTGAGCATCACCGACAGATCGACCGCGCATCCCGGTTCGGCATGGCGCGCGATATTCGCATACACCTCGCGCAGTAGATCGTTGACCAGCCCGCTCATTTCGCGCGACGCGCTCGGAACCCCGCCTGCGGTATGGCAGACGGACGTCATGTTGAAGCCGAGCCTACGCATGCGCGCGTCGCCTTGTTCCATTGAATCGCTCAGCAGTTTGATGAGGGCGTCCCCATCCGCGTCTCTCCTGCCGACGGTCTGCGGTTTTGTGTTCAGCCCATCGATAACGCTGTGCACACTCGTCAAAGCGGAAAGAATGTATTCGTTCACCTGACGCCAGTCCTCTTGATCCGACGTAGCGGATACGAAAGAACCTTTATCGGCAAGATGACGTTGCGTGATGAAAGCCGCTGCGGAAAGGTCTCCCGTGACGGCATCGTGAATAGCGTCGGATATCCGACCCCTGTTCTCTATTTCGGCAAGCTTCGCCTTGGTCTTCATCGCATCCAAGCGTTCACGGGAAAGATCCTCACGCCAACGAAGTCCTCTTCCCAAAAGAACACAGAGCCCGAACATGGATATGATGGCCGCATTATTGCCCGGCTGCATATCGAACACGTAGGTTTGGATGAACTGATAGGCCGTTATGTAGCATACGAGCATCAATCCTACGATGTTGCTGGTCTCGTAGGAGAGCAGTCCGAACGCATACATGATGCCCGGCATAAGCGAAGTGGACGACTCCGCGATGGCGAAGGTTCCAATCAGCTCCATAACGATGAACGCCGTCGATGTCGATTTCGGACATACGGGCGAGAGAACCAACACAACCAGTTCGAGCAGATTCCAGACGATCGCCATGACATTGTGCGGCGGAGCCATCACCATACCGAGCAGAATCCAAGACAGCGCCACCAGCATGAAGACGAAACGAATCGGATGCCACAGATTCGGATGTTCCGTACGGAACCGATTACGCCAGGCGATATGCCTGCTGATCAGATCAGAACTCATTGGACCTCACCCATAAAGCCACAGCCTGCCGAGACGTCTTGCAGTTGAGCTTCTTCAGAATGCTCTGCATATGCTTGCGCACGGTACCTTCGGAAATATGCAATCGCTCGGCGATCTCCTTGTCGAGCAGACCTTCCGCGCATTGCGATATGACCTGCTCCTCACGAACGGTAAGCGCCGGGGCGGTCTCGTTTTCCATACCGATCCGCAGCACGGAAAGCGCCGGCGATTCAAAACCCTTCATCGTTTCCCCGTTGCACATGCGCACGATGGCATTGGCCAGTTGCTCCGTGTTCTCCTTGCCGATCAGCCCCTGCGCGCCGGCCTCCACCATTCTGTCGTGGTATCTGTTGGTCGAAAAACTGGTGATGCCGAGAACCGGCATGCGCTTGCCCATCAATCGCAGGCGGCGGCACGTGGCCGGACCCTGCAATCCTTCCATCGACATATCAAGGATCATCAAGTTGAGATTGTGTTCCGTGTTACGGCAGTATTCGAGCGCCTCGTCACCGGAGGACACGGCCCACACCACATATGCGGTCGGCACCCGGTGCTCGATAAGAAGGCTCATCGACTCCAACGTTCGCGGATCATTGTCCACCAACGCCACACGGTGAATCTTGGGTTGAGGCATTCCGTCCACCCGCATCCGCCTATTTGCCGCAAAGCCACTGCAGCGGCGGAGGGCAGTAGACCACCACGGAAGGATCGTCGACGACGTCCGCCGTCTGTACCGGAACTCCGAAGCACAGCAGGGCCGCCACCATGGTTGCACCGAGAATCTTCATACACCCTATGCTAGGCCGGACCCATGTCTTTCGGACTGGCTTTTCCCGCACTTTCAGTGCAACGCATCATTCACGCAAGAGGGCTGCCGGAGACGGTCGGAATCATTGCAAACGCACATTCATGCCGCTTTCGATTTCGGATGTCTATGATGGTTCCATGACGGTTACGATTATCGACGAGACGCACTACGCCGCCGAAATGGAACATACGGTCCTTCCAGCGCTGGAAGCATGCATGACCGAAGGCTGGATGAAACCGGCCTCCACCGATTGGGACGACAATCCCCTGCCCACGCTGAAGAAGCCCGGCAAACTGCACTACTGCTGCTACGACGTCCGCGTGTTCAACTCCCTGCACGGCAACGACGCTTCCGGAACGTTCCGCGGCGCCGTGGTCATATCGCACGGATTCACGGAATTCGGCCGCAAATACAGCGAAATGGTCTGGTATTTCCTCAAGTGCGGCTATTCGGTATGCGTGTTCGAGCATCGAGGACATGGCCATTCGGCGCATGACATGACCAATCCAAGTCTCGTATGGATCGACGATTGGCGACGCTACGTCTCCGATTTCGCGACTTTCGCGCAAACCGTCGGCCGTGAATACGCCGCAGGGCTTCCCATGAACCTGTACTGCCACTCCATGGGGGGCGGAATCGGAGCCGCGGTTTTGGAACGGTATCCAACCCTGTTCGACAAAGCCGTGCTGTCCGCCCCGATGATCGCACCCGTGGTGGGAATGCCCACTTGGATAGCGCGCATCGTCGTCGGAACATTGTGTGCCGTGGGCTTCGGCAAAGCCCGGGTGTTCGGCCACACGGATTTTTCCGAAGAACTCAATATGGACGAATACCGTGGGGCATCGGAAGCGCGCGTACGCTGGTTCCACGAGCAACGCAAGGCCGACTCCTCCTACCAGACGAACGCCGCCACATTCGAATGGGCCAATCAGGCCATGGCGTTGTCCCGCGCCATACTCAAACCTGAAATGTGCGGCGCCATCGAAACGCCGACGCTGCTGTTCCAGGCGGGACTTGACGTATGGGTGTTGAACGAACCGCAGGACGCCTTCATCGAACGCGTGCGCGAAGGAGGCGGGACCATCGAAAAGGTACGCTACGACCGTTCCCTGCACGAGATATTCTCCATGCCGAACAGCATCATCGAACCGTACCTGAAGAAGATCATCGACTTTCTGGACGAACCCACCGCAACGATTCACTGATTCGCGAATAACTGCGGGCAACCGCGAATCATCGGTGGACGATCATCCGCGACGGATGACATCCATTACGCGGAATGTGTCGAAAGTTACGGCACGGACACGGTTCCGGACCGTATGATGGGCGGGAAGCGAAAATTGGAGGTTGCGTCAATGTCAGACGAACTGTTTGTGGACCAGAACGACATCGAAGGTACGGCGAGCGGCGTATGGAGCCGTATGCTGGCCGGTAATCGCAGGTTTGCGGAAGGCAAGCCGGTGCATCCGAATCGCAGCGCCGAGGCACGTGAAGCGCTTATCGATACACACGCGCCGGAAGCGGCCGTGCTCTGCTGCTCCGATTCGCGGGTGAGCCCGGACATCATCTTCGATTCCGGCCTCGGCGAACTGTTCACCGTACGCACTGCCGGCCAAATCATCGACGATGCCGTGATCGCCTCCCTGGAATACGCGGTGGACGTGCTCGGCGTCCGTCTGCTGACGGTACTTGGCCACCAGAACTGCGGCGCGATCAAGCAGGCGTCGAAAGAATACGAAGCCCTGCTGAACGAATTGACCGCCGACGCCGAAGATTCGCTCACCGCCGCCAACAACGTCGCGGACATCGACGAACACATCATGAACTCGAAATCGATCATGCTGCGCACCGTCGGATTTTCCATCTGGCAGGCGCACGAGACGGAACTCGAATCCAACGAGGATTTCGAACGCGTGCACATCGCTCGTACCATCGAGCAACTGGTGGAACATTCGAAGTCGATTCAGCAGGCGCTCGCCACGGATCGTCTCATGATCGTCGGCGCACGCTATCAGCTGGATTCCGGCAAGGTCGAAGTCCTGAGTTTCTGACGGCGACTTCGCTGAAAGCCGATGAAGTTGCGCCGCCCACGGTATTGACATGACGTTGCTTTAGATTGGAAGCATGTCACTTGGTCTGAATATCCTGCTGATTTTCATCTTCCTTCTGCTTGGATCCGTGTTCGCCGGAACCGAACTCGCGCTGGTAAGCCTGCGCGGATCGCAGATCGACCAGATGGAGCAGGAAGATGCACGCGGCAAGCGGGTGGCACAGATCGCGCGCGATCCGAACACGTTCCTTTCCACAGTGCAGATCGGCGTCACGCTGTCCGGCTTCCTGTCGGCATCGTTCGGCGAATCCTCGATCGCGCCCTACATCGTGCCCGTCGTCGAAAGCTGGGGCGTGCCGAAAACCGTGGCATCTCCGCTCACGACCATCGTGCTGACGATCATCATCTCGTATTGCTCGATCGTCATCTCGGAACTGGTGCCGAAGCGTATCGCCATGCAGCGCAATGAACAGATCGCACGCGCCGTGGTGCCGGCGATTCACGCGTTCGCGAAGGTCTGCAAACCAATCATCTGGCTGATCGGCAAAAACACGAACGGAATCGTACGTCTGCTCGGATTCGACCCCAACGAGACCGACAGCGAGGTCTCTGACGAGGAGCTGCGCGTACTCGTCAATTCCAACACCAACCTCAGCAAAGACGAACGCACCATCCTCGACGACGTGTTCGACGCTTCCGAAACCATCGTGGCCGAAGTCATGCGCCCCCGCGCCGACGTTGTGTTCCTGGACGGAAGCATGGGCATCGGGGACGCCGCGACCTACGTGCGGGAAATGCCGTACTCCCGCTACCCCGTAACCGGCAAGGATTTCGACGACGTGCTCGGTTTCGTGCATGTGCGCGACCTGCTTGACGTACGCGACCCTGAAGCGAAGACCGTTGCCGACGTGACCCGCGAGGGAATCTCCATTCCAGGCACATCGAAACTGCTGCCGAGCCTTGAACTGCTTCGCAAACGCGGCATCCACCTGGCCGTGGTGATCGACGAATACGGCGGCACCGACGGCATCGTCACGCTGGAGGATATGACCGAGGAATTGGTCGGCGATATTCGTGACGAATACGATCTTCCGGAAGAGAAGGGCGGAGAACGCACCGAACGCACCGCTTTCGTGAACGGCGTGGCCACCATCGAAGGCGGCATGACGATTGAGGACTTCGCGGATCTGACCGGCATTGAGCTGGAAGACGGACCATATGAGACGGTTGCCGGCTATTTCCTTGCCAATACCGGGAAAATGGGCGAGGTCGGCGATGTGCTGCCATCCGATGATGGCTATGACATGACCGTCACGAAGGTCGATGGCCGACGCATCGAAACGATTGAGGTACGCAGGCACAGCGACGCGCAATAGTGGGATTCACCGGGAACGTCCGTTCGGCGCGGACCCTCCGGTCACTGCGTAGTCATGACCACATGTCGGTTGATTTCCTTGCGCAACCGTCTCCATTGCGGCAAGTAGGCGCTCATACGCCTCTGAAACCCCTCTCCGTGGCCGTTTTCCCACAAGTGCGTCATCTCATGGACCAGCACGTACTCAAGGAATTTGGGATCCATCAGCCCCAGCTGCAGGTTCAGCCTGACGCGTCCGGTTCGGGGAGTGCACGACCCCCAGCGCGATGTCATGATGCGCAGTGTGATCCTCGTCGGCTTTCTGCCGATGATCGGCCCCCACTTAGCAAGCATCGCCGGCAATGCCGATTCGATATTCCGCCGCGCCTTGCTCTTGAGTTCCTCCGTCCACACGAACCCGCTTTCGGCGCCGCTTTCTCCGCTTGACTCCCCTGATCGCGCGATCTGTCTGTCCCTTGCCTGCCGCATCCCATGTTGCGCCTGCTCTATCCATTCGCGACGCTCGACCACGAATCTCACTATCGCGGATTCCGGCATCCTCTCCGGTGCGGAAATAACGACATCGGCATTCGGCGGTTTGATACGCAGATACATGTTTTTGATCGGCTTACGCTGGATGAGCACCGTCACACCTGCGATATCCATCGTCTTCTCCGCGATTTCGCTCACTTTCCCGCGATTGAGGAGATTCGTTTTTCTGTGGTCGTCACGATGGCAGTACGGCATGCCGCCATTGTTACGCAGACCAGCGTCATCATATGATTTCACACCCGTCAATCGCTGCGACACGCCGAAACGCTTACAAGGTTGACTTTCGAAAAGATTCACGTATTATATTAACTCGTTGTGCTTAACAGCACGGCAGGATCGGGCCCGTAGCTCAGGTGGTTAGAGCGCATCCCTGATAAGGATGAGGTCGGAGGTTCAAGTCCTCCCGGGCCCACGTAGATAGGATTGAGCGGCTGGGCCGCTTTTTTCGACTATGGGGCTATAGCGCAGCTGGTAGCGCATCTGCTTTGCAAGCAGAGGGTCGCCGGTTCGAACCCGGCTAGCTCCACGGGGCTATGGCGCAGCTGGTAGCGCATCTCCATGGCATGGAGAGGGTCAGGGGTTCGAATCCCCTTAGCTCCACAGACAGGGATTTCAGAGCATTCTGGAATCCCTTATTTTATGCCGAAAACCCAATGTTTCCAACGGGAATGCGTCGTTTCCGGAGTCCGACGCAGTGCGCCGTTCGTGTTCGTTCGCCATGGTTTATAGTCTCAATAACCACCGTTTTAACTACCGGTGAATCGTAGCCAGCACTCAATGGCACAACATAGCAAAGGAACATACACCCCCAAATATCCCCCGTCGCAATGTTAGAATTTCTTCATTACGTTACGTTCTGCAAGGAGAGAAGATCATGGGCAGGATTGCCGTACGCGTATGGGGTTTCGTCGCAGCACTGGCGCTCGTGGCTTCTTCACTGGTTTTTCCGAATCTCACGTTCGCGGAAACGGATGAAAGCGTTCCGTTCCAAGGCCAGCATGAAGTCTCTCCCGCGCTTCTAGCCCAGGCGCAGCAACGTATTTCCGGCATCTCGGAGGCCTCGCTGCTTGAGGAATCCAATGACTCCCTTTTCCCGACGGGTGACGCTTTGGGACTGTCCACCACCGGCAAAGCCCGTGCCGTGGTGGTCCGCGTGGATTTTCCCGCCAGCGAAGACGGTTCCGAAGCCGCGGAAACCATCCCTGAGAATGAGACCGACGAGGATCTGCTCAACGCGTTCAACGGCCCCCAAGACGCCGCCGATGCGCTATACCCGTACGAAAGCCTTCACGCCTACTACGAGCGCTCTTCCTTCGGCAAACTCGATTACCAAGCCACCGCAATCGCCCACTACACCGCCCAGCATCCACGTTCGTATTACACATCTACCGCTAACGCTGAAGGACTCTTCGCCGAAGCGCTTAATGGAGTCGATGATCAAATCGACTTCTCCCAAGCCGACGCGAACAATGACGGCTATATCGACGCCGTATATCTGCAGTTCGCAGGAGAGTGCGGCAAATGGTCAACCACATGGTGGCCAAGTGAATCAAGAGTTTCCTCCGATAGCGACCTGGGCCAACGTGAGTTTGATGGAAAGCATGTCCGCGCAACGGTGAAGTTCTCCACCCGAACGCATTGGTCCGACGGCTTCGAACAGGTGCTCATTCATGAAACCGGCCATGTACTGGGACTTCCAGATTTGTATGCCTATGGCGATTACTCAGGCCTTGGTACCAATACCTTCGACATGATGGACAACAACATTGGCGACCAGAACGGCCTGTTCAAATGGCTGTTAGGCTGGATCACACCCGAAGACATCACGTACGTTCTCACAACCTCCGAAGGTGTGGATGTTCGAATCGGCACCGGCGACATCGTTCATTACGACGATGCCGCGAGCGTCGACCTCACCCCCTATACCAGCGACAACACGGAAGAGACAGGCGGTTTCGTGGCGGTCTCCCCGGATAAGGCGATTCTTTCCGGGAACCTATTCACCTCGTTCTTCCTGCTGCAGTTCGACCATGCCGCAGGAAATCAGAAGATCTCTCTTTCGGACAGTCTTCTGGGGTATGGCGTCCGAGCGTTCCGAGTCCAAGCCTCGCTGAATGCGGCCGGCACGAATTTCGAGAAAAACAACACCTACGACAAAACCGGAAATCGACTATTCGAGTCTTTGGTCACTTCCGAAGGTAGCATAACAGGAGAATTCCTTCACGAAGGAGCCCTGGTCTCCCCTAATACGCAACCATCGACCAACTACTACGATAGCCAAGAAGCTGGCTACACCGGCGTGACCTTCGAAATAACCGAAGAACAGGAATCTTCGGCGCAAGTCAAATTCTCATGGACCGCACCCTCCGAACGGCGCACGTTCGAGTTGACTCCGACCGGTAAAACCACGATCAACGGATTCACTACCCTGAATTTCACACCGACTTGGACGGCCTCCACGCTCCTTCCCATCGAATCCATTGAACTGGTGGTTGACGGCACACACTATGCCGCGGACAAATACTCATCAAACTTCAGATGCAGTTACGACGATTCGGGACTTCACACGTCCATCGCCTTCAATCCCGGAGTACTGAAAAGCAACAGCAGCGCCGAAATCGTAATACCCGCAGGTTTCTTCAGCATCGGTTTCGATGGAGGTGAGAAGATCCTCTCCGACGAAATTCGCATTCCACTGCAAATCGCCGATTTGGCAAGTATCGAAGCGTCCGGCAATTACGAAAGTTCCTCCGTCGATTACAAGGGAAATCCAATGACCACGGATGTTCTCACCGACAATAACGGTCATCCTTATTTCTTCCAGGCGACCTGGAATTACGGAACACATGAAAAAACGCTGAAACTGCTGCGTATCAGCGAAGACGGATCCACCGCCGATTCCATCGACATCGACGCGAACGCGTTGTGCACGGGTTTAGACGACTTTGCGATACAGGCCATCGATTTGGGCAACGGCATGGCGCTCCTGCATTCGTCATTCTCTGCTCCCCTCTATAGTAAAGGCCAGGACGCTTGGATTGACCTTTCGACCGGGAATGTCCTTGCCATACGCGACTGCGGAGATACGGAGCAATATTCGGATCACTTTGCGATCGGCGACACCGTCGCTTTCCGCGATCTCTCCACCACCGATCTCGTGATGTTGGAATACGGGACGGACGGCATTACCGAAACACGTGTAAATCTGAAGTTGCCCGCGGACGTCGGTGAAATCACCAATGCCGGAAACGCAGGCGATGGATTCACATATATGGCACACGGCGGCTCCTACAAAGAAACCAACGGATCCATCTCCTTCTACCGAAACGAATCGATACTGGCCGATGGAGCCAGTGCCGTCGAACCTGTGCTGACGCTCACCATCCCCAACAATCTGGTCGTCAATGACGCCAAAATCTCAGACGGCAAGATCTATGTGGCCAGAGAGAGCATAATGGCGGATGGCGAGCAGTTCACCCAGAAGAGTCAACTGCTCGTATACTCGACCGAAGGTGAATTGCTTGATTCGATTGACGTGTCGGACGCACCCTATTCCACCGCTCGTATCAAAATTTCCGATCAGGGCATGGTCGCATGGCTCTTCACTGAGAACGCCCCTCTCTCACTCATCAGAACTTCCTATGTGGGCCACGTCATCTTCATAAATCCGCAGACGAAGGCACAGACCGAACTTGGCGTGGCCGGACCGTGTTGCGGCGCTTGGCTCGGCAATCGTTGGATTGAGGTCGGAGCCGACATTGACGAAGTCACCAATGAGGAGAATCCGAACACACTACGTCACTGGTCGTTGACCACCGAAATGAAGGTGGACAAGTCGGATTCCGATGTAACGCCGGACGTAACGCCGGATTCCGGGAAGACGCCGGATTCCGGAACGGACGCGAAAACGGATTCTGGCGCCACGAAAGCGAATTCCATAAAGAACGCTTCTAAACTGCCGTCGACCGGTGCCGAAACGCCCGTATGGATGGCGGCCATCATGACCGCCGCTCTTATCATGGCTGGATTGGCGACTGTCATCAGACGAAGGTAGCGACCGGCGCACACTGCCGTTCCGACGGCCGCATTCTTGCTGCCATATTCTTGCCGACACCCCTCCTGCGGCCATTTGCGTCGGTATGGGAATACCGGACATCCCACACTATCCTCATACCGACGCAAACCACACCACTTACGTCGGTACGGGAATACTCACAACCCGGCACTATCCCCGTGCCGACGCAAACCATACCTTCAGCGTCGGTATGAGGATAGCCCCACCCAATCAGTATCCCCATACCGACGCAAACCAACCGTAGCTCAAGCCTTGGGAGCGGAAACCACGTCGTCTGCGGCCCCTGCAGTAGCGTTTTGCCTGGCGAGCTCGTCACGAATCTGCTGCAGCAGCATCACCGTCTTCTCTTCGGCGGACGGTTCGGCCGTGGCGGCCTCTTCTTCCGCCTTCTGCAGTTCGGCAAGCTTCGTCTTGGCCACAAGAGCTTCGGTAACGTCTCGGAACTTGTTGATCGGCACCAGAATGCAGAAGTAGACGGCAATCGCGATGACCAGGAAATTCAGCACCGCACCAAGCACGGCGCCGAACGAAACGGTCGCGCCGTTGAAGGTGATCGCCAGCAGACCATCCATGTTCGGCTTGCCGAAGATCATCGCGATGAACGGATTGATCACGCTGTCCACTATCGAATTGACCACGGTGGTGACGGCGCCGCCCATAACAACACCGACCGCCATATCGATCATGTTTCCACGGGCAATGAATTTTTTGAATCCTGCGAGCATGGCTCCTCCTCATCTTGTTTCGACGCCCATCGGCGCTCAGCAACATCCTATAGCCACTACGAGGAACCGTTCCCTACAATCACCCCATCGGCACCCGTTGTTCCTTCACGAGGATTCACGGTCAGCCATCATCCGACGATTAAAAAACGGCTGCCGACGATCACATGATGTCGTCGGCAGCCGCCATATTCAGGCCGATTCGGCACGATTCGGCCATATTCGGCCCATTTCAGGCCGATTCAACACAATTTCAGCAAATACAACCGAAACGGACCCAGACCCGGTTCGGACCAACGTCAAAGAGTCTGAACCTACTCGACGTTGGCGTGGTTCGCACCCGCATCCTCATCCGACACATTGTCTCGGATGGAGAGCTTCAGGCAAAGCGCATCGAGCGCGATGTGCACGCTCTGGTCGAACAGGGAGCTGAGCAGCTGGATGGATCCGCCCGCCTCACCCTTGACTCGGCCAGGCACCATGATCACGGCATCGGCGGCTGCGGCAAGCGGCGATTCAGGCTTGGACGTCACCGCGATGACCTTCACGCCGAGTTTCGCGGCGGCCTGGGCATCCTCGACGGTACGTCGGGTAGTGCCGGAGCCGGAAATCGCCAGCAGCACGTCACCCTCATGCATGGACGGGCAGATGGTTTCACCCATCATGTAGCTCGTATAGCCGATGTGCATCATGCGCATGGCAAAGCTACGCGCCTGGAAGCCGGAACGGCCTTCTCCGGCCGCATACACACGCGATTCCTTGGTAATCAGCGTCATGGCATCATCCAGGTCGCGCTCGTTCATTTTTGCGACCACGCCTTGGATTTCCTGAACGATCTGATCGAGGATCTCGTTATTCCGTTCGGTTTCGTTGCTCATTTCATTTCCTTTCTGCACGCTTCGCATGCCGCTGCGATATCGTCGGCTTTGGTGATGGCCGATCCCATGATCACGATGTCGATGTTTTCCTGCGCAAGCGCCGCCAATTGACGCTTTTTGATACCTCCGGCGATTGCGATATGGCCGATTTGCGGGAATTTCTCCCGGAATTCCCTCACCTGCGCCACAGGATCGCCGGTGTCTCCCGAATCAACGGATGTGTGCAGACAGTAGATGGCGTCCGCGAATCCGCTGATCTTCTCAATTCGTGCGTCGTCGCATTCCAACAGATCTATCATCATCAGCCTGTCGTGCTCCGCAGCGCTTTGCGCGCATACCTGGAGCGTTCCAAGCGAGGATGATCCCATGACCGTCAGATAGTCGAATCCGCTCTCGTAGCCGAGATTGAACTCGTATGCGCCCTCGTCGCAGGTTTTGATGTCTCCGAGAACGCTTGTTCCGTGTGCCGCGTCGATGATCGGACGCAGCGCCTTCACGCCGAATTCCTTGGTCAGCGACGTTCCCACTTCGATGATGTCCGCCTGACCGGCAAGGGATTCGACTATCTCTACGGCGCGTTCCACGTCGACACGGTCGATTGCCACCTGCAGTTTCATGATTTTCCTTTCCGTCTCAGAATGTCGGCTTGTAACGTCGGCATGTAACGTCGACACGGGAAACCTTCTTCGAAGATTCTCCAAATGCCGCGGATTTCCGCCCTACAGCGCGATTTCCTTACGTGGGGTGAATGCGATGAATTTGCTCAGTTCCTCGGATGTCGGCAATCCTTCCGAGTCGGACACGCTGGTCACCTGAATGGCGCCGACCGCGTTCGCACGTTCCAGAAGATGTTCGTTGTCGAGCCCTTCCAGAAGCGAGGTGATGACGCCGGATGCGAATCCGTCTCCCGCTCCCACGGTGTCCACGACGCTCACCACGAAGCTGGGAACCACTGTTTCCAGGCGTTCGCCTTGATCGTTTCGTTCGAATAGCGCGGACCCCGCGTCGCCGAGTTTGATTATGACCTTTTCGACCCCCATGTTCAGATAGAAGTCCGCGATGTCCCGCGGATCGTCCAGGCCGGAGAACAACCGTCCTTCCTCCAGTCCGGGCATGAACACGTCCGACATCGCCGCCAGCTTGTTTGTGGCATCGACCATGGCTTCCTTGCTGGGCCACAGCGTCGGCCTCGGATTCGGGTCGAACAGCACCGTCACGCCGTGCCGCTTCGCCGCCTCCACCAGGTGGGTCACGGTGTCGTACGTGTTGGGCGTGAGCGCAGAGAAGATGCCGGTCACATGAAGAATCCGCACTCCGGTGAAATCAATGCCGTCAACGATCTGCGGCATGGTCTGGGATGCCGCGGACCCGGCACGGAAGTAGATGACCTTCGGCTCGCCGTCACTGGAACGCACTTTGAGCTGGTATCCGGTGGATGCGCCATCCTTGCGTCGGATGTTGCCGGTGTCGATTCCCACGCCGTTCATGTATTCGAGAATCAGGTCTCCCTGCCAATCGTTGCCGAGCGTGGTCACATAGCTGATGGAATGGCCTTGTCTGTTGACGCCGATCGCCACGTTGAATTCGGCACCCGCCATCTGCCTTGGCAACGTTCGCGCCTCAAGATAGGTTTCGTTGGAATCGGCGATGAGGTTCACCATGGGTTCGCCGATGGTCATGACTTCCGACATTGCGCTCCTTTACTTCACGACTTGCTTCACGACTTACTTCACGACTTACTTCACGACTTACTTCACGACTTATCGCACACTGCGTTTCACGAGCTATTTCACGGCTTCGCGCACGATGTTCAGCTGTTCTTCGACCTGATCTTCGGGAATCGGGAACTCCAGGAAGACAGGCACGCTGTCCGGCAACGCGTCCAACATCTCACGCCAGGCGATCACGCCGTCCTGAAGCATGGTGGTTGAAAGCTCTTCCTTGTTTGCGGCGCCGTTGACGTTCTTCAGATGGAAGACGGTGATATGCTCCAGCAGAACGTCGAACGCCTGCCGAGCGTCCTCTCCGCGCCAATACCAGTTGCCCAGATCGAACGTGTAGCCTATGGCCGAATCGTTTTCGGCAATGTGCTCAAGAGACGCGGACGTGCATGCGAAGGTGCCGTTTTCCGGAGTCTGGTCGTTCTCGACGCTCAGCGTCACGCCGTATTGCGCTGCCTTTTCGTCGATTTCCCGAAGAACCCGCGGTTCGACGTCCTTGACATCCCCTTGGTTGAACTTCACGTTGATCACGCCCATGCGCTTCGCTTCGCCGAGGAATCTGTCGAATTCGGGATTGACGCCGCCATTGACGGTAATGGATTCCGGCACGGAGTAGAACAGCCTCACGCCGTTGCTTTCCGCGGTCTGTGCGATTGCGTCGAACTCGGCTTCCTCCGTTATGTATTCCCTTCTTACCTCCGCCAGGGATACGCCCAGTTTCGCGATTTGGGGAAGGATGGCGGACTGCGCCACGCCTTCACGCAGCGCGTCCATGTATACCAGCGTGTTGATTCCGATGGTGGTCATGTTGTTTCCTTAGTGTTCAGACAATTGTTTTGCGATTGACATGCCGTTTACGCCGTCAGAACAGCAGCAGCGAGGCCAGTCCCATGATCGGGAAGGTGCAGAGCCAGTAGACCGGAACACCGTTCTTGAGGAATGTCTTCGGTTCGAGCTCGTTGTATTCGACGGCCCACATGTTCCACGACTGGGTCACACAGCTGGAGATGCAGGTCATGGACGGTACGACGAGCAACGCGAACAGGAACCATGCGTTGAAGACCCCCATGCCCATGAGGATGCTGATCACGGCGGATCCCGCTCCGTACAGCTCCAGCGGGCCACGGAACAGCGCGAGGGGCGCGAGGATGCAGACCGCGAGAGCGAGGATCATCTGGTTGTTCGGCACCACGGAGGTGAGCGCCGGACCGAAGTCCGCCATGACCGTGACCGCGGCATGCTGGAAGAATCGCAGTACGAGCAGCATGATGATCAGGCTTCCGATGTCTCCGATTGCCGTCTTCGCGGTGGAGTTGAGGATCGAGACGAATCCCTTGTAGGTCTTCATGTGTCCGGTGCCGAGGAAGGCGATGATGGATGCGAGGAACAGAGCCGGAACCGCATCCCACTGCAGGATGATGCTCAGCGCCACCGGTACGATCGGCAGTACGTAGGTCCATACCGGCACTTGCGGAATGTCGTCGTTGCGTTCGGCCGGATCGCCGACTTCGTAGGGGACGCCGTTCTTGATCGCCTTGGAATTGATGAGGATGAAGATGATCACGCCGAGCATCTGCACCGCCATTGCCGCGATGCCGAAGCGCAGGTAGTGGTTGCCCCATTCGATCACCTGTCCGTCGGGGGAGTTGTAGTCCGAGTAGAAGGCCGCGAATTGCACGAACAGCACGCTGTTGATCCACATCGCCGCGCCGATGGAGAGCGTGAATACCGGCACCGCCACGCGCTTCGGTACGCCAAGGCGTCCGAGGATCGGGAACAGGATCACGCCAATGGCGATTGCCGAACCGACGCCGTATGCGCTGGTGAAGATGAGGCAGGTGACCAAGGCCATGCAGATGGTCGCCAGGACCGGGCTTTTCTCGCCGACCTTCGCGGTTTTGTAGGAGATCGAGGCCGCGATGCCCGTATCGACCAGAACGCGGCCGAACCAGGCGCCGCAGATGATCTGGATGATGGTGGAGCCGTAGGTCAGTGCGGGCTGGGCGAATGTTTCCTCTATGACGTCGAAGGATTCGCCTATGCCGAACGGTACTCCGAGGAAGTATACGAGGGTCCAGATGATGGTCAGGACGAAGAAACCGATGGTGAGGTTTCCGCCCTTCATCGCGTAGATGACGAAGCACACGAATGACGCCACGAGCAGTATACCCATGATCCACATAATCATGTTCGCTCCTCCTTGAGCCAGAGACTTGTTCTCAGTGTATTGATTTGGAGAAAAAACAATGTTGTTAACCGTTTTCGTTTATCGGTTAACATAAGAATACACCCGCACTACGTTTACCGGTTAACAACGGCGTGTCCGTTGATTTCCCAAAAGAAAATCCCCGTTGACGAATCAACGGGGACGCAATATCAATCAATCAATCAATCAATCACGAATCTATTCGATTCATCATCGGTCCTTCGTGGATGCGAATACGTTCAGGGTTGCCGGAACCTCTTCCAATGAGCATTCGGCATCCACGCCGTCATAGACGCGCGCGAACAGCTTCCTCGCGGCCTTTCTTCCAAGCAGCTTCGGATTCTGATCCAGGCAGGTTATGCCGTCACCGCTGTATTTGGCCCAATGCCGGTCCGCGAACGAGCACATGCCGACCTTCCGTCTCGTTTCAGAGGGAACCGCTTCCAGAACATCCCTCATGCTTTCGTCGTTGTTCGAGAACAGGCAGACCTTCGACCGATCGCACGACCGCACGACGCCGGCGATCTTTTCACGCAAATCGTCATCGTCGTCATAGATCAGGACGTCCATGCCCAGATCAAGGGAACCACTGTATTTCTCGACCGCGGCACGACGCGACGATCGCGTGCTGATCCCTTCACCCGGCTTGGTGATGAACACAACATGGGAGAATCCCACATCCTTCAGATGCAGCATCATCTCACGCACGGCACCGTCGTTGTCGGTGGCCACGCTGTCGTATATCACGGGAAGCACGGTACGGTCGAGCATGACCACGGGCTTGCGATTCTTCCTGTCGTGGAACGCGACCAGCCAATCGTCGTTATTGCCGACCGTGTTGACGATCAGACCGTCCACCTGGGCATCCAGCAAAGACTCGATGTTGTTCCGCTCCAATGTGGGCTGGTTGTTGGAATCGCAGACGAGGAGCTGCACGTCCCGCTCCCTGCATTCTTCTTGGATTCCTTTGATCAGCAACGAACTGAAGGGGTTGCCCAGATCGGCGATGGTCACCCCGATCATACGGCTGACGGTGGCTTTCAGACTCTGCGCCATCCTGTTAGGCCGGTAATCAAGATCCTTGACCACCTCTTCGATGCGCTTCCTCGTTTCGGGAGACATATAGGAGAACTCGCCGTGCAGATAGCGCGAAATCGTGGTCTTCGACACCCCTACGGCCCTGGCCACGTCACCCATACTCGCTTTACGGCCCTTCTCACCAACGTTCATACCGTTTCATCCCTTGCGTCACAAGCGTTCACGTACTCACCCACTCTACCGCCCCAGCCAAATCCTGAGCAATATCTTGTGCCGGTCTTGTTCGCCCACGTAAAATGGGACCGTTTTATTGATAACCCAACCTATCCTAGGGAGAACCATATGCTCACGGACGAGTACGTCAAGCGCGTCTACGCGCAGGTCGAGCAGAGAGACGGCGACCAGCCGGAATTTCTGCAGGCAGTGAAGGAAGTGTTCGAAAGCCTCGAACCGGTCGTGGCCAAGCATCCGGAATACGAAAAGGCGGGCATGCTCGAACGCATCGTGGAGCCGGAACGCGTGGTGAAGTTCCGCGTGGCCTGGACCGACGATGAAGGCAAAGTGCAGGTCAACCGCGGCTATCGAGTGCAGTTCAACTCCGCGATCGGCCCGTACAAGGGCGGCCTGCGCTTCCACCCGAGCGTGAACGAAGGCGTGATCAAGTTCCTCGGCTTCGAGCAGATTCTCAAGAACTCCCTGACCAGCCTGCCGATGGGCGGCGGCAAGGGTGGTTCCGACTTTGACCCGAAGGGCAAGTCCGACGCCGAAGTCATGCGTTTCTGCCAGGCATTCATGACCGAGCTGTGCCGCCATATCGGCCAGTTCACCGACGTTCCCGCCGGGGACATCAACGTCGGCGGCCGTGAGATCGGCTACCTGTTCGGCCAGTACAAGCGCATCCGCGACGAGTACTCCGGCGTGCTGACCGGCAAGGGCCTCGAATTCGGCGGATCCCTGGCACGTACCGAAGCCACCGGCTACGGCCTGTGCTATTACACCGCGGAAGCCATGCGCGTGCTGAAGGATGATTCCTTCGAAGGCAAGACCGTCGTCATCTCCGGTTCCGGCAATGTGGCCATCTTCGCCACCGAAAAGGCGCAGGCCCTCGGCGCGAAGGTCGTAACCGCTTCCGATTCCAACGGCTACATCTACGATCCGAACGGCATTCAGCTCGATGTGGTCAAGGACATCAAGCTGGGTCACCGCGGCCGTATCAGGGAATACGCGGATCGTGTGCCGGGTTCCGAATATCACGAGGGCTGCAAGGGCGTCTGGACCGTTCCGTGCGACATCGCCCTTCCGTGCGCGACCCAGAACGAGATCGACGAGGAATCCGCCAAGACCCTCGTATCCAACGGCTGCGCCGTGGTGTGCGAAGGCGCCAACATGCCTTCCACTCCGGAGGCAATCGCCGTATATCAGGCCAATAACGTGCTCTACGGCCCCGCCAAGGCCGCGAACGCGGGTGGCGTGGCCGTTTCCGGTCTGGAGATGAGCCAGAACTCCTACCGCCTTTCCTGGACGTTCGAAGAGGTGGACGGCAAGCTCAAATCCATCATGGAGAACATCGTCGCCAATTCCCTGGACGCAGCCAAGGAATACGGCCGTGAAGGCGATCTGATGCTCGGCGCCAACGCAGCGGGCTTCGTCAAGGTGGCCAACGCCATGGTCGCCCAAGGCGTGCTGTGACCAGCCGGACTCCGATTTCGTCCTTCTGAACCGGTTTGCGCCAATTCGCGTATTGATTTACTCGGATTGGCGCAAACCGGTTTTTGTTGTTCCCAAGCGTCCACCTCGTACGTCCGATCCACCGGAATCGAACATACGGGAAGAACCACCGCAGCTCAACGCCATCCCCCACATCAGTACGAGGAATCGTGCGCAGCGGACGGTGGAGCGCCACAATCGCAGCGCTGCAGAACATGGAAATCACTTGCGCAGGTACGGTCGACGTCACCGCGATGCGCCACTGCACCGAATTGGGCACCTCGGAGAACACAAAAGCGGCCTGCATCGCAATGATGCAGGCCGCCTGAAGTCCCGGAAGACAGCCGAATCAGTCGTCGCCGAGCGTCACGTGCACGCCACCGACGAGCGTGCTCACCACGTTGTACAGCAACGTGAGGATGACCACCAGAATGGTGATCAGAATCACTTCGAAGATCGAAAGGATGGTCACCGCGCTCAACACCGTGCTCAGGGAAAACACGTTGGTCAGATCGAATCCGCCTGCGTCAAGACCGGTGGAAGACACAATCTGCGTAACCTGATCGAACACGCCCACAACGTTCAGCATGGCCCACAGCAGACCCGCCGCGACGATCTGGATGATCCCACCTGCGATGGAAAGCATGAACGCCACCTTGGCCGCCGACCATGCGTCGATGCGGGTAAGGGACAGGCTCATTCGGCGCGCGCGAGGAGCGCCGCGGCGAACCTTTTCCCGCACCTTCACACCACTGGACGCACCGGAGGAACCCTCATGGGCTTTGGCCTGCTCGCCACCGGTCACGGGCTGGCTCGAAGCGGAACGCGCCACACGCGGAGCCTGCTCCTCGCCCTGCACCTCAGGGGTGGGATCCTGCTGTTCTTCGTTGTTCTCGCTCATCGTTGCTCCTTGCAAGATTGTGCCCAGTTCTTAGGCTGAGGCTACCAGTGTTCACAGACGATTACTCGGCTTCTCCCGAGGCCTCTACATTCTCGCCATCGCCATCCGTGGATGCCTTCTCAACAGCAGATCGAGCGGGCTCTCCAACGGATGCCTCGACGGAGGTCGGAGAGGTGCTCTCGCCGGCTTTTTCCACCGACTCGCCCTCATCCTTTTCCTCGTTGCGTGCAATGGAGATGATCTCGTCGTCCTTGTCGGGCTTGGCGAGCGTGACACCCTGGGTGTTACGGCCGGTGCGCTTGACTTCGGACACATTGGAACGGATGACCTTGCCGGACTTCATGATGGCCAGGACCTGGTCATCCTCCTCGACTATCACCGCGCCGACGAGCGTTCCACGGCCTTCCGCGAGCTGCACGGCTTTGACGCCGTAGCCGTTGCGTCCCTGCAGACGGTATTCGCTGATGGCGGTGCGCTTGGCGAAGCCTTCGTTGGTGACCACGAGCAGATCCTTGTCGGACTCGCCCCAGACCACGTCCATGGCCAAAAGTTCGTCGCTTTCACGGAACTTCATGCCCTGAACGCCGGCGGTCTGGCGGCCCATCGGTCGCAGCTGCTCGTCGTTGGCTTGGAATTTCAGGCTCATGCCCTGCTTCGAAACGAGGATGATATCGTCCTCGGCGTTGCACAACGCGGCTCCGATCAGTTCGTCCGCGTTCTCGCCGTTTTCGTCGGCCATCAATCGCACCGCGATCAAACCGCCTTGACGTGGGGAATCGTATTCGGCCAGCGCGGTCTTCTTGACCTTGCCGGAACGGGTGGCGAGTACCAGATACTTGGCCACTTCGTAGTTCGGAATCGACAACACGGCCTGAATGTGCTCATCAGGGCCGAATTGCAGCAGGTTCGCCACGTGCTGACCCTTGGAATCGCGCGAACCTTCCGGCAGCTCATACGCCTTCAGACGGTAGACGCGACCCTTGTTGGTGAAGAACAGCAGCCAGTTGTGCGTGCTCGTCAGGAAGAAGTGGTCGACCACATCGTCCTCACGCAGCTTCGCGCCCTTGACGCCCTTGCCGCCGCGATGCTGCGCGCGGTATTCGTCGGCCTTGGTGCGCTTGATGAAGCCGGAGTGGGTCACGGTAACGACCACGTTCTCTTCGGCGATGAGGTCTTCGACGTTCATCTCGCCGGAGTACGGCAGGATCTTGGTGCGGCGCTCATCGCCGTACTTGGCGACGATTTCGTCGAGCTCGTCGCCGACGATCGCGCGCTGACGTTCCGGCTTGGCGAGAATGTCGTTGTAATCGGCGATCTTGCGCATGAGCTCGTTGTGCTCGTCGAGGATCTTCTGACGTTCCAGTGCGGCCAGTCGGCGCAGCTGCATAGCCAGAATCGCGTCGGCCTGCACCTCGTCCACGTCAAGAAGGTCCATAAGGCCCGTACGCGCCGCCTCAGCAGATTCGGAGGCTCGGATGAGGGCGATGACCTCTTCGATCATGTCGAGGGCCTTCAGATAGCCCTGGAGGATATGATCGCGTTCCTCGGCCTCGCGCTTGAGGTAGGCGGTACGACGCGCCACCACTT
The DNA here is from genome assembly GCA_963590945.1 of Dysosmobacter segnis. Lineage (GTDB taxonomy): Bacteria > Actinomycetota > Actinomycetes > Actinomycetales > Bifidobacteriaceae > Bifidobacterium. Next base: position 246,595 of record CAVAQZ010000001.1, read on the forward strand.
CGAGCTGGTGTCCCACCCAATGGCGGATGAAGGCGTCCAGGCTCAGCGTACGCGGCACGCCGTCGACCAAAGCCAGCATGTTGGCGCCGAAGGTCTGCTGCAGCTGGGAATGCTTGTACAGGTTGTTCAGCACGACCTTCGGAACAGCGTCGCGCTTGAGCACGAGCACAAGACGCTGACCGGTACGGCCGGAAGTCTCGTCTCGCATGTCCGCGATGCCCTGGATCTTGCCGTCACGCACCGCTTCACGGATGGATACGACCAGGCGATCGGGGTTGACCTGGTACGGCAGCTCGGTGACCACCAGGCACATGCGTCCCTTGATCTCCTCCGTGTTCACGACCGCGCGCATGGTGATCAGGCCACGGCCGGTACGGTAGGCCTGTTCGATGCCCTTGTGTCCGAGGATGGTGGCTCCGGTCGGGAAATCCGGTCCCTTGATGATTCGGATCAGGTTGTCGAGCAGCTCTTCACGGCTGGCGTCCGGATGGTCGAGCGCCCAGTGCACGCCTTCGGCGACCTCGCGCATGTTGTGCGGAGGGATGTTGGTGGCCATACCGACCGCGATGCCGGAGGAACCGTTGCACAGCAGGCTCGGGAATCGTGCTGGCAGCACGGTCGGTTCCTGCGTCTTGCCATCGTAGTTCGGCAGGAAATCAACGGTGTCCTTGTCGATGTCGCGGACCATTTCCATGGCCAGCGGCGCCATACGGCATTCGGTGTAACGCATTGCGGCGGCGGGGTCATCGCCGGGGGAGCCGAAATTGCCCTGGCCGTCCACGAGCGTGTACCTCATGGACCAGGACTGCGCCATGCGCACCAACGTGTCGTAAATGGCGGAATCGCCGTGCGGATGGTACTTACCCATGACTTCGCCGACCACGCGGGCGCACTTGGAATAGCCGCGATCCGGCCTGTATCCACCGTCGTACATCGCATAGATCACACGGCGATGCACCGGCTTCATGCCGTCGCGAACGTCCGGAAGGGCGCGATCCACGATCACGGACATGGCGTATGCCAGATAGGAATCGCGCATTTCCTGCTGCAGATCCTTCTTTTGGATACGCTCGCCCACCATCAGACCGTAATCGGTGTTGTCGGCCTCCTGCGGGCTCAACGGTTCCATGGAGCCGTCGGGCACGAACTGGCCGTCTTCGTTGCTGTTGTTTTCGTCTGCCACTTTTCCTCCGTAGCTTCGCTCTCCTCTTCGGAAGAGCCGTCAGTCGCCTGACTGACCGGGAGAGGCATTGCCGGCCTCTCCCTTTTTACGTTTTCTTCCCTGTGCTTCTGTCGGGAATCGCGTTATGCGTCGATCCAGCTGACGTTGCGCGCGTTGCGCTGGATGAACAGACGACGCGGCTCGACCTCATCGCCCATCAGCATGGAGAAGGTCTCGTCGGCCGCGGCCGCGTCTTCGATCTGCACCTGCTTGAGAATGCGGTGGTCTGGATCCATGGTCGTCTCCCACAGCTCCTGATAGCTCATCTCACCCAGACCCTTGTAGCGCTGGATGCCTTCGCCCTTGGGCAGCTGGCGTCCGGCCGCCTTTCCTTCGGCGAGCACGCGGTCGCGTTCCGCGTCGGTGTACACGAAGTCGTGCGCGCCCTTGGTCCACTTCAGTCGGTACAGCGGCGGCATGGCCACATACACGTAGCCGGCCGTGATCATCGGCCTCATGTAGCGGAAGAACAGCGTCAGGTTCAGCGTGGCGATATGCGCGCCGTCGACGTCCGCATCGGCCATGATGATCACCTTGTGGTAGCGCACCTTGTCGAGGTTGAATTCCTCGCCGTATCCGCCACCGACGGCCGTGATCAGAGATTCGATGGTTTCGGACTTCATCATGCGGTCCAGGCTCGCACGCTCGGTGTTGAGGATCTTGCCTCGAAGCGGCAGAATCGCCTGCGTGATCGGGTTGCGTCCCTGAATGGCGGAACCGCCTGCGGAATCGCCCTCCACGATGAACAGCTCGCACTCCTCCGGATTGTTGGACTGGCAGTCCTTGAGCTTGTCCGGCATGCCGGCCGATTCGAAGATTGACTTGCGGCGGGTGTTCTCACGTGCCTTCTTGGCCGCGAGACGTGCCCTGGAGGCTTCGATGGCCTTCTGGATGATGTTCTTGGCCTCGCTCGGATGGGAATCAAACCAGTCGCCGAGCTTTTCGGTCATCACGCGCTGCACGAAGGTCTTCGCTTCGGAGTTGCCGAGCTTGGTCTTGGTCTGGCCTTCGAACTGCGGGTTTGTGAGCTTGACCGAGATGACCGCGGTCAGGCCTTCTCTCACGTCGTCGCCGGAAAGGTTCTCGTCTTTTTCTTTGAGGATGTTCTTTTCTCGGGCATAGCGGTTCACCAGAGACGTCAACGCCGCGCGGAAGCCTTCCTCGTGGGTGCCTCCTTCGGTGGTCGAAATGGTGTTCGCGAAGGTGTGCACCGCTTCGGAGTATGCGGTCGTCCACTGCATGGCGATTTCAGCGGAAATACCGATTTTCAGGTCTTCCGCCTCGAAATCGATGACGTCCGGCTCGACCGGGGTGGACTTGCGGGACTTCACCAGATAGTCCACATAATCCTTGATGCCGTCTTTGTACTGGTAGGTGACGGTCTGATGCTTGTTTTCGCTTTCTTCGCCGGCGACTTCCTCTCCCGCCTGATCCGGCTCACGCAGATCGGTCAGGGAGATCTTCAGTCCCTTGTTCAGGAACGCCATCTGCTGAAAACGGTTGCGCAGGGTTTCGAAATCGTATGTGGTGGTTTCGAAGATCACGCCGTCTGCCCAGAAGGTCACGGAGGTTCCGGTGGACTCTTCCTCGCCCATCGGTTCGCCCTTGATCAGGCGTGAGGTCGGCTTCTGATCAACATACGTTTGGATCCAGTGGAATCCCTGCCTGCGCACTTCGATGTCCACCCGGGTGGAAAGCGCGTTGACCACGGAGATGCCCACGCCGTGCAGACCGCCGGAAACCGCGTATCCGCCACCGCCGAATTTGCCGCCGGCATGCAGCTTGGTCATCACGGTCTCCACACCGGAGACGCCTTCGCCCGGCACTTCATCGACCGGAATGCCTCGACCATCGTCGACCACGCGGATGCCGCCATCCGGCAGAATCGTCACTTCGATATGCGATGCATATCCGGCCAGCGCCTCATCGACGGAATTGTCGACGATCTCATACACCAGATGGTGCAGGCCCCTCGGGCCGGTGGATCCGATATACATGCCCGGGCGGATGCGAACCGCCTCGAGTCCTTCCAGAACCTTCAGATCGGAGGCGTCGTAATGTTCCGGCGACAGGGTGTCGTCGAGCTGCACGCCCTCTTCGAGCCGGCCGTCCTGGTTCTGATCTTCCTGCGTGTTTTCGGCTGATTCGTTCAGCGAATCCACATCAAGGTCTGCCACAGAGTTTCCTTCCTGCGTTTTTCCCGCCAACGAAGGTCATTTGCATAGGCGATACCACCTAGAACGCAAATAAAGGCCCCTTCTAGGCGTTTACATACACTGCTTGATATCTTACTCATGCAGGGGGACAGCTCGCCAGAGGAGTTTACCCGTGAAAATCAAGCTTTTTCACGGGTTTCATTAGGTTTTATGCATACGATGCCGGCAGCATCACGCATCATCATGACCGTTTCAGGAGAACCATGGGTAGCGGAAGCGTGAGGAATCCCAGTGGAACTCAGTATCGAGTCCGTCGGCTTCTCATTCGCCCACGGCTGAATCCCTGCTGTTGCGGTCCCGTCACGCGAACCTCGTTGATGGTCAGTCCCTCGAGCTTCCTGCGGATCGTATCGGTCAGCACCGGAATCATGTAGCTCATCGTGGTGGTCCATGCCGGGCTGTCGCAACGAATCGTCAGCACCCCGTCCTTCAAATCGACGGGGTAGGAGTGCAGCGCGTTCTCCATGCCCACCACCTGATCCCAGTGGTTCTGCATCTGCGCGATTTTCAGATGCGACGTCCAATTGCCCTGCGTCGCGATCGATGCGAACAGGCTGCCCACATCCTGCGGATCACGCCCCGGCTTGCCGAAGCTCTCCCAGGCTTTGCGCGCACGTTCCTCACGTTCCTTGTATCGTCCCGCACGCTTGCTGATGCGTTCGAACACTTCGGCCGGCAACTTGCGCTGGTCGAGATTCAAAGTCTCGCAGATCGGAGGTTTTGGCATCAGCGTTCGCCTTTCCTCAGTGTGGCGCGCTCCGCCGCAAGCTGCTCCATCATCGACGTCAAATCGTCGCCTACGTCGATGGCGGACTTCTCACGCAATGAGGCGACGTCGATCGTCGTCGCATCGGCATGCGGAATATCGCTGGCCGCGGCAACGGTGATCAGCACCTGATCCTGCGCATAGGCGAAGTCGAGTATCTGACCTCGACGGGATTCGTCGAGCTGCGCGAAAACATCGTCGAGAATCACGATGGGCTTGCTGCCTCGTTCGGCTGAAACCGTTTCGTATAACGCCATTTTCAACGCCAATGCCATCGTCCACATCTCGCCGTTGGACGCGAACTCACGGGCGGGCATGCCGTTGAGGCGTATGTCGAGATCGTCCCGATGAGGACCTATCAGATTCTGTCCGCGGGCCACTTCCCCCGGATAGATTCGTTGGAAATGAAGGCTGATCTGCGCGGCGGGATCGTCATACAGCATCACTTCGTCGAAAGACGGCTCATAGGCGAGCGCCGCCTGTTGCCCGGGTCCGGCCAATGCCTCATACATGCGCTCGAATGGGGTTGAAAGGCGTGCGATTATTCCGTCGCGGGCACGCGTCAGCTGCATGCCAAGGTCGATGAACTGCCCCGTCCACGCTTCCAGACCGTTCAATACGCTCTGCTGGCTATATTGCGATTGCGCGGTGGAGTTGTCGGAAAGTTGCTTGAGCAGTGCGGCACGCTGTTTGCCGACGTGCGTGAATTGCTGCAGCAGCTGCGCGTAGCGGGGGAGCAGCAGGGATGCGGCTTGGTTGATGAAGTTGCGGCGTCCCGCGGGATCCGCCGATATGAGCCTTTGGTCTTCCGGTGTGAAGGAGACCGAGGGAATCAGTCCGATGATGTCCCTCATATACTGGGATTTTCCACCGTCGATCCGCGCTCTGTTGGCGCCTCTGGCGACGATGGTGGCTTCGTAGGAATGGTGGTTCTCCCCGTCTTCCACATTGGCGCGTATCACGGCCGAGCTGAAGCCTTTTTCTATGAGAGGGAGCGCGGATGACGTACGGTGGCTGGATCCGGTGGACAGTACTTCCACCGCTTCTACGATATTGGTTTTGCCAAGGCCGTTGGAGCCTTGCAGAATGTTGACCCCCGGTTCCAGATCGAGCACGCACCGCTCCCAGGAGCGGTAGTGGTCAAGCGCGAGTCGGGAGATATGCATGGGTTCCTTGTGTGGGCAGGAGGGCTGAACGAGCCTGTTTTCGGCGCGTTCAGCCCTGTATCGGTGTGAATGGTCAGCTGTTGAAACGCATCGGGACGAGCAGGTAGCGGTAGTCCATGGATTCGTCGGAATCCGACTCCTGCTGGCCGTTGAATTCCACCGGCTTGACGGCAGTGGTCATCTTCATGCGGACGAACGGCTCGCTGATGGCGCTCAGGCCTTCGATCAGATAGGTCGGGTTGAAGGCGACGGTGATGTCTTCGCCGTCCATGTCGATGTCGAGCACTTCCTTCGCATGGGCTTCATCGGCGGATCCCGCCGACAGCGTAAGCTCCTGTCCCTCGAACACCATACGAATCGGCGCATTGCGTTCCGCGACCAAGGAAACACGCTTGATGGCGCTGATCAGATCCTGCTTGTTGAGTACCGCATGAATCGGATATTCGTCCGCGTACAAGCGGTCGACGGCGGGGAATTCCCCATCGATGAGCTGCGACGTGGATATACGTCCTGCGTTTTCGAAGCCCAGCAGGGAAGGATGTTCCGGGTCGAAGTCCACGACCATGTTCTGATGCTCATCGAGGGAACGAGCCACGTCACGCAGCAGTGAGCCACGAACCAGCGCGGTGGTGTTGATGTCGGTATTCTCCGGAGTCCAGGTGAAGCTGGAGCGGGCGAGGCGGAAGCGATCCGTGGAGCTCATGATCACCTTGTCACCCTGGAATTGAACGCGGATGCCGGTCAGCACGGGGCGGTTCTCCTCGCGGCTGACCGCGACGGATGCCTGGTTGACGGCCTGAACGAAAGTAGGGGAGTCCACTTGTCCGAGCTTCGCCGGAACTACGGGAAGATCCGGGTACTCGGCTTCCGGCATGAGCTGCATGGAGAAGGTGGATTTGCCGGAAGTGATGGTCAGCGTGGAACCTTCCGTGGAAAGGTATGTTTTCGCGGCCGGCAGGGACTTGGTGATGTCCGCGAGCAGTTTGCCGAGAACAAGGACGGCACCGGCTTCGTCGACACCGGCTTCAATGTGGTGACGTGCGGAAATAGCGTAGTTGAAGGCGGAAAGCTGCAGAGTGCCATCCACAGCCTCCAATCGAATGCCTGCCAGAATAGGGGTAGCGGGACGTGCGTCTATCACGCGGGTGGTCCAGGCTACTGCGTCGGCGAGAGCTTGGGAGTTGACTTCGACTTTCATGACGTATTCCTCGTTTCGTTGGATTCAAAAGTCATTCTAGCTTCTGGGACGCGGCTTGCCGAAGCGTGGGGAATTCCCCAGCTTACGAATATGACGATGATTCATCAATACAAACTACATTCGTAATAATAAGCCCTGTGGATAATGTGGGTAAGTGCCCGGACCCCACATTTTGCAAGGCTTATCCGAGATCGTTGTCTTGTGGATAACTTCTGGATGGAAAGTGGAAAAACAAGCGAGTTATCCACAGGCAGGCGACCGCAAAAAAGTTATCCACATTTACTTGTGGAAAGTCCACAATTCATGCACCGGGAAAAACGTGATTTTCACCGGTTTTTCCACAGAGTTTTCCTTGAAATGTGAACAACCCTGTGGAAAACCTTCCTGAAAACAGTCCACAGTACGGCGTGTCCCACCCGTCGGTAAAACAGCCGGTAAATTTCATTACCGGCATTTAGGAAAGATTTCCTGCGTACTGTGAAAATGCGAAGAAGGCGGGCTACTTTTCGCCGGAATGCTGCTTCAATTGAACGGTGAGCTCCATAACGTAGTTATAGATCTCCTGCTTTTCCTGCATCTCGTCATTGATACGGGTATAGGCGTGCATCACGGTGGTGTGATCCTTGCCTCCGAACACAAGACCGATGTCGTTCAGGCTCATGCTGGTCAGTTCCCTCACCAAATACATGGCTATCTGGCGGGCCAGAGCGATTTTTTTGGTGCGCGAACGTCCTACGATGTCGTCGAACGTCAGATAGAAGTATTTCGCGACCTGGCTGATGATGTCCGCGGGCTTGATCTCCACGTCCGAAGTGAAGAAATCCTGCAGCGTATGCTCCGCCAAGGCGCGGCTGACCGGCTGATTGCTGAGCGAGGCCATGGCCGTCACTCGGTTCAACGCGCCTTCGAGCTCTCGGATGTTCTCGGTGAACCGTTCCGCGATGAGATTGAGCACATCCGGCGGAATGTTGGAGCCGTTCATCGTTGCGATCATGCGAAGAATCGCGATTCTGGTCTCGAGATCCGGCGGTTTGACGTCAACCGTCAAACCGGATTCAAAGCGCGAGATCAGTCGCTCGTTAAAGCCCTGCAGGTCCTTCGGCGGCACATCCGAAGCGATCACGATGCGCTTGTTCGCCTGATGCAGGGTGTTGAACGTATGGAAGAACTGCTCAAGGGTGGCGTCCTTGCCGCTCAGGAACTGAATGTCATCGATGAGCAGCACGTCCACTTCTCGGTATCGACGGTTGAATTCCTTGATCTGGCCGGAGCTTTGGTTGGTGTCTCCCAGCGCTTCGATGAACTCGTTCGTGAATTCCTCGCTGGTCACATAGCGGACCTTCAGATTGGGATCCTTGACCAAGGCGTAGTTGCCGATGGCGTTCAGCAGGTGGGTCTTGCCAAGGCCGGAGCCGCCGTAAATACACAACGGATTGAAATCATGGCCGGATCCTTCGGCCACGGCAAGCGCCACGGTGCGGGCGAAACGATTGGAATCACCCGGAACGAAGGTGTCGAAGGTGGCGTTCTTGTTCAGATGGGTCTTCGGGTCAAGCAGAGGCCTGTTCTGGCCGCTATGAAACTTTTCCGGCTTTTCCGGAGGCATGGAGGTCGGGATGGGAAGCTGCCCCTGGGTGGTTTCCTTGGCCGCCGGAGCGGGGGAGAAGACCGGATATTCCTCGACCGGCTGTTCGATTGGCTTGGGTGCTTCCACGATCTTGAACGCGGGGAAGATGTCCTGCTCCGCGGCCTCTCGAAGGGCGTCCATCAACGGCTGGTTCAATTCGTTCTGTAACGTCTGTTGGGCCGCTGCGCTGGGTACGCACAATACGATCGTCGGCCCCCAGATGCCCTCGGGGGTCACGTTTTCCAGCCAGCTTTTGTCCCGTACGGAAAGGGACGGATTCTGATGAAGGAGAGCCAGCGCGTCCGACCACACTCCACGCGCCTGTTCGAGAGGGTCTGTTGTCGTATCGGCCACGGAATTCCCTTTCTCGACAGACGGATCAATAATGTGCAACTGTATAGTTGTACTCCGATTTACCCAAGTTATCCACCGTCGTGCGTGTTGAAACTGGCCGGATTGTGAATAACATTAATGTAATTTGTGGATAACTTTTGTGGGGAGTTCGGCTTCATAGCAACGTTTCTGTGGATTGTTTCCCGGGGAAATTCCCCTGAAAATGTGAAGGGTCGGGAACTTCCGTTCTCCGCTGTTCAGGGGTCAGAGTAGTTTTGGTAGAGCTTGACTCATGAGGAGCCGTGCTTTCGCATGGCTAAAAACACCGGGAGCATTAATTATGAAGAGGACATTCCAGCCGAACAACCGTCGTCGTCACATGAAGCACGGTTTCCGTCACCGCATGCGCACTCGCGCAGGCCGCGCTCTGATCAACCGTCGCCGCGCTAAGGGCCGCAAGTCCCTCGCTGCCTGATTGTAGTGGCATAGGGCTGTGGAACGGCTGAAAAGCCATCGCGATTTCGTCGCGGTGCTCAAACGCCGTCGTAGGGTATCGCGAGAAGACATCGTCGTGCATTATCTGATGCACGACGATGTTATTGCGAGTGATATCGCGGCGGCGAATGGCCGGCGTATCGGTTTGGCCGTTTCCAAGGCTGTAGGCAACGCGGTGGTCCGCAATGCCGTCAAACGTCGTTTCCGTGTACTTGCACGCAAGTATGAATCGTTGTTGCCTGCATCCTGCGATATCGTGATGCGTGCCAAACCAAGTGCCTCGCATGCCGATTTCCAATCGCTGGACGCCCAGGTGGAGGCATGCTTCAAAGCGGTGACCCGCAAGGCTGCACATCATTCATGAACGAGGCGCGTGACGGTGATTGGATGATTCGTGCCATACGCTGGTATCAGAATCGTATTTCCGTTCATACCGCTCCTTGCTGTAGGTATTATCCAAGTTGTTCCAATTACGCGATTCAGGCGATCCAACGTTATGGCTGCATCAAAGGCGGTCTTCTCGCACTGTTGCGTATTCTGCGTTGCAGACCATGGAACCATGGCGGAATTGATGATGTTCCGCAGCGCTATTCCGTTTTTTACAGATTTTCGTGGTCGAAGGCACATGAAGAGCCTCGACTCACCCCACTGGCCGCAGATAATAAGGAGACGGGCCTGTAATGCTGAATCAAGATACTTTTCTTCTCGATAGCGGATTCTGGGGATGGCTGTACAAGCTCCTGACCCCGGTCGAGTGGCTCATGACGCAGATCATGGCCATTTTCCACAAGTTCCTCGTCACGCTTGGCATGGACGAGGTGGGTTTCTCGTGGGTGCTGTCCATCATCTTCCTGGTGATAGTGGTGCATATCTGCATCTTCCCGCTGTTCTACAAGACCATGAAGTCGATGCGCAAGCTGCAGGAAATACAGCCCAAGATGGCGCGCATCCAGAACAAATACAAAGGCAAGGAAGATCAGGCCAGCAAAGAGGCCATGCAGCGTGAGCTGATGAAGCTCTATCAGGACAACGATGCCAATCCTATGGGATCCTGCCTGCCGATGCTTATTCAGGGTCCGGTCTTCATGTGTATGTTCTATACGCTGTCGGCCATTCCTTACATCGCGCGTGGCAAGTACACCCGTGGCGGCGGCGTTCTCGGCGCCTTTGACCAGGCCACGGCCCAGCAATTCACGAAGACCACGGTGTTCAACACCAACGTCACCGACAACTTCATGACCGCCAACCTGGGCGGCAAGGTCGTCATCGGTCTCTTCGTGGCCATGATGTGCTTCTGCCTGTGGTTCATGCAGTACAACAACATGAAGCGCAACATGGCGCAGAACGGTCCGCAGACCAAGCAGACCGAGATGATGCAGCGCATGATGCTGTGGATGTTCCCGATCATGTACATCTTCTCCGGCGCCACCATGCCGTTCGCCGTGCTTGTGTACTGGCTTGCCAACAACATCCTGAACCTGTGCCGTTCCCTGTGGCAGGTGTATGCGTTCCCGACTCCGGGATCGCCGGCAGCCGAGGACAAAGCCAAGCGAGATCACGCACGTGAGAACGCACGCCGTTCCAAGGCCGGTCTTCCGTCCCTCGAAGAAGAGGAGCTTGAGAAGGCCAAGAAGGCCGCGGAAGACAGGGAGAAGAACGGCTACCAGCGTCAGCAGCCCAGCCGTAAAAAGAAAAAGAAGTGAATGAGAGTGTCCCGTGTTTCACGTGAAACACGGGACATGTCTTATCCTGTGAAAAACAGACAGTAGACTTTACCAATAGAACACCGCTCAAAGGAGTAGTAAATATGGCACAAGATGATGAGAAGACCATCGATCAGCTCAATGAGGAAGCTGATATAGCTGCCGATTATCTCGAAGGCCTGCTCGATATCGTTGATTACGAAGGCGACATCGAAATGGGTGTGCGTAACAATCGTCCGACGGTACAGATCGTCGCGGATGACGACACCGATATCAAGCATCTGATCGGTCGTAACGGGGAAGTGGTCGATGCGCTGCAGCAGCTCACCCGTCTTGCAGTGCAGCAGAAGACCGGCGAACGATCCCATCTCATCGTCGATGTTGATGGATATCTGAAGCGCAAGCGCCAACGTCTGCACGACATCGCTTTGGATGCCATCGATGAGGCCCGTGAGACAGGTGAGCCGGTGGACCTGAAGCCGATGAATTCCTTCGAACGCAAAATCATCCATGATGTCGTGCGTGAGGAAGGAATGAAGTCCCGTTCCCATGGTGAGGAACCTCGCCGTTACGTGACGGTCTACATGAAGGCAAGCGGCCTTGAGGAGTCGGACGAAGACTGATCGGGTTTCACGCGAAACAGAAGCGTCACGGATTCGTGACGCTTTTATTTTGCCTTGCGCAGAGGAACGGCTTTCTTGTGGAACCAACCGGGTGTTGGAATTTTCATAGGAAAAGCGTTGCTCAAACAATGGCGGTTATAGGATGGTGTGCATGAGTGATGTGACTGACGAATTGAATGATTCGCCGATTCTGGAAGAGGTATTGGGGGATGCGTTGCCGAAACTTCGCGTTTTCCATTCCAAATTGGCCGAGGAAGGTGAACCCCGCGGTCTTATCGGACCACGAGACATCGGCATTATTTGGGAAAGGCATATTCTGAATTCCGCCGCGATAGTGCCTTTCGTCAAGGAATCGACCGCAAAGAAACAGTTCAAAACCGTGGCTGATATCGGTAGCGGCGGAGGATTTCCAGGCATCGTTGCCGCGGCGTGTCTGCCGGATCATCGATTCGTGCTTGTGGAACCGATGGAACGTCGTGTGGAATGGTTGAACGAATGCGTTGAAGAGATGGGACTCGACAACGTTTCCGTGGTGCGCGCTCGTGCGAATGAAATGATTGACGCTGTCAATGGCCCGAAGGGCGCCAAGAAAACCAAGGGCGGATCTTCCAGAGGCCCTGTATTGGATCTCGATGGAAATCCAATACAGGTGAAGAATCGTTTTGCGGTGGTGACATGCCGCGCTGTGGCGCCGATGACCAAACTCTCCGGTTGGACGCTGCCGCTTCTCGAGCAGGGCGGAAGACTGGTGGCGCTCAAAGGAAGGTCGGCCCAAGAGGAGGTCGAAAGAGCCGCCAAGGAAATCTCCAAGAACGGTGGGACGCACCCAAGGGTGGTGGACGCCGAGGTTGGACCGGGGTTGGAGTCGACCCATGTACTGATGGTCGACAAAAGATAGTTATCCACATTTTTCGAAAGTTATCCACTTTATCCACCGTGAATGAAACGAAAGAAAATAGCGATGGGAAAGTGTTGGAATTCCAATGAAAAATCAGTGGATAACTTTCGTGGGGAAACAAGACTTATCCACCAATTATCCACAGCTGTCCACATCGGTGCGATTTGGGTGTGAATGACGAACTCTGTCCACCCAAATGGTGAAACTGAGGACACGCATATCATAAGGAAGGCTAGTTTATGACTGGACTTGCAGGGGCAGACAACCTGACGACCATGGAATCTGCCACCGATACCATCAAACGTATTTTCGGAGGAAGCTCGTCTTCGTTGGGCTCGCAGATAGCGGATGAATCAACCCGCTATTCCGCTTTGCAGAAGGCGACTTGCCCGAAGCCGGAAAAGACCCGTTTGATCGCCGTGGCCAATCAGAAAGGCGGCGTCGGCAAAACCACGACGGCGGTCAATATTTCCGCTGCTTTGGCTAAATTCGGCTTGCGCGTGCTCCTTATCGATATGGATCCCCAGGGGAACGCTTCCACGGCGTTGGGTGTTCCGCACGCTTCGGGAGAACCTTCGGTGTATGACGTCATTGAAGGTCGTAAAAGCATTGCGGAAGTCAAGCATACGTGCCCTGATTTCGAATTGCTTGATGTGGTGCCGGCTTCCATCGATTTGAGTGGTGCCGAATTGGAAGTCGCCGATATGCCCAACCGCAACGTTCTTCTGAAGACCGCGGTCGACGATTATCTGGCAAACAGCGACAAGCATTACGATTACGTGATCATTGACTGCCCGCCAAGCCTGGGCCTGCTGGTGATCAACGCGATGTGCGCGGTAAATGAGATGTTGATCCCCATCCAGGCCGAGTATTACGCGCTTGAAGGTTTGGGACAGCTAATCAACACCATCGGTCTGGTGCAGGATCATTTCAATTCCTCGCTGTTGGTTTCCACCATGCTGATCACCATGTTCGACAAGCGCACGCTGTTGAGCCGTGAAGTGCACGATGAGGTCAAGAGGCACTATCCGACCATTGTGCTGAACACCACGATTCCAAGAACCGTGAAGATTTCCGAGGCCCCCAGCTTCAACCAGAGCGTGATCGCGTATGATCCGAAGGGCATGGGCGCCATTTCCTATTGTGAGGCTGCGCTGGAAATCGCCCGTCGTTCCCAGACCGTGCTGCAGGCAATCGATGCGAGAAGGAACGAGAACTGATTATGGCTGCGAAATCACGTTTGGGTAAGGGTCTGGGGGCATTGTTCCCTGCGTTGCCTGGGGAATCCAATCAGTCGGAGGCTGTTGCGGGACTGCCTGCGGAAAAAAACGCAGGTATGGATTCTTCCCTCAAGAACGATGCCGCTGAGAACAGCAAAGCCTCTGTCGCCACGGCAAAAGCCTCGGTTGACGCCGTGCACGACATGAAGAAGAACATTTCGCGTGAAATAAAGAAGAACGCGAATCGTCGCGCAAGCATTCCATCCATCAACTTGGGGGATGTGTCGCATCCAGCCGATATGTTCTTCGGATCCACGACTCCCGTCATCGAAACGAAGAATGTTTCACGTGAAACCACCGAATCCAAAGAGGATGATGATCCCGAGCTCCTGCCGGTGGAGGGCGGCTATCTGGTCGAACTCCGACTGAGCGACGTCGGACCCAATCTTCATCAGCCGCGTACCATCTTCGATGAGGATGACCTGCGTGAGCTGGCCGATTCCATCAAGGAAGTCGGCGTGCTGCAGCCGATCGTCGTAAGAAAGCGTCCAATCGCGCAAATCGAGGCCGCGCGTAAGGAAAAGGCGGAAAAGACGACCGACGAGCCGCACAATATGTTCGACGGCCGTATGGACAGCATGTATGAGCTCATCATGGGTGAGCGTCGTTGGCGCGCATCGCAGATTGCCGGTCTTACGACAATTCCCGCGATCGTCAAGACCACGGCAGACGACGACATGCTGCGTGACGCATTGTTGGAAAATCTGCATCGCGTCGCATTGAATCCTCTTGAAGAGGCGGCCGCGTATCAGCAGATGATCGACGACTTCGGTCTGACGCAGGCACAGCTTTCCAAATCCGTTTCGAAGTCCCGTCCGCAGATTGCCAATACCTTGCGATTGATGAATCTGCCTGCTTCGGTGCAAAAGAAAGTCGCTTCCGGACTGCTTTCCGCGGGGCATGCGCGAGCTTTGCTGGGTCTGCCTACTGAATCCGATATGGAAGAGCTGGCCACCCGCATCATTTCCGAAGGACTGTCGGTTCGCAGCACTGAGGAAATCGTATCCATGAAGGTTGCGGAGAGCGATCAGCCGAAGAAAGCCAAGGCAAGCAAGCTTAATCCTTGGGCGGGAACCCCTGTGCAGGTTGGTCTTGAACAGCGATTCGGCACCAAAGTGTCGATCAAGGGGTCCAAGAAGCATGGGCGCATCGAAATCGTGTTCAAGTCCGAAGAGGACATGGATCGCATTGTCGGTATGCTGATGCCCTCCGAGAAGTAGCGGGGCGTAAGTCCCGGCATGGTAAACGGCGTTCCTGGTTGCTGGTCTGACGGTGGATGACCCGGCGGTCGGGAACGCCGTTTTTCTTATGGATGATGGTTGTTGTGCGGGGGAGGTTTAGCGGTATTAAGCGGTGGCCCCATGCCGTTCGGAAAGATAATGTTGCGCGTCCAATGCGGCACGGCATCCCATTCCGGCGGCGCTGATGGCCTGCCGATAGGTATCGTCCACGCAATCGCCGGCGGCGAAGATGCCGGGCTGGCTGGTGAGGGTGCCGGCTCCTTCCACGAGGATGTATCCGCGCTCGTCACGACGTACGGTATTTTCAAGGAACGATGTGGCCGGCGTGTGGCCGATGGCTATGAAAATTCCGTTGGCGGGAATTACGGTGGTCTTGTTCGAGAACACGTTGCGTACCGTAACGGACTTTGCCCCGTTGCCATCGCCTTGTATGTTCTGTACGACGGAATCAAGCACGAAGTTGATTTTGGCATTGCTTTTGGCGCGTTCCACCAGAATCCTGGAAGCACGGAAGTCGGAACGACGATGAATCAGCGTTACGGAGGAGCCGAATCGTGTAAGGAACAGTGCCTCCTCGAATGCGCTGTCGCCGCCTCCGATCACGACGATCGGTTTATCGCGGAAGAAAAAGCCGTCGCATGTGGCGCAGTAGGAAACGCCTCGACCGGAGAATTCGGCCTCTCCGGGAACCTGCAACGTACGGTATTGTGAGCCGGTGGCGATGACCAAGGCCTGCGCGTGCATCATGTCGCCCTGATCCAGGTGAACGGTTTTGATTTCTGTGGTTTGGTCTACGTCAATGGAAGTGACATCGTCCCATACGATTTCGGTTCCGAATCGTTCCGACTGCCGTTGCATGCGATCCATCAGATCGGGGCCCATGACTCCATCGGGGAAACCGGGAAAGTTTTCCACCTCGGTGGTGTTGATGAGCTGGCCGCCCGGATTCAAGGCTCCAGCGACCAACAGAGGATGGTATCCGGCTCGACCCAGGTAAATGGCCGCGGTGTATCCGGCAGGGCCGGAACCGACGATAACAACGTCTTGTAAAGTGTCCATGTCTTAACTGTAGTGAATCGCCGCGGTATCCTCATACCGACGCAAACCACATCGAAATCGTCGGTACGGGAATACTAGGCAAACTCGGCTATCTCCATACCGACGCAAATCATGCCAGAAGCGTCGGTACGGGAATACCAGACGGGCTACAGTATTCTCATACCGACGCAAACCACACCCAAAGCGCGCGTTGGACTGGATGGACACCGTCGACCTTTAGCGGAATGAACCACGCATCCCCCAAAAAAGCCTCCGCGGTATCCTCAAATCGACTCAGAAAATCTGAATCGAATCGATATACAGCTGATTGTTCGGAAGGCTGTCCAACGGAACCCAGAGCATGATGTCCTGCGTTTCCACGGCCTTGTCGAACTTCACGTCGGTGGTGCCGCTCTCGTCGAATACGAACTGGGCCACCTGCTCGCCCTGGGTCGGATCGTTGGACGTGTTCACACGGACGTATCCCTGGCCGCCGGAGGAACGAATCGTAATGACCATGCGGTACGCCTTTTGCGGCTGAGTGAGATGCACGTAATATCCAAAGCCCTGCTGTCCATTCGGATTGGTCAGGAATTGGCGATTGTCGATTTCGTATGCAGTGGTGTTTTCCGGCATCTTCGGATCCGGAACGCTCTTCACGTTCTTGTCGGCGGTGATCACCGTATGCTTGGTTTTCTTCTCGGAATCCTTTGAGGAATCGTCGGTCTTTGAGGAATCGTCGGTTTCGGCGGTGCTGTTGTCGGCTCCATCGGAGGAAGACGTGTCGCTTGTTTCCGATTCGTTCTTTGTGTCGGAAGAAGTGGAATCCGTGGAGGATTTCTCTCCGAAAGGCACTTCATCAAGATTCATCTCGGGCCACGGGCTGCTGGAGCTGGACGATTCAATCGACGTGTCCTTATGGGTCAGTCCATGAATGGCGAGACCAAGCGCGGCCACCACAACGACCACCGCCACGATAATAGCCACGACCTTCGTTTTGACACCGCCGAATAGTGTGGCGTTGGCCACCTCCGCGCCTTTTCGCTCATCGTTTTTCGGAGTGAAACTCGGGGGAGTGGATGCGTTTCCGTCCTTATAGGCGGCTTCGATGGCTTCCCGCTCGGCCTGCAATGCGCGAGCTGATTCCTCTCCCGGCTGGATGACGCGACCATCCGGTCCAATTACGGGAATACGGCCGGTCTTTTCCAACTGGGAGTCTTCCACCGGAGCGTCATCGGATGGCAAGGACACCTTGATGGGGAAGGAGAACGTGGAATCATCCTCCGCGACGCCATCGATGCCTTCCTCGCTCAGCAGCTCTCGTCCACTGGTCCACAGCGACTTCATGGCACCACTGGTGGCCGACATCCCCTTGACCAGGGCGTCCTTGCTGTCGGAAAAATCGCTATGTGGTTCCGGAGCTTGGAAAGACATTTGCGGAATGCTTCCGGCTACGGCCAGCGTGTCCGGAAGCTCAATCGTATCTTGTTCGGAAACCTGCAATACCGGCGCGGAGACGATGGAGCACTCCGAATCCATGGAAGGCAGCGCAACATCACTGCTCGACAGCGAGGTCAGGGGCTTGTGTTCGTCAAGCAAGGCCTCAAGTTCGGCAATCGTGGCCATTTCAATGGTCGGGAGACCGCCATCCTCCTGCAGGTTCAGTCCGCGCTTGCAGATCACGCGGAACTCCATCGGAGTATCCTGCGGCAGCGCGTTGAGGCTGAAGTCGGTTGATGGTGAGGAAGACTGCCTGGTCAGCATGGAATAGAGCAGTGCCGCGATCTGACGAATCGCCAGCTGTTCGAATCCTTCGGACTCCGTATGCGAGGTGTCGGCAAGCATGATGCTCACGGGAGCGTCCGCGATCTCCACGCCGGTACGGGTGATACGCACGGTATCGGTGCTGATGCAGTGGTGGGTGATGTTGTCTTTGTGCAGCACATGCAGCGCTTCAAGAACCTCGCCGATGATGGAACGCATCGCATCGTAACTCAGGGGATGCGTCACGAAGGCCGACAGGTATTCGGAAAGAGACATTCCTGAATCAAGCTGGGTCACAATCACCGCGATTTCGTCGACATGCTGCAACTGCAGCACTTTCGTGAAATGGGAATCATGCGATATCGCCAGCATGGAAGCGGTTGCGTTCGCCTCGTACAGCGCGTTGCGATTGTTGACGATGAACAGCTGGCAATCCCGTGAAAGCACGTGGTCGCTGGCTTTCCAAACCTGCATTCCGGTTTCTTCACGCAGTGGCGAAACCAGTACATAGCGGTTGCTGATGGTGTCTCCCAGCTGAGGTTTCATGGGTTCCTTCGACTCGTAATGGTTCTCTATGACATTCGGTTATTGCCGGACTCGGCGCTATCGTCGATTCTAGCGTTTGGGCTGGTCGGTTTGGCCACCTGCGGAACACGTGATGAGACCAGTGCCATGACGTCGGCAAGCTCACGGGAACGCAATGCCCACAGTGCCGCCAGATAGACGACGGCGATGATTATCGTCAGCAGAATCGCGGATAGTATGGCCTGTCCCCAATTCATTGTGCCGTCCATTGTTCCGATATGGGCTCCCACCAACATGTAGACATGTTCGCGGCACAACAGTCCCACCGCGACCGCCGCGAATTCGGCAAGAAAAGCCTTCATATATGAGAGGGCGATGTTACGGCCGTCCACACTGCTGTTGAACCGGCTGCGCAGCATGACGAACAGGAAAGGGAACGGCAGCATGAAACTCAACACTCCGGAGATTCCGATCAGGGTCACCCACTGCATAGGAGGCAGAATGCGGGTGCCGATCAGCAGCACGATGATCTGCGTTCCCATGGCCAACGTCATGAAGATGAAGGGATGCTTGCCGTCTTCGAACGAATAGAAAGTGCGCTGGATGATGAGATAGGCGCTGGCGAAAGGAATGCCGAATCCAAGGGTCGACAGCGCTCCGCACATGAGGATGGCTTCTTTGACGGTGACCGAAGGAAGCAGGGAAAGGATAATCGGCAACGGCATGACGATGAGTGCCGTGGCGAAGAAGCACATGATCACGCCCATGATGCGAAGCGACGAACTCAGGTCATCTCGTGCGGCGACGATATTGTGTTCCGCAATCGACCTGGAGATTTTCGGGAAAATCGCGGTTGCTACGGAAACCGCGATAAGCGAATACGGCAACATGTAGATGGTGTACGCGTTCTGATAGGTCGCGTTGCCCGCCACGTTGAACGGATCGAGACCATACGTTTTCTGGGCCACATCCGGCGCGCTGGTAGTGATGCGCGTAATCAGGATATTGGCGATCTGGTCCACGATCACAATGCCGACGCTCCATGCGGCCACAGGTCCCATGGAACGTAGACCAATGCCATGAAAACCGAATTTCAGCTTGTAACGCAAACCGATTTTTCGTAATGGCAGGAACAGGATGAGTGCTTGGAAAGCCACGCCCAGCGTCCAAGCTCCGGCGGTCAGAGCGATTTTGCCGGTCGTCCAGAATTCCAGTGGATGTTCCACGGCACGGCCGAATAATACGATGAACGTTCCGAAACCGATGCAGCTGATGATGTTGGCGCCGACGGAACTCCACGCGTACGCGACGAAATGGTCCTTCGCCGCGAGAATCTGCCCGACCACCGTATACAGGCCGTAGAAGAAGATCTGCGGCATGCACCATAGGGTGAAGGACGTGGCCAAGGCCATGGTCTCCGGACTGCCGTTGACGTACAGCTTGGTCAGCAGAGGCGTTGCGGCGGCCATCAGCAGCGTTACCGCCAACAGCATGGTTATGGCCATGGTGATGAGTTTGTTGAGTTTGGTCTCGGCGTCTTCGTCTTTCAGGGTGCGCACTATCTGAGGCACAAGAACCGCGTTGAATATGCCGCCGGAAACAAGGGTATAGATGACCTGGGGAATCATCGAACCGGCTTGGTAGGCGTTCGCCGCATATCCGGTCGTGCCCAAGGCCCAAGCCAGCAGGATGGTTCGGATTTGTCCGGTCAGGCGGGAAGCCGCCGTGCCGGAGGCCATGATCAGTGAATTGCGGCCAACGGAAGAACTCATTCGTCGGGATCCTTCTTACGGTGGAATTGACGCCACAGTCCCAACGCTCCCAGGGCGATGGATATGCCGATGATCACAAAACCGCTTTTATCGCTGATCTGCAGCACGCTGGTGATGTGGGTGACTTGGGTGGAGCCGAATGCGGTGCCCTGCCTGTCAAGAAGGGTGAGCGTGGCGTCGGCATCGCCGGAGGTGAGCACTCTGATGGTGAATGCCACTTGGGCATCCGAATGCGCAGGAACCTCGATGGTGTCGATTCGTGATGTGACGATTTGGCTGGAATTGGTCAACGATGAGATTTTCACCTTGACCGGATATGGGTGGCTGTTGCTGACGGTCACGGGCATCTTCGCGGTCTCGCTGACCACGCTGATGTTTTCCGTCGGGGTGATCGATACCCCATTGATGAGCAATGAGGCCAGTTGCCACGCATCTTCGGCCACACTGTTGGACGAGGATGCGTAACTTAAGGCATGCAAGGCCATGATGTTGTGGGCTTTGACGAGTTGCTTGCCCCAAGAGGCCGCTCTTTTGCCTGAATTGTCTTCGTTCTTCTTCACGATGCTGGAGTTGAAACGGCTGATTTCCGAAGCCGAGGACGTCAGGGAATCCAAAATTCCTCGAATGGAATTCCTCGAGTCGTCGGTAAGGCCGTCTTCCTGCGGTATGAGGTATTCGGCGTCACTTCCCGCCAATGTTGTTTCGGCATTGGACAACTCATCCAGATTGGTGAGATTCAGCCATGGCGATTGTTCCACGGCGCTCATGAGCTCATCCACGGTGCTCGCGTCGGTGTCGGTATTCAGGCATACAAGAAGATTTCGCGACGAATACGGCTGCTCCATTTGATAGAACGCGCTTTGCGCCACGAAGCGGGCGAGTCTGCCGGCTGCCGATCCCTCGCCGTCGGCGGCCGCGTCATCGCTGGTCGCCTGGCCTTGCGCCAACCCGGAAAGCACGCTTTGCGCGGCCAATACGGTGATGTCTCCGGCATCTGTGGAAACAACGTATTTGCCGGTCTGTACGGTGGAGGAATCGCTGTCTTCGAAGGCACGGGTGGCGATGACGGTATCGTATCCCTGTTGCTTGGCCTGCGTAAGGGCTTCTTTGGTCCAATTGCCGTTGCCTTGCAAGGCGTACACGGCCGTAGTGGCCTCGGAATCCCCCAACGCGGACCGGTAGTCGGATATCGAGCTATCGGCGTTCCATGAGTCCTGTTTCACACCCGCCGACGTATAGGCGTCGCCGTCCGACATCGCCGAATATCCGGTTATGTCGAACAGCCCTGGCTGCGTTATGCCGCTTGCCTTGGACGGCATCGTCATGGACTTCAGATAAGTCGGATCCGCCACTACCTGAAGTCCCGTGTGCCTGTCGATGACGTTTTCCAATGTTTCGAGACGGGTCTCATCATCCTCGTTGGGGGTGGAGATTTTTTCCAATTCGCTCGATGAAACGCCTCCGTCCTCAACGAGCTTCTCCATGATCGTATTGTCGGACGACCATCCGGTCGCGGCCAACGGCTGCACGACGGTGATGTTCATGGCGGGGGTGTCGGAGGTGTTGAGTCCGGTGCCGGTGCGTGTCACGAAAGTATGCAGATCGTTGAGATCGTTGCCGTCGGCCTGATAGCTGACCAGCACGGGTTTCGGCCCCCATGCGTTGATGGACGCGAGCGATTCCTGGTTCGCGTCGGCGTCGACGCTCACGTTGGTGGAGGCTCCGGGCTGCAAGGACGGCACCGTGACTTCCGCCACCACTTCAGGGGTGGGAATATGGGCGTTGCCTTCCGACCAATCCTGAATGTCGTTGCGTGAAACGAACGTGTAGAAGGCATTGATGGCCACGGTCAGGGTTCCTTCGGGAATCATCTGTTCCGTGGTGTTGGTCACTGTGGCTTTGAGATGGTATCCGGAGGAATCCGTCATTACCGAGGTTGATGAATCAATGGTCAGCATGTCGGCTGAAGAAGATTCTTCGTCCGCTGAAGCCGTTGGCGTTGGAACGTACAACAACATCAACGCCATGGCGGTAACCATGGCGAGGATCATTGCGAGCGCTCGAACGCCGCATGGAACGTTCCGATGTTCGGATGGATTCACTGTTACGCCTGTCTGTTGAGTTTCCTTGCGTACAACCATGCTATCTTTCGTTCGTTCGGGTAGCTCAATACGTCGTCCAAATCAGCAAAATCCACCCAAATGGCGTCTTCTGCCTCATGGTCGGGATCGCCTTCCACCGTCAGCTCGCCGCCGACTTGTTTCAAGGCGAAATGATGCACGAGCTTGTGCACGCGTTGGCTGGTTCCGGTGAACCAATAGTCGATCGTGGCGATGGAATCAACCACCTCGCCAAGAATTCCGGTTTCCTCGTGCACTTCGCGTACTGCGGTCTGTTGCGGTGTCTCGCCTTTTTCTATATGGCCCTTGGGAAGGCACCATTCCAGATGTCCGCTACGTGAATGGCGTGCGATGATGGCCACGCGCCCTTTGCTGTCGAAAACCAGACCGCCCGCCGAGTATTCGCGTACGACTGGCAGTTCCTGCGCGTCGAGAGACGCGAACGTCGTCGGGCCTTCCGCGGTGCGTTTTCGCGGCATCATCGCGGGGGTTGGGGTGCCGGGCGTGCTGGGGGTGATCGTCACCTGTTGTTGCAACGATTCGGACTGCGACGTATACAGCAGTTTGTCCGGTTCAAGGGGATTTTGGGTATGGTCGTCCGCAGTGTTGGCAAGCATGCGTGCAAGGTCTGCGGGCGTAATCATGCCTCCAACCATACTCACCCAACGTTGAAAAAAGAAAATCGACACCTTATTCCTAGGAGCGGTGTTGCGGAATCCACATGGGTGGGCGAGGCCTCCCATACCATGTTCACGCTATGCTGGTATGCGGAAAAGCCTGCATGGATTTGCATGGATCCGCATGGCGTTGCGGTGTTGGAAAGGGATGGCGTGAATTTCGAGGTATGGCCCGAGGCCATTGAATTGGGGCGTATGTTCGCCGAGGAAGGGTACGAGCTGGCGTTGGTCGGGGGTCCGGTGCGAGACCTTCTGCTGCATCGTGAATCGCATGATCTGGATTTTTGCACGTCGGCACGCCCTGAGCAGTTCGAGCATATTCTGCGACGTTTCGGCAGTGACGGCTTTTGGGACATGGGACGTAAGTTCGGCACGCTGGGCGCGATGCGCAAGCGTGAGGACGGCACTCCGGTTCAGGTGGAGGTGACCACATACCGTTCCGACACGTACGATCCTGATTCGCGCAAGCCGGAAGTCAACTACGGGGATTCGTTGGAAGGCGATCTTTCCCGACGTGATTTCACGGTCAATGCGATGGCGTTGCGTGTGCCGGAACTCGAGTTCGTCGACCCGTTCGGCGGCGCGAACGATTTAGCGAAGGGCGTATTGCGTACGCCTGTTGATCCGCGTCAGTCCTTTGACGATGATCCGTTGCGTATGATGCGTGCCGTACGTTTCGTGGCGCAGCTCGGCTTTCGTATCGAACCGGAAACCGCGGAAGCGCTTTCCGATATGGTCGACCGTATCGAAATCGTCTCCGCGGAACGCGTACGTGACGAACTGGTCAAAATGCTGCTTTCCGATCGTCCGCGTGCGGGAATCGAAGCATTGGTCGAATCCGGTTTGGCGGACATCGTCTTTCCGGAAATACCGGCGTTGCAGCTGGAGATCGACGAACATCACCGCCATAAGGACGTTTTCGAGCACACCATGATCGTGATCGACCGTGCCGTGGCGCTCGAAACCGGTCCCGACGGTCCTGTTCCGTCCCCGGACCTGACGTTGCGTCTGGCGGCCCTTATGCACGATATCGGCAAACCCAAGACCCGTCGTTTCGAATCAGGTGGCAAGGTGAGCTTCCACCATCATGATGCCGTTGGCGCGAAGATGACCCGTAAGCGCTTGAAGGCGCTGCATTTCGATCACCATATGGTTGAAGACGTCAGTGAGCTGGTCAACCTGCACCTGCGGTTCCATGGCTATGTCGAGGAACCGTGGACGGACTCCGCCGTTCGTCGATATGTGAAGGACGCAGGTCCGCTGTATGAGCGTCTGAATCGCCTCACCCGCGCCGACGCGACCACACAGAACCGCCGCAAGGCCATGGTTTTCTCCTCGGCTATGGACGAGATGGAACAGCGCGTGCGTGATCTGAAGGAGAAGGAGGATTTCGACGCGATCCGTCCCGATCTCAACGGTGATGAGATCATGCAGCTGCTAGGCCTTGAACCCGGTCCGCTGGTGGGCGCGGCATACAAGCACATGCTCGAATACCGTCTTGATAACGGTCCCGTTGAGCATGAGACCGCCGTGGAGGAATTGAAGAACTGGTTCGCGCAGCGGCAACAGTCGGCATAACGCGAATAGGAATACGCAAAACAACAAAGCCCTGGTTCCCTGCCGCGCATTGCAATGCGCGGCAGGGAACCAGGGCTTTTGAATCGAAAATCGAGGTTATACGGCCTCATGTTCGGGCGCCGCCTGAACATCGGTCATCTGGTCGGCGGCGACGCAGCCTTCGATGCTGGTGATTTCCGTACCTGCGGTCGGTACGTCCTTCTCGCTCTGCAGGTTTTCGAACGTCGCGCCGATGACCACATCGATCAGCATGTCTTCCCGATCATCCATGACCAGTATGGCGTCGGTGAAGTTGCTGTTCACCGTATATGCCTGATTGATGGCGTTCTTGCCGAATATGATCATGGTGCGTTCGACCGTGCTGGTGTAGTTATCGGCCCCTTGTGAGTTGAACTCGCGGTTCACCAGTGCGTCGCTGACGGCTTGAGCGAATCCGGAGAATCCGGTGCCGTTGAGCACACGTACGGTGATATTGCGGCTTTCGACGTATTTACCATTGGTTCCGTCGGATTCCTGGGACGCGCAAGGAGCTTGGGTGCCGTAATTCGGTTGCACCGCGGCCGACTTGACCAATCCCAAACCGCCTACATGGAAGAAGAACAGCAGGGAAACCACCATTGCCACGGCCATGATGGCGCCGATGATGGAAAACACCGTTTTCTGACGGCGACGAATATACTGTTTGCGCGCTGCGCGCTCGTCATTGGCCTGGGTCATTTGTGATTTCCTTCTTCAAAATGCATTGGTACCAACCATACTGTTACGGAATGATATGCACAACAGGACGTGCGGGGGCATCGGCCGCGATGATGCGGTCGACGCAACGGGTCTCCTGCCAGGCGGATTGCACGCTCCTGGCTGCGGAATCGGACGGGACGAAAGCCACTACGGACGGCCCCGAACCCGAAACGAACGCGTGGGTCGCCCCGGCATGCAAAGCGGCCTCAATCGCCTGTCCGCTACGTGGATGCAACGAAATCGCAGCTTTTTGCAGATGATTCTCGTCGGACGTTCCGGCACCGATCTGATCGAACATGCCATACACTTCCGGCGTGCGCAATTCCGCGCGATACGCGCCGACCAGCAGACGTCCGGAGAAGCCGCGATCGATGAGATCGCGCACTTCGGCACCATTATCCGGGAGCTGCTCGATACGTTCTCCGAAACCCGTTCCCCGTGCGTACCCACCGGTCAGGCAGAACGGCATATCGGCGCCCAGAGTGGCCGCGATCCGCTGGAGTCTTTCCATGGGCCAGTGAAGCTCCCAAAGCTCATTCAAAGCCAACAGCGTCGCCGCGGCATCGGCGGAGCCACCGGCCATACCGGCTCCGACCGGAATACGCTTGTCGATATTGAGCGCCACATCCGGATCATGTCCGCAGGCTTCGGCCAACGCGAATAGCGCGAGCACTGCGTGGTTGCGGCGCATGTCGTTCCCCGAAGAGGCCAGATCACCCAGATACGCACCTTCCAGATTGAGCGAGAATCCGGCGCCTGGAGACTTTTTGGTGGCGGTGACGGTGTCGTACACTCCTACCGCGCAATATATGGTGTCCAATTCATGCCGGCCGCCCCACTCGTCACGGGCCGCTCCCACATGCAAAGTCAGATTCGTTTTCGCCGGACAATCCACGCTGACGGAATTGATGTCGTTCGTCATTATGCCGTTACCTCGTTGAGCGCGCGGGCCAAAGCCACGAATTCGTCGATGGTGAGGGTCTCGCCTCTGCGGGTAGGGTCGATTCCCGCCTTGTCGAACGCTTCGGACGGAACGATTTTCTTCAATGCGGCGTGCAGGGTTTTTCTTCTCTGCCCGAACGCCGCGTCGATCAAGCGGAACACGGTTTCGCGATCGACCACGGAGCCATCCGGATTGTTGGCCGCGGGAGTGTGGCCCTCTTCGTATCGTTTGAACAGAACCAGCGCGGAGTCGACGTTGGGTGCGGGCCAGAACACGTTGCGTCCGATGATGCCGACGCGTTCCGCGGTGCCGTACCAAGCGAGTTTCACACTCGGGGTGCCGTAGATTTTGGAACCCGGCTTTTCGCTCAGACGGTCGGCCACTTCCTTCTGCACCATCACGAGGAAGGTTCCGAGATTGTCGAAACGTTCCAGCAACGTGAGCAGGATCGGAGTGGCGACGTTGTACGGAAGGTTGGCGACGAGTGTGAAGGAATCGTCATCGTTGAAATCCGGCAGATTCTCCGGTGTCACCGCCAATGCGTCGCAATTGACCACACGGAAACGGCCCATAGCCTCCGGCATGAATTCCTCGATCGTGCCCGGGAGCCGTTGCGCGACGGGCGGATCGATCTCGACCGCCGTCATGGTCGCCCCTGTTTCCAGAATCGCAAGGGTTAGCGAACCCAGTCCAGGGCCGACCTCCAGAACATGGTTGTTCGCCGTCACGCCGGCCTCACGCACGATACGCCGGACGGTACCCGGGTCGATTACGAAATTCTGTCCGAACTTCTTGGTCGGACTGATGCCGGCGTCAGCGGCTATACGTCGAATATCCGCAGCTCCCAACAGACGGCCATGCGCGTTTTCATTCACGTTTTCTGTCATTCCCTCATTATCCGTTCACGTCGGTACGAGCGTTGCCATCGGCTGGTTTCGGACCGTCGAACGTCAGTACCAGCCTATTTCCTCGGAGTGCTGCCATGCCTTGGATGGTGAGCCGTATTTTTGCTTGATATAGTTCAGGCCCCAGTCGATCTGCACGGCCGCGTCGTCACGCCATCGTTCGCCGAACGTCGCCATCTTGCTGCCCGGCAATGATTGCGGGATGCCGTATGCGCCGGAACTTGGATTTTCCGCGTTCCACATCCAATTGGATTCACGTGTCCACAGCTTCACCAAGTCGGTCCAGTTCTGCCCGGTCCAGCCGTATTGGGCGGCGGCTCCGGCCGCATATGTCTGGGCCTGTGCCGGAGTCGGATGGTACAGGCGGCATCCGTCCGATGGCTCGGAAGGCGTCGGTGAATCGTTGTTGTTTCCGTTGTTTCCCGAATTGTTGTTCGAGTTGTTGCCGTCGGTCTTCCCGGTATCCGAATTGCCGCTATCGGTGTTGCCGCCGTTCGAATTGTTGTCCGTATCGCCGTTGTTGTCCGTGTTGCCACCCGCATTGTTGTTCGACGCGTCGTTCTTGTCGGATTGATCGGATTGGTTCGTCTGGCTGTTGTCGGTGCCGCTGTTCGATGAGCTGGAATCGGCGTCGTCCGAGGTTTGTGCGGGACCGACCGCGATAATGCGGTCGATGGCGATTTTCGTGGTCGTTTCGTTCGTCAGCGATTCGCTTTCCTTTTCGCCATCTACGTATGTGACGTCGTAGGTTTTTTGGATAGCGCCGTTCTCGCCTTCCTGCCGGACCACGATCTCACCGGGTTTCAGATTCGTGTCGACGATGGTTTGCGTGTCGAAGGCGATTTCCTCCGTGCGTGTTTCCTCGCCGTGGGTCACGCGGCGGACGCGCAGGATGGTCTCGTCGCCATCTTTCTCCACGCTTACGCGATCCTCTTTGTCCAGAGTGATTCCTTTGGAATCCAGAATCGATGCGGCCGGCAGTTTTCCGTTGGGTGCCTGTGAGCTTTGCCCGTCGGCGATGACGGTCACCGGGCCGGATTGGTTGATGACCAGTCCGCCGGTGAGTTTGTTGTACACATTGTTGATGCTGACGGTGACTTTCGCGGCTTCGGTTTCGTTCTGTTCGAAGAATCCAAGTAGCTGATCGGCGCTGGTGGCGATGGTCCAGAACGGCACTTCCTGACCGTCGATGGTTATGGTGGCCTGGTAGGCGCTCTTCACCGTGATCACATCATGGTTTTTCAGCATGCTGGTCGGGGTGGAGGATTCAACAAGATCGTGTGTTTTGACCTTCACTCCTTGTTCCTGGAGGAGTCGATCCACGCTCATGGCATAGGTGGTTACGGTGGTGGTTTCGCCGTCGACGACCAGGGCCACGGTCTTGCGTGCTCCTATGCCGAATGCCAGAGTGGACGCAAGCGTCAATGATGCCACGCAGACGCATACCCGGAATCGGCGAAGCGCCACGAATCGTTTGGGGGTCCATCTTCTTGCCATGGGTTCTCTTTCCGGCGACGGCATACAACGCCGCAATTTTAATAGACGAAGTGACCGGTAACGAAGAAAAACACTTTGTTTTGCCCATACCGTCACATTTGCATTCAAGGGAAAGAAAAAGGGGGCAGGAGAGAAGGGGATATCCTGCCCCCCGGAGTTGGACGAGACTAGTTGGGGGACGTCTCGTCCGTTTGCCAGAAGCCATTAGTTGGGGGACGGCTTCTGGATTACTTACCCGAGGTAAGAATAAAGCCCGACTATACGGGCCTGAGCCTCCTGTCGGGATCGAACCGACGACCTGCCGCTTACAAGGCGGCCGCTCTGGCCATCTGAGCTAAGGAGGCATGGCTCACCAGAAAGACGAACCGAAGAACAGCATAGCCAGCACGTCCGTAGCAGTCAACTTTGAATGTGTGCCGTTGGACATGCTTCTGGACGCGCTGGCCGGTAAGGGGGTATTTATTCTCCTGTGGTGTTGGAAATCGGGTCCTTGTCGGAGCCGATGGAAGGCGTCGTTCCTTCGACTCCGACCTGATCGGATTGCAGGCCGATGGATTCGAGCAGGCCGTCATGGATGGTCTCCTGCGCGACGGAAAGCTGATTCATATCCCAGAACTTGCCGTTGATGGTCACGGTCGGGGTCGTCATGCTTCCCTCATAGTTGCCGGAAACGTTCCATAGCTCGGAGCGCTTCGGCGTGTAGGTGTTGATCGCGTCGAGCCAATCCTGATAGTCGCGATCGAACGCGTTGTTCGCAATGTCTTCGGAAACGCCGGCGTCGATCATCTGCTGCTTGATCTGCTCATCGCTCACGGATTCGTAGTTCGAGCCTTCCTCGGGCTGGAATTCCTCCGCATACATGTTCTTCAGGAATTCGATCATGTGGTTCGTGTCGCCGTCATGCTCCGCCAGATACATGGCGGCATTCGCCGCGCGGCTGGAATATTCGTCGGTGGACCAGCGGTCCATGAACGACATGAAGTGCAGCTCCAGATTGATCTGTCCGGCATTGACCATCTTCTGCAGGTCGTCATCCAGCTGACGGTGAATATTGCCGCAGCCGGGGCATAGGAAATCCATATAAATGGCGACTGTCGGAACGCCCTCGACGGAAGTGCCGTATCCGTTCTTGGAAATCAGCAGACCGCCCTTGTCGTCGACGAGCGATGGTTTGTTCTCCACTGCCTGAAGCTTGTCGTATGCCTCTTCCACGGTTACGCTGTTCGCTTCGCTTGCCGCGTTCTGATGAACGTTCCGATACACGCTGAACGCTCCGATCGCGATCAAAATCACCAGTACGGCCACGACGATGGCGCCGATCATCGTCTGCTGCTTGCGTTCCTTCTCCATCTTCTCGGCGCGTGCCTTCATGGCGGCGGCCTCGGCGGCCCTGCGCTCCGCGCGACTGGCGCGCTTCTGCACATTCTTACTGTTCTGAGCCATTCCAGCCCTTTCGCGTTGATTCATCGTATCGACGTGCACCATGATAATGAGATGTCTCTATGGATTTCCTGACAGCTTCCGAGGCGCGGTTGCGATCATTGTTCTACTTCTTGACGCCGCGTATCGCGCCGGCCCCCAGTCTCATCGCCAGCGCGCCGGACCCCAGCATGGAAACCAGCCAGCCGACTGCACAAAAACCGGCCTGCGCAAGTCCGCTTTGCGAGAAGGGAGATTCGGTCAGGGTGGGAAGGGGAACTAGCACGCCGAAAATATCGGTGTCCAGTATCGCGAACGGCAGATTCAGCGCCGGCACGGTAATCGCCAATCCCAATGCCGTGACGGCCAGCATGATCAGAGAACGCAGCAACGCATGCCCCAGCCCCTTCACCATATGCCATGGCAGACTGGCCAAGCGAATGGCCACATCGGAAGCTTTATGCCCGCCCCCGCGGCGTTCCTCGCGTTCCAACTGCGATTCGGTGTTGAAACCGACGGTGAAGAGAAGCCAGAACAATATGAGGGAGACGAGCAGGGCCATCCATGGAGAAAAAAGACCGCATACCGCAACCACAACGCCTAACAGGGCGCAAGGCAGAGTGCCACGGTCGAGCAATTCCCCACGGCGTACGTACGTCGGATTCGGATGCATCCGCGCATCCGCGGATTGTTGTTCGATCGGTGATCGCGATTCCGTGTCGGACCGCGGTTCCTCTGATGACCGTCGCGCTGCGGAATCTTGAGGAATGATGGCTGGCGGTCGCTGCGTTGAGATGCGCCGCAATGCGGGTTTGGTTTCCGGGGCCGGGACGCCTTGCGCTGGCATGTCTTGCATGGGCATGATCTGCGTGGATTGCGGCATAATGCGCGCGCTTCCCGAAATCTCGCCGGAAGGGCTTGCGGTTATGGGAAACTCTCTGGTCTTGCTCACGGTTGTCGAGTCGATGGACTGCGTCGGCTCGATGAATCGCGGCATGGTACGTGTATTGATGGCATCCTCTCCGGTCACGTCATCCTGGAATCGCCATAGCGTGCGCGGATTCTCAACGCGCCTTTCATCAAAAGGGGGCATCATCTCCGTTTCGGCGGACTTGCTCGCATCGGACCATGCCTGCGGATTCAACGCGTCGACGGAAATCGCGTGGAGTAATTCATTGGGTGTGCAACGGTTCTCCCGACGTGGACTTAACGCGGAACGGAAAGCGGCCAATGTTCCGGCGGGCAATCCCGTAAGATTAGCGCTTCCGGCGGCCGCCCGCTCCAACACGGCCATCATCGGTTTGGTGCCGAACACGGGTTCGCCGGTGGCGGCGAACGCGAGCACGCTCGCCACGGACCACCAGTCGGTCATTTCGTCGGATTCGGCGCCGTCTATGACCTCCGGCGCTATGAAACCAGGCGTGCCCATCACCAAGCCCGTGCTGGTCACATGGCTTTCCCCCTCGCCCATGGCAATGCCGAAATCCACCAATACCGGACCGCTGACCGAAACCATCACATTCGTTGGTTTGATGTCTCGATGCACTATTCCCGCCGCATGCACGGCCTCCACGGCCTCGATCAGCTTGCGGGAGAGCCTTTCCAAATCGTCGCCGGTATATCTGCCGTTGACGCGAACATCCTCACGCAGGTTCTTGCCTTCTATCAATTCCGTGACAATGAATGCCAACGCATCATCCAATTCCATGTCAACGATGGCACAGACGCCCGGATGCCGTACTTTCTGCAATGCCATGGCCTCGCGGCGCAGACGTTCGCGGGCGGTGACGTGCTCGCGGGACATTGCGTCGGAATCGCTTTCCGAAAGGGAGTCGCGCAGTATTTTCATCGCATACTGGTGGCCGCCGTCATCCCGGACCTTCCATACGGACCCCATCGCGCCGGATCCCAAGCGGGAAATCAACGTATAGCCGCCGACCAGACTGCCTTCCTCAAGATTTAACGCACTCAAATCACTCATGGCCCCCATCGTACTTTGCGTATCGTGAACGCGGCCGAGTTGGCCCAATGCATTGGCGATTCCATGCAAATCGTACGTCGAATACATGCAGATTATGCACGCGAATCGACAGGCTGGGCAAATGCCATGCCCCGTCACGTTCGGTTTTGATGAAATCGGAACAACGGCATGAAGGAGTGTCTACACTTCTTGGGACCGCGTAACACGGGGCAGTGTGTTGAGTGGTTCCTTGGTTTTGAAAATTGCGATGAAGCTGACGTGCCGCTGGTTATGAGAATCAAGGAGGAGACATACCATGCTGCAAATCAACATGGCCGACGTCATGAACGTTATTGGTTCATTGACGCCTTATCTGGTTGCCATCGGCGTGCTGCTTGTGCTTGCGCTGATCATCACCTTCGCCGTCAACAAGAAGACGGTCAAGGAAGTCGCAACCCGCAAGATCGTTCATTCTGAATCCTGGATTGTGGCGCTTGTTGGCATTGTCGTGGCTGTGTCCATGATGCTTACCGGACCGCTTGCCACACTGCTGAACAACGCGACCATCACCAAGTACATGCTTTCCGACTCCACTGTTTCCAAGGCCAACGAGCTGGCCAAGGAAGTGCAGTCCGAGGCGATTACCCTGCTGAAGAACGAGGATTCCAACCTGCCGTTGTCCTCCAAGAAGGTCAACGTGTTCGGTTGGGGCTCCACCAATCCGGTCTATGGCGGCACGGGCTCCGGCTCCATGTCCGACCAGTACGACACCGTCTCTATGCTCGACGGCATGAAGGAAGCCGGCATTGAGACCAACTCCGAGCTTTCCAAGCTGTACACCGACTATCGTTCCGACCGCCCGGAAGTGGGTATGTGGGCCCAGGACTGGACCCTTCCTGAGGTTCCGGCCGCCCAGTACACCGACGAGCTGATCTCCAACGCGAAGGACTTCTCCGACGAGGCCATCATCACCATCACCCGTGTCGGCGGCGAAGGCGCCGACCTGCCGATGGACATGACCGCGGACGGCATCACCTACACCAACAACTCCGAGGACTACGACGACTTCCAGAAGGGCGAGAGCTTCCTGCAGCTGAGCCAGACCGAGCGCGACATGATCGACCTGGTCACCAAGAACTTCAGCAAGGTCACGCTCGTGTACAACGGCGCGAACACCTTCCAGTTCGACTTCCTGTCCGACTACCCGCAGATCAAGTCCGTGGTGTGGTGCCCGCCGGCCGGCCAGACCGGTTTCTCCGCTCTGGGCGATGTCCTCGCCGGCGAGACCAACCCGTCCGGCAAGACCTCCGACACCTTCCTCAAGGACCTCACCCAGTCCGTGTCCTACAACAACTTCGGTCTGTTCGAGTACACGAACATGGACGACCAGGCCGCCAAGTACACCGGCTTCACCGGTGATGAAGTCACCGCCATCCCGGGCTTCGTGAACTACACCGAGGGCATTTACGTCGGCTATAAGTTCTATGAGACCGCCGCTGCCGAAGGCGCCATCGATTACGACTCCATGGTCGCGTTCCCGTTCGGCTACGGCCTGTCCTACACCTCCTTCGAGCAGAAGCTCGACGATGTGACCTACGAGGACGGCAAGGTGACCGTCGATGTGACCGTGACCAACACCGGCGACACCGCCGGCAAGGACGTGGTCGAGGTCTACTACAACCCTCCGTACACCAATGGCGGCATCGAGAAGGCTTCCACCAACCTGGTCGACTTCGAGAAGACCGACCTGATCGAGCCGGGTGAATCCCAGACGGTCACCGTCGAGTTCGAAGACGATGACATGGCTTCCTACGATTACAAGAACGCGAAGGCCTACGTGCTGGAGAAGGGCGACTATGCCGTTTCCATCCAGTCCGATTCCCATAACGTGATCGACAGCAAGACCATCAGCGTTGACGAGACCATCACCTTCGACTCCGACTCGAACACCCACAACGGCGACCAGACCGTGGCCACCAACCAGTTCGACGACGCTGCCGGCGACGTGACCTACCTGAGCCGTGCCGACCACTTCGCGAACTACAAGGAAGCCACCGCCGCTCCGACCAACTTCGAGATGTCCGACGAGGCCAAGGCCACCTTCTACAACAACTCGAACTATGATCCGACCGAATTCGATGACGATTCCGATGAGATGCCGACCACCGGTGCCAAGAATGGTCTGAAGCTGTCCGACATGTACGGCAAGGATTATGACGACGCCGATTGGGACAAGCTCCTCGACCAGCTGACCTTCGACGATATGGACAACCTCATCGCCAACGGCGGCTACGGCACCCCGGCCGTTTCCTCCGTCGGAAAGATCCAGCTGACCGACGCTGACGGCCCCGCATCGCTGAACAACAACTTCACCGGTGTCGGTTCCATCGGCTTCCCGGCATCCACCGCATTCGCCTGCACCTGGAACCGCGACCTCGCCGAGCAGTTCGGCGAAATGATCGGCGATATGGCTCACGACATGCACGTGGCCGGCTGGTACGCACCGGCAATGAACATCCATCGCAACGCTTTCTCCGGACGTACTTTCGAGTACTTCTCCGAGGATGCCCTGCTCTCCGGTGTCATGGCTTCCAGCCAGATTGCCGGCGCCAAGTCCAAGGGCGTGTACTCCTTCATGAAGCACTTCGCCATGAACGATCAGGAGACCAAGCGTACCGAGATGCTCTGCACCTGGTCCAACGAGCAGGCCATCCGTGAGATCTACCTCAAGCCGTTCGAGATGAGCGTCAAGGAAGGCGGCGCCCAGGCCGTCATGAGCGCCTTCAACTACATCGGCAACACCTACGCAGGTGGCAACGAGACCCTTCTGAAGACCATCCTCCGCGACGAGTGGGGCTTCCAGGGCTTCGTCCTGACCGATTACTTCGGTGGCTACGGCTACCAGAACGCCGATCAGGAAGTGCGTGCGGGCAACGATTCGATGCTCGCCACCACCAGCATCACCAACCACATCACCGACAAGTCCGCCACTTCCGTGAAGGCTATGCGTCAGGCCGCTCACAACATTCTGTACACCGCAGCCAACAGCTGGCAGTACGCGGATGGTGAGCCGGAATCCGAGACTCCGGTGTGGAGGACCGCAATGTACGCCGCTTGGGGTGTCACCGTGGTTCTGGCCCTGGTGCTCGAGGTCCTGACCATCAAGCGCTACATGGCCCGCAAGAAGGCCGTGGCGACGGTTGATCCGGCCAAGGCTGAGTGACCTACCGGTTCTATCCGGGATTCGTATAACTGAAGATTCATAACTGAAGATTTCGAGGGCCGGGATTGCTGCCGTATGCAGTGATTTCGGCCCTCGTCTTGTGTGGCGCGCCCGGGTTTGTGGTTTTTCGTGTCGGTGTGTGGTGTTGTTTGTGGTGTTTGGTGGTGGTTTCCGGTGTGTTTCGCGTTGTTTGCGACACGCCGGTG
>CAVAQZ010000002.1:0-126790 GCA_963590945.1 Dysosmobacter segnis
GCCGATCTTGGCGTTGTTGCCGGGGGCTTCGGTGAGCTTGGCGGTGATGTCTTCGCCGGCGAGCTGAGTGGCCTCCACGTCGTCTCCGGAAAGCTTGCCGAACTTGATCTTCTGTTCAAGGGTCGTCGGGGTGTCGACGCGCTTGTACCAGCTTTCGCCGAAGCGCTCCACCTGCTCCTGATGCAGCTGGGCCGGGTTCTTGCCGGTCTTCGCCGTGATCTCGGCGGCGAGCAGATCCGGAATCAGACCGTCCTTGTCGGTGGTCCACACGCGACCGTCCTTGCGCAGGAAGGACATGCCGGAGCTTTCCTCGCCGCCGAAGGCGACCTCGCCCTTGAACAGCGGATCCACGAACCACTTGAACCCGACCGGAACCTCGACGAGCTTGGCGCCGATCGAAGCGGCCACGCGGTCGATCAGGGAGGAGGAGACCAGGGTCTTGCCGATTCCCGCACCCTCCGGCCAGCCCGGACGGTTGCCGCCGAACAGGTACTCCACGCACACGGCGATGTAGTGGTTCGGGTTCATGACGCCCCAGTTCGGACACACGATGCCATGACGGTCGGCGTCCGGGTCGGTGCCTCCGACCAGATCGTACTTGTCCCAAGCGCCGTTGTTGAGGGAGTCGACCAGGCCCTTCATGGCGTACGGGGAGCTCGGATCCATGCGGATCTTGCCATCGTGGTCGAGGGTCATGAAGTCCCAGGTGGGCACGACCTGCGGGCGGACCACGTCGATGGTCAGATTGAACTTCTCGTTCATCAGTGGCCAGTAGTTCACGGAAGCG
The DNA here is from genome assembly GCA_963590945.1 of Dysosmobacter segnis. Lineage (GTDB taxonomy): Bacteria > Actinomycetota > Actinomycetes > Actinomycetales > Bifidobacteriaceae > Bifidobacterium. Next base: position 788 of record CAVAQZ010000002.1, read on the forward strand.
CCGCCGAGCGGGTCGATGCCGAGACGCACGCCGGAGGAGCGGATCACGTCGAAGTCGATGACGTTCTCCAGATCGGAGACATAGTGGTCGCGGAAATCGAAACGCTCGACCAGATCGGACTTGACGGCCTGCTCGAAGGGCACGCGCTTGATGTTCCTGAAATCGCCGAGCAGCTCGTTGGCGCGGTCGGCGATCGCGTTGGTGACGTCAGCCGGAGCCGGCCCGCCGGTGACCGGATCGTACTTGAATCCGCCGTCGGTGGGCGGATTGTGCGAAGGGGTCACGACGATGCCGTCGGCCAGGCCTTCGCCGGAGAAACGCTGGGTTCCGTCGGCTGCGCGGTTGTGCGTCAGGATGGCCTGGGACACGACAGGGGTGGGGGTGAAGTCGTCGCGTGAATCGATGCGCACGTTCACGCCGTTGGCGACGAGCACTTCGATCGCGGTCTTCCAGGCGGGCTCGGACAGCGCATGGGTGTCGCGGCCGATATACAGCGGACCGGTGACTCCGGCCTTCTTGCGGTATTCGGCGATGGCCTGCGTGATGGCGACGATGTGGGCCTCGTTGAACGAGGTCTTCAGGGACGAGCCGCGATGTCCGGAAGTGCCGAAGGAAACGCGCTGTTCCGGAACGTTCGGGTCGGGGACGACGTCATAGTACTTGCCGATGACCTCGTCGACGTTGATCAGATCTGCTGGGGTGGCGGGCATACCCGCATTGTTTGCAACCATAGACCCATTTTGCCACGCCGGCAGGCGGAAAGCGGGCAAATCGGCGGTTTTTGCCGGCCAGGTTTCCCCGATGCGGCGGAGTCGACGTCACTCCGTGGTTTTCTGCGCCTCGGAAGCTTTCGGATTGTCGGCATTCCCGGTGTCCGCGTGGCCGGTGATTTCCGCCGGCACGGGGGAGTTCGCGGGATCCAACGCAAGAATGCCGGTGTCCTCCGCGGAGAGCTCCGGTACGCGGACGCACAGCGACCGACGTTCCACGCTGAAGCGGATATGTTTCGTCTTGGGGAGCATATCGCCGTCGACCTGCGCCAAAGCGGGCTTCTCCAGCGTGATCTCCGCGCTCACCCCCTGTATCTGGTCCACGGTGGAATTCGTGGACAGCGGGCTCTGCTGAGCCTTGCCGGTGATCGTCTGGTGCAGCACGTCTCCGAACAGATTCGCCCACCCGATGATGCCGCCGGAAGTGTCGATCACCTCGTAATCGAGCACGCCATCGTCGTAGGACGCGTCCGGCATCAGCGAAAACATGGGAATCTGGCCGCAATTGCCGGCCATGAACGTGCGGAACGTCAAACCGTGGATGGCGTGGGTGGAGCCGTCCTTGCCGGTGATGACCACATCGCCCTTGTATTTCGGGGCGAACAGGTTCTTCACGCCGGCCACGAAATAGGCGAGCCAACTGATGTTCTTCTTCAATTCAGGGTCGGTCTCGTCGATCATCAAGGCGTCGAAGCCGATGCCTGCGATGATCAGGAACGCGTGGCCATGGTCGGTGGTCTCGTCGTCCAACAGGGTGAGGCGTCCGACGTCGACCAGTCTCGACCCGTGCGACGTGGCGACGGTCAGCGCGGCGTCGATATCATCCACGGGAATGCCCATATTGCGGGCGAACAGATTGCCGGTGCCGATCGGCACGATGCCCAGCGCGTGACCGGTTCCCGAAAGCGCGCTCGCCACCGTACGCACGGTGCCGTCGCCGCCTACCGCCACCACGACATCCGCGCCATGATCCAAGGCCTCAAGCGCGCACGCCCGACCATCCTTGTCGAGCTGGGTCTCGATGAACTCCACCTGCGTGAGATTCTTCGACTCGCAGAACTCCCTGATATGCCGCATGCGCTGCTGGGCCTGAGGCTTCGAGGGATTGACGATGAACGCGTAATGAACCTGATCGTCGTTTCGCTTGTCGATGTGCTCCACGAGCGTGTGATGCTTGTACGCGCGCCACGCAAAGAACGCGACGGCGCACACGAACGCAACGCAGACTACGAGAAGAAGAATGATCAGTGGCATAGGCATGTTTCTTATTTTCAACATAAAAGGCGAAAAAACGCGAATCGAACGCGCCAAATTCGACGATTCCTGCACGCCATGCCCCAAAAATCGAGGTTTTCGGAACAGGCGCGAACCGGCCGCCATGTTCCCGGCGCCCCGATGGAGAACGTTCCAATCCATACCTTTGGCGGCGGCGTTACGACCTATGGCATGGCGAGCGTGACCCACGGATCCCGCGGCCTCCTCCCGGTGCGTATCGGTGTTCGACCAAGACGATTGAGCCAGGGGGCGGAAGGAGTCGTGACGGGGAAAGCGGCGCAGGATACCCGACGACGAACGGAAATGGGAAAAGCCGGTGCTGTGTCGGCTTGCGGCACTAGTCTAAGAACCATGCTTGATATCCAATTCATTCGTGAACATGCTGACGTTGTCAAGGAATCCCAGCGTAAGCGTGGCGAATCGGTCGAACTTGTCGACGAGGTGCTGCGCTCCGACGAGGTTCGTCGTTCCTCCCTGAAGGAATTCGAGGCTGCCCGTGCGCAGCAGAAGGAAATCGGCAAGAAGGTCGCCGCGGCTCCGGCCGAGGAAAAGGCCAAGCTGATCGCCGAAACCAAGGAACTGTCCCAGAAGGTCTCCGAATACAAGGCCGCAGCCGATGCCGCGGCCGAAGAATACACCACCGCCATGTGGAAGCTGTCCAACATCGTTGAGGACGAAGCCCCGGAAGGCGGCGAAGACGATTACGTGGTGGTCAACAAGGTCGGTGAGATCCGCGACTTCGAGGCCGAAGGCTTCGAACCGAAGGACCATCTGACCCTCGGCCGTGGCGTCGCCGGAATCGATATGGAACGCGGCGTGAAGGTTGGCGGATCCCGCTTCTACTTCCTGCGCGGCCAGGTGGCTCGCATGCAGATCGCCATGCTGACCATGGCCGTCGACCAGGCCGAAGAGCACGGCTTCACCCTGGCCATCACCCCGACGCTGGTTCGTCCGGAAGTGATGCGCGGAACCGGCTTCCTCAACTCCCACGCCGACGAGATCTACCGTCTTCGCGAGCCCGACGAGCAGTACCTGGTGGGCACCTCCGAAGTGGCGCTCGCAGGCATGCATGAGAACGAGATCCTCGACCTGTCCAACGGTCCGCTGCGTTACTGCGGTTGGAGCTCCTGCTACCGCCGTGAGGCCGGCGCCGCAGGAAAGGACACCTCCGGCATCATTCGCGTGCACCAGTTCGACAAGGTTGAGATGTTCGTCTACACCAAGCAGGAGGACTCCTATAAGGAGCATGAGCACCTGCTGGCCATGGAGCAGGAAATGCTCGGCAAGGTCGAGGTGCCGTACCGCATCATCGACACCGCTGCGGGCGACCTGGGCTCCTCCGCGGCACGCAAGTTCGATTGCGAGGCCTGGGTTCCGACCCAGGGCCGTTACCGCGAGCTCACCTCCACCTCCAACTGCACCGAGTACCAGGCTCGTCGCCTGAACATCCGCGAGCGTATGGAGGACGGCGGCACCCGCGCGGTCTCCACCCTGAACGGCACCTTGGCCACCACCCGTTGGCTGGTCGCCATTCTGGAGAACCATCAGCAGAAGGATGGCTCCATCGTCATTCCTAAGGCCATGCGTGCCTACATGGGTGGCAAGGAAGTCATCGAGCCGACCAAGTGGGAGGCCTGATTCGGCTGAATTCGGCTTGTTGTATTAGTCGATTCGGCTTGTGATTGCACTGCGGAAGCGGCGTCGGCGTGATGTTGGCGCCGCTTTTGTGTTTTTGGCGGGGTCGACTGGACTGCCGTGGGCTTTGTGCGTCCGGTTGCTGTGCCTTTTACTGGGTTGCTGTGCCTTGCATCTGGTTGTTCCGGTCGGCGGCTCTCCGGTTTGCGTCGTTTTGGGGATGCTTGGGTTGGTTGAGTATCCCCGTACCTACGCAACTGCGGTGGTTTGCGTCGTTTTGGGAATAGTCGGGTTGGCTGAGTATTCCCAATCCTACGCATTTGGGCCATGTTGCGTCGTTTTGGGGATACTTGGGTTGGTTGGGTATTTCCGTACCGCCGCATTTGGGTTATGTTGCGTCGGTTTGGGGATAGTCGGGCGACCTTTGGCGACTGATGACGCTGATTTACGTGTCGCGATGCGGATGATTTCCGAATGCTGTGCTATATTGACGTTTCGTGCGTTATGCATATTGGACAGATGTCTGAGCGGTCTAAAGAGACGGTCTTGAAAACCGTTGAAGGGCAACCTTCCGCGAGTTCGAATCTCGCTCTGTCCGCATCCGGGTTCCAGGCAATGGATTGCATGGAACCCTTTTTCATGCTTGGAACGTTGTTGTTTCGCCAGTTTCGCTTGGTTTCCCCGCTGTGCGTAAGCGTATGTGGGTGCGTCTTTGAGTATGTCTGTTAATCCGCCGCCGACGCCTTGGTCTCTGTGTGCAAGTGCATGTGGCTGCATGGCGTTTCGCGTTGGGCGGCGCCGAATGCGCGGTGAACCCAATCGAGTGGATAAGCGCATATGGCCGTATGAAGGTTCTCTTGGAGGGCAAGTCAAGGGATGTGTGGCTGATTGAATGAGCCGTGCGCCGATTGCCGGACCGAGGAAAATCGAATTCGAAGATTGGAAATACGGAAAACGGAATCGCATCCCTTTTCCGAATGCAAGTAGAGGATGATTTGCGAAAAAACTTCCACGCCTGTATCCAACCTGTATAAACCTGTGCTATCCTGTATATAGTTGTTTAATGACGACGACGAAACTATCCCAACGTATCGGGAGTGTGCGATGACGGCATATACGAGAACGGAATATCTGGGAAACGCGCTGGCCGCGCAAATCAAGGACGGAACGCTCAAGCCGGGCGAGAAGATCATGTCCGAAGCCCAGCTGGCCGAGGAATATCAGGTCTCCCGCGGAACCGTGCGCAGGGCCCTGGAAATGCTGAAGAGAGCCAATCTCATCGAAACAAGGATGGGATCCGGCAGCTATGTGGCGTTTCACGGCGGCAACATGAACGGCTCGGACGGCTGGACCTCGGCGTCGTTGCGCTCCGGCGTGCCGACCACGACCGAACTGCTGTCGGTCTCGCTGGTGGAACGTCCGGAAATACTCGATGACGAGAGCGGCTGCGTGATGTTCTACGAAATCGCGCGCAGAAGACTGTTCAGGTCGGTGCCGGTGTCGTACGAGACCTCCTACCTGCCGGCCGTCGAATCGTTGCGCGACGTCATCGAACATGCGGAGGGTCTGGTCGACGGTTCCGTGTCTCGGACCATGCGGCAGGCGGGACTGATCGCGACCTCCGGATACATGGACGTTTCCGCGGACCGGCTCGGTGCGGTCGCAGAGGCGCTTGGAAAGACCGAAGATTCGGTGTTCCTGCTTTCCGAAAGACATAACTTCAACGAGGACGGCGAACTGGTCGAATACGTGCGCTCGTTCCTGGACCCAAGCCACTTCACGTTGCATGTCGCCACGAGAGGAGAACGATGATGAGGGAAGGACGATTGCTGGACCGCGCCCGCGGCGCGATGGTGGGCCTCGCGGTGGGGGACGCGCTCGGAATGCCGACGCAGAGCATGTCTCCCGCGCAGATCGCGAAATATTACGGCGGTCCGATCGACTCGTTGCGCGACGCGGTCGCACAGCAGCCGATCGCGCCGAACATGAAGGCCGGAGCGATCACGGACGATACCGAACAGGCGTTCGTGCTGGCCGAACGGCTGATCGCCGACGACGGCAGGATCGACAACGACGCCTACGCCAAGGATCTGCTGCGCTGGGAGGCGAAAATGAAGGCGAAGGGATCTCTGGATTTGCTTGGGCCTTCCACGAAAGCCGCCCTGCAGGCCCTGACGGACGGTGTGGATCCGGAGGAAACCGGCAAATTCGGCACCACGAACGGCGGCGCGATGCGCGCCACTCCGGTCGGCATCGTGTTTCGGCCGGGCGAGGCGCTCGCCGATGCGGCATGGCGGTCCTGCGTGGTGACGCACAACACGGTGCAGGGCATCGAAGCCACCGCTTTGGTGGCCGCGGCCGTGAGCCACGCGATTGAAGGCGACGGGGATTTCCTGCGCAGTGCGTTGGAATTCGTGAAGTCCATGCCGCGGCGGGGCAACTGGTCGGCGAAGGCGTCGGTGAGCGCGCGTGTTCGATGGTTCATGGACTGGAGCGAAGGAGAGGGGGCGTCCCTCTCCGATGATGAGTTCGCCCAGGTGTTGCGTGATGATTGCGGAACCAGCGTGGAATCCAGCGAATCCGTGACGGCGGCGTTCGGCATCGCGTGCCGATTCTTCGATGATCCTACGAAGGCGTTGTGTTTCGCGTCCTCCTTGGGTGGCGACACGGACACCATCGCGGCCATGACAGGCGCGATGCTGGGCGCCTGGCACGGGTCGGACGGTTTCGATGAGGGGATCGCGAATCAGGTGGTGCGTCAGATGAAGGAAGACAACCAGCTTGACGTGGACCGAACCGTGGCAAAGCTATGCGAAATGCGTCGGGACTGATTGCGGGTGATTGTATGGAAAAGCGACATGAGGGCAAGGTCGTCTCGCTCGGGCAGGTAATAGTCGATTTGACCATGAAGGTGCCTCGGGTGCCGCAGGCCGGGCAGGATGTGTTCGCCGACGATGTTGAGACCTCCGTCGGAGCGAGTTTCAACATGCTGCATGCGGTGCGGCAGATGGGCGTCGATGCCGAGCATGCCGGCATCCTCGGGAACGGTCCGTGGTCGGACATGATCCGACGGGCGTTCGCCGCGGATGGGGTGCGTCATGTAGGCAAGTGCGACAAGACCCGTGATTCCGGCTTTTGCGTGGCGCTGACGGACGACGACGCCGAACGAACGTTCATTTCGACAAGGGGCGCGGAAGCGTTCGGCGACGTCGACGCATTCGACGATGTTCGCCCGAATGATGGCGACGTGGTGCATATCAGCGGCTACACGCTGGCTCACAAGACCGGCTCGGCTTTGCTGAAATTCCTTAATGGAACCGCGGAAGACCGCCGTTTCACGGCTTTGTTCGACCCTTCCCCGGTAATCGGGCAGATCGAGGACGATGTGTTCGGCATGTTGATGGAATATCGTCCGATATGGTCATGCAACGAGCGCGAGTCGCTGCTTATGGCGCAACGACTTGGGCTGGATGCGCCCGCCGATGATTTCCGCGCTTTGGCCGCGATGATGGCCGACGCTTTGCGGTCGACGCTGGTCATGCGCGTCGGCGGCGACGGCGCGTGGCTGTCCGAGCCTGGCCGCGAGCCTGAGCTGGTCGCCGGATATCCGGTTCATGCGGTCGATACCAACGGCGCCGGTGATTGCCATGCGGGCGTGTTGTGCGCCGGACTCAGCAGGGGAGTCGCGCTCAGGGATGCGGTTCGGTTCGCCAATGTGGCCGCGGCCGTCGCCGTGACGAGGCGAGGACCGGCGACCTGTCCCACACGGAAGGAGGTCGAACGCCTTCTTTCCGTATGATTCTCGATGAAACATAGTTTTAGTCTTAATGACTATAAGTTGAGTTATGATGTGCGTGCCGCGGTCGAGGGATCGGATGAACAACGCGGCCATGCACTAAAAAACCAGTGCAATGAAGCAAGGGAGAACTTATATGAGCAAGGAAAAGAATGCTCTGAGCGTTGAGGAACAGGGCATAGACACCATTTCCGAAAGCGAACGCAAAGGCACGCCGTCGAGTCTGTTCTGGCCGTGGTTCGCGGCGAACATCTCCATGTTCGCGATGTCGTATGGCGCATGGGCCTTGGGATTCGGCATTTCCTTCTGGCAGGCGACGGCCATGACCATCATCGGCGTTGTCGTTTCGTTCCTGCTCGTGGGAATCATTTCGATCGCAGGCAAGCGGGGCAACGCGCCCACCATGGTGCTCACCCGCGCCACCTTCGGCGTCGAAGGCGCGAAGGTGCCGGCCGCATTAAGCTGGATCGCCACACTGGGCTGGGAGATCTCGCTGACCACCACCGCGGTGCTCGCCATGTCGTCCACCATCGAAAAGCTCGGACTGGGGTCGGGCGCGGCCCCCAAGATCGTCTCCACCTTCATCGTGGTCGGACTGGTGGTCGTGGCCGGCATCTTCGGATACGATCTGATCATGCGCTGCCAGCAGGTCATCACCGTCGTGACCGGTGTGATCACGGTCGGCTTCTTCATCCTCGGATTCGGCCATATCGACTTCTCCGCCATCGGCCAGATCCAGTCCGGCAGCCTGCCGGCCATGCTCGGATGCTGCTTCTTCGTCATGACCGGCTTCGGCTTGGGCTGGGTGAACATCGCGGCCGACTATTCCCGCTATCTGCCGCGTAAGTCGTCGAACGGCGGCATCGTGTTCTGGACCACGTTCGGCGCGTCGATCGCCAACGTGTTCCTCATCTTCTACGGCCTGCTGCTGGCCGCGTCCAACGCCGACCTCGCGCAGAACGTGGGCAACGACCCGATCGGCGCGATCGCGTCCATCCTGCCGACCTGGTACCTCATCCCGTACACCCTCGTAGCCGTGCTCGGACTCATGTCCGGCGCCATCATGGACAACTATTCCAACGGTCTGGCCCTGCTGAGCTTCGGCGTGAAGCTTCCGCGCACCGTCGCGGCCGGCCTCACCGCGGCGCTTACCGTGCTCGGCGTGGTCTACGTCACCTTCTTCTCCGACACGTTCATCGGACCGTTCCAGGGATTCCTCACCACGCTCGGCGTGCCGATGGCCGTATGGGCCGGCATGTTCGTGGCGGACGTGATCATGCGCAAGAAGGATTACAGCACCGCCGACCTGTACGATCCGAACGGCCGCTACGGCAAGTGGAACGTCAAGTCGTTCGCGATCCTCGCCGTGGGAACGCTGCTCGGCTGGGGGCTTGTGGTCAACACCGCGGCCACCTGGCTCACCTGGCAGGGATATCTGCTCGGACTGATCGGCGGCAAGGACGGCAGCTGGGCCTCGGCCAACCTTGGCGTGATCGTCGCCCTGATCGTCGGTCTGGTGGGCGCGCTCGTCTTCCAGCGTGCGGACATCGCCAAGCAGGAAGCCGATCTGCCGAACGGCGAGGTCGACGCCGAATAATACGGCTTTGTACGTGATTGCGCGGAAGTCCAAGGAAGATTCCGCCGGGAATTCCACGAAATTCATGGAAAGGAAAATGGATGATTGCCGAAGATGAATGGCTGGTCGTGATCGACCGTCAGAAAGTGTTCGCGCAGAGCGAGTGGTCCACCTGGGCCTGCGCGGACGGCACCTATTACGACACCGACGAATCGTTCAAAAGATTGGCGGAGGCGTTCGGCGACCGCGTGGTCTACACGCGTTACGTCGCGCCGGAACCGCCGAAGGATGCGTGGGTCGAGTATTTCAAGGATTGGCCGCAGTTCCTGGTGGCCAACGACGACCCGATGTACGACTTCACGGATGAGACCGCGGTTCTGGCCGAAGGGCACCCCGTGGTCAACCGCGATACGTTCGGCAAATGGGGTTCGGAGCTTGCCGAGGCGATTCAGGGAGCGAAGAAGATCGTGGTATGCGGCGTGGCCACGGATTGCTGCGTGCTCACTACCGTGCTGGCGGCCGCGGACAGCGGCGTGGCGGTGCGCGTGCCCGCCGACGCCTGCGCCGGAAGCACTCCGGAGAATCAGGAACTGGCCTTGAACACGATGCGTCTGTTCGCGCCGCTGGTCACGGTCACCGATACGGACACGATACTGAGCTAGCCGAAACCGTCCGGAGTCAAGGTCGAAGCTGATCGGACCGGCCGTGACCGATTGAGATTCCGGCCGGATTCGGCTCGATCCGGTCGGGACTTTTCAAAGCCATCCATCCGCTGTTTGCAGGGCGGCGTGCGATTCGCCCGCCATGCAAACAGCGGATGGATGGCTTTTTTGCGTTGCTGCGCCTTCGCACGGTCGGCCATTTGTCGCGTCGCGCCGCCTCCTTCGCATTGTGGCGCAGGCATTTTGCAAGATTCAATAACCCCGTCGCTTTAGATGGCGTTGGGATTCGCCCCGATGTTGGACGCAATGGTAACTTGCCATTAATGTTCGACAGGGTTTTCTTTACTGCCGCGTAACAGTGAAATGGCGCGTGCCGTGGAACGATTCGGCACAATTCTTGGTAACGCGGATCAAACGATTCCGCAAAAGGCTTTGTTTTGACGATTGCTTTCACCGGCGGTGGATCGAGGTTGCCATGGTACAGAAAATCTCCAGTTTGCTTGATGAGCCGACACAGTCCGTCAGCCTTGATACGTTCAGCGGGCTGACCAAAGGATGCCCGGCTCCGTTCTGGCTGTTCCAAGGCGTTTGCGCGGCTTGGGGCATCGACCATTCCCGGGCCCAGCTCAATCTCATCACCGTTTCCGAAAACGCGACGTTCCTCCTGCTGCTTGACGGTGATCCGCAAGGCGTGGTCCGCGTCTCCCAGCCCGGTTACGTGGGCGGTCCGGAGGCCGTCGCGTCGGAAATCAGCTGGCTCAACGCGTTACACGACATCAACGGCATCAGTCTGATCAATCCGGTCCCGACCGTACGAGGTACGTTCGTCACCAAAATCAACGATCTCAACGGCATCGGATGGACGGTGATATCGACCAAATACGTGGAAGGCACCGTGCTGGAGGATCTTGACAATCCGGCTCCCTACTACGAAACCATCGGACAGTGGGCCGCCAAATTCCATGAACAGTCCCGCACATGGAGCAAACCGTACGGCTTCACCCGCTTCAACTGGGATCTGTCGAACATGGTCGGGCCGGCGCCGCGCTGGGGACGTTGGGAAAGCGCGGACCTCACCAATGACGAGAAAACGCTGTGCGAAACCGCTCTGTGGAAAGCCATGGACGTGGTGATGAAAGTACCCCGCACCAACGAGACCTGGGGATTGATCCACGCCGATCTGCGCCCGTCGAACGTGATCCGCGGCGACGACGGCAGCCTGACGGTCATCGACTTCGACGACGCCGGCTACAGCTGGTACCTCTACGACTACGCGTCCTCGTTGAGCTTCATCGAACATACGGATTACGCGCCCGACCTCGCCAAGGCGTGGGTGAAGGGCTACCAGACGGTTGCGGGGAAGTTCAGCGACGACGAGTTGCGCGTCATGTCGGCATTGTCGATGATCCGTCGCATGCAGATGCTCGGATGGACCACCAGCCACCGCGAGGACGCCCTGCCGGACGGATTGGCGTCCGAACAGGCCCCGGGCAGCGTGACGTGCGCCAAACGGTATCTCGACGATCCGCTGTGGCTGCTGCACTGAATGCCCGAACGGAAATTTGATAACTGAACAATCACAATCCAACAACCACCAACCAATGAGGAAGTCAATGGCACAACTCGCCGAACAGTAAGAGAGGAAGGCGATCGCAATGACGGCATCAACAATTTCGGGAAGCTCCATAGGCGCCGTGACCTATGTGGAAACCGACAAGGACTACTTCGAAAAACGACAGCTCAAACGAACCGCGGGAGCGTTCGGCCTATGGGCCATCGGCATCGCGGCGGTCGTCTCCGGAGACTTCTCCGGATGGAACGGCGGCATAGCGCAGGCCGGCTGGGGAGGCATGCTCGTGGCCGCCCTCGTGGTGTACCTCATGTACGTGCTCATGCTCAACTCCATCAGTGAAATGGCATCCGCCATGCCGCACACCGGTGGCGCATACTCCTTCGCACGAGCGGCCATGGGACCGTGGGGCGGTTTCTTCACCGGACTCGCGGAAACCGTGGAGTATGTGATGACCGCAGCCACCATCGTCTACTTCTCCTCCGCATACGCCGACGCGATCCTGTCCGACCTGACCGGCTACTCGCTTGACGACCACGGACTGCGCTGGATCTGGTGGCTCGGCCTGTACGTCATCTTCGTGGTGGTCAACTGGCTCGGCGCCGAAACCTCGTTCCGCTTCGCCCAAGTCGTGTCGATCGCGGCGCTCACCATCGTGGCATTGTTCGGCGTCGGCGCGTTCATCACAGGCAAGGCCGACTTCTCCACACTGCTCAACATCACCCCGACGAACGGCAACTCCGCATTCCTGCCGTTCGGCCCGGGCGCGATCTTCTACGCCATGCCATTCGCCATGTGGCTGTTCCTCGGCATCGAGCAGCTGCCGCTGGCCGCCGAAGAGGTGCGCGAACCGGAGAAGAACATTCCGAAGTCCTCCCGCCTGTGCATCTTCACACTGGGACTGTCCGCGCTGATCATCGTGTTCCTCAACCCCGCAGTGGTCGGATCCGAGGCGCTCGCAGGCTCCGATGAGCCTCTGCTTGACGGTTATCGTGCGATTCTGCCCGGCAACCTCGCCGCGGTACTCTCCGCGTTCGCGCTCATCGGCCTGCTCGCATCCATCCAAGGCATCATGTTCGCCTACGGACGCAACCTGTATTCGCTGTCCCGCGCGGGCTACTATCCGGCGTTCCTGTCGCTGACCGGCAAGAAGAAGACCCCGTACTGGGGGCTGATCGTCGGCGCCATCATCGGTTTCGCCGCGCTGTTCATCATCGCCTACGGCGGTTCCGGCGCCGGTTCGGTGGTGCTCAACATCGCAGTGTGGGGCGCCGTGCTGGCCTACCTGCTGCAGATGGTCTCCTATGTGCTGCTCAAGAAGAACATGCCCGACATCAAGAGGCCGTTCACCAGTCGCTTCGGCGTGCCGGGCGCGGTGGTCGCGGGTCTGCTGGCCCTCTGCATCTTCGTCGCGGTGCTGCTCAACCCCGACTACCGTCTGGCCGTCTACACCATGGTGGCCATCTACATCCTCGCCACCATTTTCTTCGCGGTCTACGGCCGCAAGCATCTGGTGCTCTCTCCGGAAGAGGAGTTCGCGGCATCCGGCGGCAAGGCGGAATACCGGACCGAAAGCTGACGGACGTCATGGGCCGAGCTTCGGCGAGGCCGGTGCGATCAGCGTAATCAATGCGACAAAACGTGCGGTGCTCCCGCTTCAGGGAGTGCCGCACGATTTGTTTTTCTTGGCGGTTTTCCGGGAAATGATGACGGGGCCATCGTCTGTTTCCCTATTGTTTCCGCCTCGTTTACGTTGACCTTTTTTGCGGATAACGGTGTAAATGGTTGCCGAACGGCCCGTTTCCAAAGGCGAATGGGCGTTAATGCCGCGTATTTAGCATGAAATCGGTTCCCGGAAATCGAGATTCCCGTTCCGGGAGAGCGGAACCGACACCCATCGAACGGAAGAAAGCTGAGTGAGTGTGATGAAGAGCATCAAGATGTGGAAGAAGTCAATCGCCATCGCGGCATGTTGTGCGATGGGCATGTCCGTGGCCGCGTGCGGATCCTCGTCCTCCGGCACCGTGGATGAAAAATCGAAGACCGCGACCAGCGCCGAGGACTTCGGCGGCATGGACGGTTTGGTGGAGGCTGCCAAGGCCGAAGGCAACCTTACCCTGATCGCCTGCCCCGACGATTGGGCCAACTGGGGAACCATCATCAAGAACTTCGAAAGCAAGTACGGCATCAAGGTGAACTCCACCAACCCCGAGGCGTCCAGCGCCGAGGAGATCAAGGCCGCGAAGGATCTGAAGGGACAGAAGAACGCGCCGGACGTATTCGACCTCGGCGCCACCGTAGTGGCGACCAGCACCGACTACTACGCCGCCTACAAGGTGGAGAACTGGGACGACATCCCCTCCGGCAACAAAGAGGAATCCGGTCTGTACGCCAACGACTACACCGGTGTGGTGTCCATCGGCTACGACTCGTCCAAGGTCCCGGCCCCCGAATCGGTCGATGATCTGCTCAAGGACGATTACAAGGGCAAGGTCGCCATCAACGGCGATCCGACGCAGGCCGGCGCGGCGCTCGCGGCCGTCGCATGGGTCACATTGCAGGAGGGCGGCAGCCTCGACGACTTCTCCACCGGCATCGACTTCTTCGCCAAACTGAAGAAGGCCGGCAATTTCCTGGCGGTGGACGCGACGTCCGCGACCATCGCGTCCGGCGAGACGCCGGTGGTGATCGATTGGAACTACCTCAACGTCGCCGCGGCCGAGCAGAACGCGAACTACAAGACCATCGTGCTCCCCGACAACGCATACGGTTCCTACTACAGCCAGGCCATCAACAAGGACGCCCCGCATCCGGCGGCGGCACGCCTCTGGGAGGAATACGTCTTCTCCGATGAAGTGCAGAACCAGTTCCTGAAGGCCGGAGCCCTTCCGGTGCTCGCCAAGACCATGCAGGACGAAGGAACCATCGACGAAGACGCCTTGGAGAAGGCCGGCGGTCTGCCGGACGACATCAATCTGGCCACATCCGACCAGATCGACGCGGCGAACACGCTGCTCGCCGAGAAATGGTCCACGGTCAGCGCATCCTGACCGATGCGCCATGCGGTGTGCGGCGAGCCCATGTGCCCCGCCGCACACCGCATAGCGCGAATCCGCACATAGGTGGAAAGGAGTCGTGATGACGAAAATAAGCAATGGCATGCGACTGTTGCCCTTTGCGCTATACGTTCTGCTCATGTTCGTGCTGCCGGCGGTACTGGTCATCTCCAGCGCGTTCCAGACGGACGGCGGCGGCTGGACGTTGGAGAACTTCAACATTTTCTCCCGTCCGGGAGTGGGGGCGGCCTTTTGGAATTCCTGCTGGCTTTCCGCGTTGACGTCTCTGGTCGGAGCGGTTATGGGTGCGGTGGTGTGCTTCGCCCTGCTCGGCTGCAAGGAGGACGGCGTGATACGCCGACTGGTGGATTCCGCGTCGAGCACGCTGTCGCAGTTCGGAGGCGTGATGCTGGCCTTCGCCTTCATAGCCACCATGGGCAATCAGGGATTGATCACCCTGCTGATCAAGAACCTGCTGCAAATCGACATCTACGCGAACGGCATGTGGCTGTACACGCCGGTCGGACTGATTCTGCCGTACCTGTTCTTCCAGATGCCGTTGATGATCATCTCGTTCTATCCGGCGATCGCAAGGCTTTCCGGCAACCTGGCCGAAGCGGTGGCCATGCTGGGAGGCAGCAAAACCGAATATTGGCGTTCCGTCGGCATTCCGGTGCTGTTCCCCTCGTTCATGGGCGGATTCCTGCTGCTGTTCGCCAACTCGTTCTCCGCATACGCTACAGCGGCCGCGCTGATCAGCCAAGGCTCGCAGATCGCCCCGCTGCAGGTGCGTGCGGCCCTGATCAGCGAAACCGGCCTGGGAAGCGAAGGCGCCGCGGGCGCGCTCGCGGTCGGCATGCTGGCGATCATGGCGTTCGTCGTTCTGACGTACGCGCTGGTGGAAAGGAAGGCGTCATCATGGCTCGACTGAATCGGCAAACCGTGTGGAAACGATATGATCGTCCTTCGAACACGGTGCGTAACGTCATTCTGACGGTGTTCGCGCTGTTCCTCGCATTGCCTATCGTGGGAATGCTGTATTTCACGTTCCGCTCCGCCACGGGCGGATTCACGCTTGACCACTGGCTTGATCTGTTCGCGGGGGAGAGCTCGTCTTCATGGACGGCCCTCGAGGATGGTCTGGCCAATTCCATAATGCTGGTATTGGTGACCATCGCCATCGAATACGTGATCGTCATCCCGGCCCTGGTGCTGATCGACGTGCGTTTTCCCCGAATCAAACGGTATATGCGTATCTTCATGCTGCTGCCGATCGCGATCCCGGCGATCATTCTGGTGGTGGGATTCGCGCCCATCTTCTCCGTGCTTTCGAACCTGTTCAGCGCGGACGTCTGGACGCTGGCCCTGGCATATGGCATCATCGCGCTTCCGTTCGTCTACACGACCATAGAAGCGGACCTCAGCGGCATGAACGCGGCCACGCTGGCCCAGGCCGCGGAATCGTTGGGCGCGGGATGGTGGCGCATCCTCGTCTCGATCATGTTGCCGTGTCTGAGACGAAGCATCGTCTCCGCGACGCTGATCACATCGGCCATCGTGCTGGGAGAATTCACCATCGCGTCGCTGCTCAACAGGGAGACCCTGCAGACGGATCTCATCGTCATCTCCAAAAGCGACGTCTACGTATCGGTCATTATCACGCTCATCGTATTGGTATTGACCTTCATCGCGCTGTTCCTGGTAAGCGGCGCGGGCAAGAATCATAAGGAAAGGAAGCAATCATGAGCGCTGCGGCCATCAACGACAGGACGGTGGGCGGCGAATCCGTCGTGTTCTCCAACGTCACCAAATCATATGGCGGCAAGGAAGTGCTGCATTCCTTCGATTTCGACATCAAAGCGGGGGAGATGATCTGCCTGCTGGGACCGTCCGGGTGCGGCAAGTCCACGGCGTTGCGATGCCTGTCGGGATTCGAAAGCATCACCAAAGGCGATATACGCATCGGGGAGCGGTCCGTGGCGGGAGTGCCGCCGCAGAAAAGGGGCATCGGCATGGTGTTCCAGCAGTATTCGCTGTTTCCCAATATGAACGTGCTGGACAATGTGGCGTTCGGTCTGAAAGTGAAGAAAGTGGCGAAGGACGAACGTCGTGCGAAAGCCCGTGAAATGCTGAAAATCGTGGGACTTGAGGATTATGCCGAGTCGTTCCCGAACAGATTGTCCGGTGGCCAGCAGCAGCGAGTGGCGCTTGCCAGGGCGTTGGTCATGAACCCGAGCGTGCTGCTGCTTGACGAGCCGCTTTCCGCATTGGACGCCAAAATCAGAGTGCAGCTGCGCGACGAAATCCGAGCGCTGCAGCGCAAGCTCGGCATCACCGCGATTTTCGTGACGCATGATCAGGAGGAGGCTCTGGCGGTGGCCGACCGCATCGCCGTCATGCACGATGGCAACATCGAACAGATCGGCACGCCGAAAGAGCTGTACCTTACTCCGGCCACGCCGTTCGTGGCCGACTTCGTGGGGCAATCCAACAAGGTCGAAACCACGGTCCAGGCCAACGGCAAGGTGAACGTGTGCGGATTCGAACTGCCGCTGAGCACGCCGCTGCCGGCCAATACGCTGGCCACGGTGTTCATCCGTCCGGAGAACGTCATCATCGAACACGACGGGCAGAGCCGATTCGAGGTCAGCCATACGAGCTTCCTGGGGTCCATCGAACGCACTTCGGTGCGGGCCGACAATATCACGCTGGTATCGCAGCACGCTCCTATGGAACAATATGAAATCGGCGACCGTGTTCGATTGACGATTCGTCCGGAAGCGGTCGTCGCCGAGCCCATCGACCTGCGCTGGGCCCAGGACGCGATAGCGAAAACAGGTGAGACGGATTCTCCAAAGGAGGCGTGAATCCATGAGTGATGCCAAACGTTTGAAATTCCGGTCCGATGGCACGTTCCGCGTGCTTCAGCTGGCCGACGTGCAGGACGGTCCCGAGGTAAGCCGGGACGCCATCGATCTGATAGAAGCCGCGGTGGCCCAGGCCGATCCCGATTTGGTGGTGCTGACCGGCGACCAGATTCGCGGATACGACCCCGCCTACACAAGCACGTTCCTTTCGCGAAGGGACTCGAAATACGGGGAAGACATACCGTTCGGCATCAAATTCGAAAAGCTGCTGAGCGGCGCTTCCGATGCCGAGACCATGCATTACGACGCGGGGCTTGACGGCGCCCGGCAGAAGGTGCGCGACACGTTCGCGCAATTCCTCGGCCCGATTGTCTCCAAAGGAATTCCGTTCGCGGCCACGTATGGCAATCACGACTTCCAATGCGGCGTTCCGACGGAGGAGCAGGACGACATCTACCGCGAATTCTCCGGATGCCTCAACCCGAAGGTCGACGCCTCCGGGCAGGCGCAGGAGGGTGCGATCGCCTGCGAGACGGGCACCTTCGCACTGCCGGTCGCATCTTCGGACGGAACACGCACCGCCATGGGCATCATGATGGTCAACTCCGGCGACTTCGAACCCGGCGGCGGCTACGGGGCGCCCTCCGAAACGGCGATACGCTGGCTCAAAGACGCCGAAGACGCGGTGAGCGATCCGGGAATCCGTACGCCGTCGATCGTGTTCCAGCACATTCCCACGCACGAGTTCTACCAGTGCCTCAAAAAAGTGCCGCCGTTCACCCCATATGCGGTGGAGGGATACCGGGCGTTCTCCGACTCCTGCTATGTGGTCAATCCCGAAATCTGCCGTCCCGGTTCGAAACTGGGCGAAGGCCCCTGCTGCTCGGAACGCAACGTCGGCGAAGTGCGGCAGATGCGCGAATCAGGCGGATACTTCGCGCTGTACTGCGGCCATGACCATAAGAACACCTTCATCGGGAATGTGGACGGACTTGACCTGGGGTACGCGCCGACGTGCGGATTCCGCTCATACGGTCCCAAAGCCGAAGACCATGCCCTGAGACTGTTCGTATTCCACGAAGACGAGCCGCAACGATACGAGACGCGACTGCTCACCTACGGCGATCTGATCGGCAAACCGGTGCGCGATCCGGCCCGTCTGCTCGCCGGCGAATACATGATCTCCGATATGACCGGCGTGCGGAATCTGCTCCGGCGTCCGGGCGTGGCCTTGGTCTCGCTCGTCATCGCCGGACGATTGGCCGCAAGCGTCATCAAACGTGCGTTCGACGCAAAAGGGTAACCAAATAAACGAAAAAAGGCGGAAATGGTTTGTTTCCGCGTCGTATCAGTCATTCAACAAAGCGGCGCTACCGTATGCGTGACGCCAAGGGGAGCCAACGAAAGAAGGAATCATGGCCACTCGATCAACCATCATGGACACCAACAGCTTCCGTCCGGAAATGGCGGACGCGCTCGATCCGGCAACGCGCAAGCTTACCGAGGAGCGAGACGTGCTCGGACCGGCCTACCGCCTGTTCTACCGCAATCCCGTGCATCTGGTGAAGGGTATCGGCTCGCATCTGTGGGACGCCGACGGCGAGGAATACCTCGATGTGTACAACAACGTGGCTTCCGTGGGCCATTGCCATCCGCGTGTGGTCGAAGCCCTGTCCAAGCAGGCTTCGATGCTGAACACCCACACCCGCTACCTGCATGAGAACATCCTGCATTACGCGGAGGATATCCTCTCCACCATGCCCGACGAAATCGACCGCATCATGTTCCAGTGCACAGGCTCCGAAGCCAACGACCTGGCCGTTCGCGTGGCGCAGACCTACACCGGCGGCGAAGGCGTGATCGTGACGCATGAGGCATACCACGGCAACTCCGCGCTGACCTCCGAACTGTCTCCGGCGCTCGGCACCGCGCAGACGCTGGGTCTCAAAATGCGTATGATTCCCACTCCGGACACCTACCGCCTCGAAATCGACGGCAAGGCCGCGTCCGAATGCACCGCCGAGGAATTCGGCAATTGGATGGCCGGCGAAGTACGCAAGGCCGTGGCCGATATGGAACGCCACGGCATCAAGTTCGCGGCGCTGCTTGCGGATTCCATCTTCTCGTCCGACGGCGTGTATCCGGATCCGGTCGGCTACTTGAAGCCGGTCATCGATACCGTGCACGAATTGGGCGGCGTATGGATCGCCGATGAGGTGCAGCCGGGCTTCACCCGTACCGGTGACGCATTCTGGGGCTTCGGACGCCAAGGCATCGTGCCGGATCTGGTCACCTCGGGCAAGCCCATGGCCAATGGCCTG
The DNA here is from genome assembly GCA_963590945.1 of Dysosmobacter segnis. Classification (GTDB taxonomy): domain Bacteria; phylum Actinomycetota; class Actinomycetes; order Actinomycetales; family Bifidobacteriaceae; genus Bifidobacterium. The sequence goes on from CAVAQZ010000002.1 coordinate 20,316, forward strand.
CCGACATCGCTGATGGCGGCCCGACACGAAGTGCTCGAACCGTTCGCGGGTTCCATCCCGTACTTCAACACGTTCGGCGGCAACCCGGTGTGCATGGCCGCGGCCCAGGCGGTGCTCGACGTGATGCGCGACGAAGACACCATGGGCAACGCCAAGCGCGTGGGCAAGGTGTTCAAGGACGCGGTCGCCTCACTCATGCCGTCGCATCCGTGCATCGGCGACGTTCGCGGCACCGGTCTGTACATCGGCTGCGAAATCGTCAAGCCCGGCACCAAGGAGCCGGATCAGAAGGCGGCGCTCGACATTCTCGAAACCCTGCGAGACAACCACATCCTCACTTCGGTGTGCGGCCGCTACGGCAACATCCTCAAGCTGCGTCCGCCGCTGGTGTTCAGCGAATCCGACGTTGACTGGTTCATGGATGGATTCGCCAAAACGCTTGAAACATTGAAGCTGTAGAACGAAAGGAACTGCAGTAAGGAGGGCGTGGACATGGAAGCCAACAGCGAAGCCGGGCGTAAGAAAACCACAACAGGCGAGTTGGTCCAACGCATCCGCGCCCTTATTCGCGTTCAGGAGCTGCAACCTGGGGAACGGCTTGGCTCGGAGCGTGCGCTCGCCGAATCGATGCAGGTCAGTCGGTCCGATCTGCGCAACGCGTTGGCCGTATTGGAGGCGTCGCACGAGATCATCCGTAAAATCGGCCGCGCCGGAGGCGTGATCGTTTCCGATGGGCGGCTGGAACGCAACATCAATACGGTCGAATCATTGCCCACGATCGCAAGACGGCAGGGAATGCGGGTGTCGTCGAAAGTGTTGCAGGCCGTGATCGCCCCGGCCTCGCCATCCGACATCCGACTGCTGAAACTGCCGGGCGAGCATCCGATGATCTACGACATCACCCGGCTGCGCCATATCGAAGACCATCCGTTGTCTCTGGAACGCTCCCGGCTGCCCGCATACCTGTTTCCGATGTTCCTGACGCACGACCTGACCACGCCGTTCTACACGATGTTCGAACGCGATTACGGCATCCGCCCTTACAGCGTGGATGAAACGCTCGAATCGGTGGTCGGCGGTGATCGGGAGAACGATTTGCTGGAAATCGAGCCGGAGACACCGCTGATGCGCATCCATAGAATCGCCTATACGGAGGAAAACGTTCCGTTTGAGCGCGCGATCGACGTGTACATAGCCGACCGCATGCGTTTCACCATGCACCACTCCGGATATGTGCGGCTTTCCGCCACGCAAGGGGCTGCTAGATAGACGAACCGGAAGCCCGCGGCCGTCTTCAGACAATGCGTCGGTCGGCGGCCCAGCGGGTGAGTTCCGTGCGATTCGAAAGCTGAAGTTTGCGCAATACGGAACTCACGTGCGTTTCCACGGTTTTGATGGAGATGAACAGTTCGGCGGCCACCTCTTTGTACGTGTATCCGCGTGCGATCAGCCTCATGACCTCCTGTTCGCGGTTCGAAAGCCGGTCCAGCTCGTCATCGTGAATCGCGCCTTGGGCGTCCACGGTGCCAGAGGGCGCGTTCTGGAAGGTGGAAAGCACGAATCCCGCCAGTTTCGGCGAAAACACGGCGTAGCCTTCGTGCACCTGCTTGATGGACGAGATCAGATCGTCGCCGGAAATCGTTTTGGTCACATATCCTTGCGCTCCGGCGCGAATCACCGAACCGACGTCCTGCGGCGAATCCGACACCGACAACGCCAGGAACACCGTATTGGGGGAGTAGGCCCGGGAACGTATGAGGATCTCCGCGCCGCCACCGCCTTCGCCTCCGGGCACATGCACGTCCAGCAGCACCACGTCGGGCTTGGTCTGCGCGATCATGGCCACCGAGCCCTCCACGTCCGGCGCCTGACCGACGATGTCGAAATGCGGTTGCAAGGTGGCGATCACGCCCGCGCGGAACATCTCATGGTCGTCAACCACGGCGATGCGGGTCGGCTGCGACTGTTCGTTCATTGCTGCTCCCTGACTTGGCTTGCGTTGGATTCGTTGGCCTTGGCGCGTTTTGAGGATATCGGCATGTGCATGCGCACCTCCGTGCCCCATCCCGGCCGCGACACAATCTCCACTGTACCGCCGCGACGTTTGACGCGCCCGATGATCGACTCGCGGATGCCAAGCCGGTTGGGTGGAATCGACTTGACATCGAATCCCTCCCCATGGTCTCGCACGAACACCTCGACCAGGCTGTCGCTCGCCTCGCAATACACGGAAATAGGCTCCCCTCCGTGCGTCACGGCGTTCACGATCGCCTGCTGCGTGGCGTCGAGCAGCGCGTCGGTCTGAGCGCTCGGCCTGGCGTCTCCCACCGTCACCACTTCGATCGGCTTTCCGTGGGAATCCTCAATCTGCGCGGCGATGTCCTTCAGACCGGCGCTTACGGAACGGTCCGAGGTGGTGCGCTCCTGATACAGCCATTCGCGCAGCTCGCGTTCCTGCGATCTCGCCAGCGCGAACACGGTCTGCTGGTCGTCGGCGTGCAGCTGAATCAGCGCAAGCGTCTGCAGAACGCCGTCATGCAGATGCGCGGTCATGTCGGCACGCTCCTCTTCGCGTTCCTTCAACGCGCGTTCGGTGCCGAGATCGCGGATCAGCGCCACGATCCACGGCACGATCGCAAGAATCACGCCTACCAGCAGCGCGAATCCCGCCAGGATGAACGTCATGGTGGAATGCTCGACTTCTGAAAGGGGATGCAGAACGGAACCCATGTACATTGCGTAGCTGACGAAGATTATCGCGATTCCGCCGATCATCGTCCAGAACTGGCCGTCTTTGGCGTTGTACCGCAGCCACGAAACCCCCACGCCGGTCGCGCCGATCAGCAGCGGGCAGATGAGTGTGGGATCGATGCCGCTGGAGAGCATCAGGCACGCGGCCGCGAACAACGCGATGCCGGCCATCGCCAGAAGCGCCGGTTTCGGTGCGGTTTTGAGCACATGTCCCAGACTCTCTCCATTGGCATAGGATTCGTTTTCCGTCGTGGCGGCGCTCTCTTGCGGTTGCGGGGCCCCGTTCGTTCCGGATGCTCCGCGGACTCCGTACGGCGTGTTGCCTTTGGCGAGCGGCGATCGCGACGCAGGCTGCTGATTCGCCAGAACATACGCCTGCAGCACGGGATCTCCCACAGGAACGATCAGCCATAGGAAGATATAGGTGATCACTCCGGCGCCGAACATGAACGACGATGCCGCGAACAACAGTCGAATCAACGCCACGGAAACGCCCAAATGCATGCTGACGCCCTTGCACACGCCCGCGAACCAACGCCCATACTGCGGCCTTGCCAACGGAAGACGTGCCGCTCTGATCGGCACCGGCTCGTCGGAGGCATGACGATTCATGAGGTATTGGAAGTATTGCGCGCTGGCAAGGTCGTACTCCTGCTGCGTGTATACGGGTTTTCCATAGGACTTCATGCTTCCATTGTGCCTTCTCAGGGATGCCGAATCAGTGTAGGTGAACGGTGTTCAGGGCAGATTCAGGGTGTTCCCCGATACGGTTGACGGACTCGCCTTGCTGTAATGGAACCATGAGCAATGCAGATTTTGATTCGAGGACTCCGCGGTCGGATACGCCGCAACAGCCGACGATGCAGCCGACGATGCGGCCGCCGCGAGCGCAGCAAAGGCAGAACGCCTCCGAACGGTTCTTCGCATGGGTCCGCGGCAGCCAGATCCGTCGCGGACGCGACCGTTGGATCGGTGGCGTATGCGACGGATTGGCCAGACGCCTGGGATGGAACGTGGCGCTGGTGAGGGCGTTGATGATCCTTTCGACGTTCTTCTTCGGCGCGGGCGCGGCCTTCTACGGAATGGCCTGGCTCCTGTTGCCGGACGAAACCGACGGTCGGATCCTCTCCGAGGAGCTGATTCGCGGAAACTGGGATTGGAACTGCTTGGGCGTGTTCCTGTTCATGGCGGTGGCCATCTGCCTTCCGGGCGCAGGCTGGGTGGCGTTCGCCTTGTCCGCGCTGGTGCTGTGGCTTATCCTCAACAGGCAGACCTATATGCCGACCCGGCAGTGGAACGCGTACGGGCCGCAGAATCCGTACGGAACATGCGATCCATACGTGCCGCAGGGGCAACCCATGACTTCCGCAAATGGTCAAATGCCGCAACAGGGTATGCCTCAGGGGCCGCGATCGTGGGTAAGCATGCCGTCAATGGGTGCGGCCGCATATAGGCCTCCGCAGGCTGGTCCGACGCAAACGGTTCCGCAGGCGCGGGTCAATACGACCCCTCCTCCGGCAGCGTTCGCGACGGCCAATATTCCGCCCACATACACCGCGCAGCCGATGGGCGCGATGCCTCCGCGGCCCCGATACGGCCGCCGCAGGTCGGGAGGGCCGGTCGTGGTGCTCATAACGTTGGGAGCGTTGCTGCTGTCCCTGGCGTTGGTCATGTTCTTCGGAACCGGTGTGAGCGTTACGAACTTCAAAGAGCTTCAGGAATTCACGCTATGGTGCGGCGGCGTGTGCGTTGCACTCGGACTGCTGATCGTGGCGCTCGGCTGCACGGGAAAGCGTGCCGGTGGACTGCATGCGATCGTATGGCCGATGGTATGCGTGGCGATGCTTTCATCCCTGGGGTACATGACCTACTCCTACTGCGAGTATAGGAATGAGCCGGTCATCTCATCGTATGAATACACGTCATACGACCAAATAGGCGAGCGCGATATGCCGACTCCGAACGAATCATCAGGCAAATCCGTCTCCGGTGATACGTCCCCGACCATGAAGAACACCGATCAACAAGCGCATCATGACGCCGATTCGACGAACGACTGAAAGGGAATGCCATGAATGACGAGAAGACTACGGTATTGCCGAACGAGCGGCAGTATGACGACGATTCGATAATCCGTCCATCCGGCCCGTCCGGAGCGACCATAGGCCTGGGCATCGTGATCGCGATCTTCGGTGCGATGGTGCTGCTGTTCTCGATCAACGATGTGCTGAACGCCATGTGGAAGACGTTTTTCGGTGATTCGGGATTGGGCGGAGCCGTGTTGGTCGGCGGTTTCGGAGTGATATTGATCGTTGCGGCCGTGGTATGGTCGTTGGTCAAGTTCATGCGGGACCGGAAGAACGACGATTATACCGGCATGGATGATTCCGACGATTTCACCGGTTCCACGGAAAAGACCGAGGAGATCAGGACCGCCGACATCAACGATTTTGAGAAGTAGCAGGTAAGGTGGGGTGCCGTGAAGATGCGGGAACGATCCTCCCCGGCAAACCGAAAAGCGGGGAATCCGCCGAAAGGGTTTTCCACGTTTCCACATGTGCATATGTGGAAACGTGGAAAACCCTCGATTGACGATCGGACGAAAGTCAGACGTGCACCTCACGCATGCGTTCCAAAGCGCCGGTGTTCGTCTCGTAGCGGCGCGAATACACGATCAGGAACGCGACTCCCAGCATGGTGATCGGCATGCCGGACAATCCCGTGTAATGGTAATTCATGGCGGACGCCGTCAGGGCGGCGCCGCCAACGATGGAACCGACGGCATTGCCGAAATTGAAGGCGATCTGCACCGCGGCGCCGGCGATCAGCTCGCCGCCGCCCTGCCCGGCCTGCACCATCAACAGCTGCTGCGGTGCGGAATTGAAGAACAACGCGAATCCGAGAACGAACGTCAGAGCCGCGGTGGAGACATAATTGCCGGGAATCAGGAACACCAACAGCAGACCGCACATGGCGATCGCCTGAGACAATGCGGCGGTCGCGGCGGGCTTCCACAAATCCGTGAGCCTGCCACCCGCGATTCCGCCAAGAACCATGCCGAAACCGGCGAGCACCATCAGCAGCGGAACCGCTCCGGCGGGCCATCCACCGGTCTTCTGCAGCCAAGGCGAGATATAGCTCCACCAGCAGAAAATGCCTGAATTTCCGCAGAACACGGCCAGCAACACCATCCACGGGCCGGGCTTGGTGAGGAAACGGAACTGGCCTTTGATGCCGGCGTCCTTGATCGGCGCGACGAACGGAATCCAGGCGAACACCAGAATCATGGTCATCAGGGCCCAGGCCGCGAGAATCGCAAACGCCATACGCCATGACAGCATCTCCGAAAGCAGCGTGCCCGCGGGCACGCCCAGCATATTCGCGACGGTCTGGCCCGTCACCATCATCGATACGGACTGCGCTTCCTTGCCCTTGTCGGCGAGGATCTTGGCGATCAGCGTGGCGGTGCCGAAAAACGCGCCATGGGGAAGGCCCGAGACGAAACGAGCCGCCAAAAGCATGGGGGAGTTGAACGAGACGGCGCTCAACGTATTGCCGACCAGCGCGATGATCATGAACAGGATAATGAGATTCTTCGGCGGCACCTTACGGCCGAACACCAGGATCAGCGTGCCGAAGCAGACGCCGAACGCGTAGGCGGAAATATAGTGTCCGGCGGCGGGGATACTCACGTTCATCGCGGCGGCCGTCTGCGGCAGAATGCCCATCATCACGAATTCGGCCGCGCCTAGAATGAATGCGCCCGAGGCCAAAGCCAGAATGCTTCTTTTCACCAATCTCTCCTGTGCGTATGGCATATGCGAACGAGGCATGCCAATTGTTTGAACCAACCGTCATTGTAGGGAAACCGTCGAACGTACCATGCGTGTGGTGCGTCCGCCTTTCCATGGTTGAGACGCTGCTCGGGGCTTCGCGCGAGACTGACGGATATGGGGTCGGCGGGTCAAATGGAGATGGCGGCCGGAACGCGAACCCGAAAGTGGTCTGCCGGTGGATCGCATCCGCGATTTTGGCCGATAGCCGAGATATACGAAAATCATGGGAAATGAAAAAAGGCGAAACCGAAGTCTCGCCTTTTGTTGTGGTCGGGCTGGCGGGATTTGAACCCGCGGCCTCTTCGTCCCGAACGAAGCGCGCTACCAAGCTGCGCTACAGCCCGTTTGGCAACAGTTGGAAATAATACACGAACCGAGGCTCATTGCAAAATCGGCGTGTCGCGTGTTGTGTAGTGGCTTCTCGTTACACTTGGGGCTTATGACTGAGACCAACGAATCGCAAGAAAATCAGAACGAAGAAGCCGCGGTTCCCGCCATGACGACGGTGGAGCGAGCGGAAATGCTGTTGCAGCAGGACGCTGCCATTCGCGCCAAGATCGAAGACGGCGCAACCCTCGACGAAGCCGTGGACCCGGGCAATAAGGAATTCGGCCCGCTGGCACATCCGGAACAGGTGCAGATGCGTGTGGCCAAGCGCGCCATGATGCTCAAGGAGGGCATCGAACCGTACCCGGTGACGCTCGACGTGACCTCCACCATCGAAGAGGTGCGCGCCAAGTACGACGGCAAGCTCGAAGCGGGCGCCGAAACCGAAGACGTGGTCGGCATCGCCGGCCGTGTGCTGTTCCTGCGCAATGCCGGCGGCCTGTGCTTCGTGCAGCTTTCCGCAGGCGACGGCACCAAGATCCAGGGCATGATCTCCAAGAAGGAAATCGGCGCCGATTCGCTCAAGCAGTTCAAGCAGCTGGTCGACCTCGGCGACCACCTGTTCATCAAGGGCCGTGTGATCGCGTCCAAGACCGGCGAGCTGTCCGTGTTCGCCACCGAATGGGCCATCGCGGCCAAGGCCCTGCAGCCGCTGCCGGCCCTGCACAAGGACCTGAACGAAGACACCCGTACCCGCAAGCCGTACATCGGCATGATCGCGGACGAGAAGATCCGCAACATGGTGCGCAACCGTTCCAAGGCCGTCGCTTCCCTGCGCAAAACCTTCGCCGACCACGACTTCATCGAGGTCGAGACCCCGATGCTGCAGACCGTGCACGGCGGTGCCGCCGCCCGTCCGTTCACCACGCACATGAACGCCTTCGACCTGGACCTCTACCTGCGCATCGCGCCGGAACTGTTCCTCAAGCGTTGCCTGGTAGGCGGCATCGACCGCGTGTTCGAAATCAACCGCGACTTCCGCAACGAAGGCGCCGACGCCACCCACGCACCGGAATTCACCATGGTCGAGGCATACCAGGCCTACGGCAACTACGACACCATCGGAGCGCTCGTCAAGCAGCTCGTGCAGGACACCGCCATGGACGTGTTCGGCAGCCACAAGGTGACCCTGCTCGACGGCACCGAATACGACCTCGGCGGCGAATGGAAGACCATCAGCATGTACGACTCCCTGTCCGAAGCCCTGGGCGAGGAAATCGTACCGAACGGCGGCCCGGACAATCCGGGAACATCCGTGGAACACCTGGGAGCGATCGCCGACAAGCTCGGCGTGGAGCGCGACGACGTGGAGAACCACGGCAAGCTCGTCGAACATCTGTGGGAGCACTTCTACGAAGACAAACTGTACGAGCCGACCTTCGTGCGCGACTTCCCGGTCGAAACCTCCCCACTGGTCAAGGGGCACCGCTCCAAGCCGGGCGTGGTCGAGAAGTGGGACCTGTACGTGCGCGGCTTCGAGCTGGCAACGGGCTACTCCGAACTCAACGATCCGGTCGTGCAGCGCGAACGCTTCGTGGATCAGGCCAAGGCCGCGCTCGCAGGCGATGAGGAAGCGTGCGACATCGATGAGGACTTCCTTGAGGCTCTCGGCGTCGGCATGCCTCCGGCGGGCGGCATGGGCATGGGCATCGACCGACTGCTCATCGCTCTGACCGGTGCCACCATCCGTGAGACCATCACCTTCCCGCTGGTCAAGCCGCTGATCGGCTGATCCGGACGGTTGACTGGCCGCTGCTGACGTAGGTCGGCTGAGAACCTTCAACGCAGGACGCTTCCCCAATGGATGCGTCCTGTTGTTGTATGCGGGTGCTGTTGCGGGTGTTGCGGGTGCTGCAGGTGGTGACGACCGTTTGCATACGTATGGGTATAGTCACGGCGGCCGAGTATCCCTGTACCGACGCAAACGTACCTGTTTGCGGTGTTTTGGGAATACTTGCGGGCTGTGAGTATCCCCATACCGACGCAAGACGCGGCTCAGGGAAGTCCGGCGGCCGGTCCGGTGCTCCCTCGAACGATCAACGTGGGCGGAAACAGAAGCTGGCTATGTGATTGCGCGCCTCCGTCGTCTTCCTTCTTTTCGGAGAGCAGGGTGTTGAGCATTGAACGGGTCATCTTCGCCATCGGCTGGCGCATGGTGGTCAATGGCGGATTGAGGTGACGCGTGCTGTCTATGTCATCGAATCCTATGATCGACAGATCTTCCGGAATGCGCAATCCCAATTGATGTGCGGCATCGTAGATACCGAGAGCGTGGGTGTCGCTGCAGGCGAAGATTGCAGTGGGCCGATCCGTGCGCCGCAGCAAATCCAAGGCGTGCAATCGCGCTGATTCCGACCAGAAATCGCCGGTACGTACCATATCATCGCTCAACGTGATGTTCTCCTGGGCCAGAGCCGAGCGGAAGCCGTCTAGTCTTGCGGGAAAGCAGGTTGAAGAGGACGGTCCGCAGATTACGGCCATTCTGCTATGCCCGAGTCCCAGCAAATGGCAGCCCGCCTCGAATCCGCCGGTCCAATTGTCTATACGAGACTCGATGCAATCTCGGGCGGGTCTTCCGGATGGGTCTATCACCGCATATTTTGCGGCGAGTTCTTGGCATAATGTGCGGTCTTTCATGGAAACGTACGCGTTGTCGAAAATCACCGCCTGCGGTCGTGCGCGACGGATTGCCTGGCGGTATCCGTCGTCGCTTTCGCCATTCGAGGCATGCTTCGCGCATACCGTGACCGTGAGCCCGCGTGCTATGGCCGCGTCCGTCGCTCCTTGCATGATGTCCAGCACCCACGGATTCGCCATGGAGTCGAATACCAAGGTGATTGATGTCGATGAAGCGTGTCTTACGGGTCGTTTCGCGTATTCCAGGTTGTTGAGGATCTTCTCGATGCGTTGCCTTGTTTCGTCCGACACTCCGGGGCGTCCGTTGATGACTTTGGAGACGGTGGATGGTGTTGTGCCGGCCATTTTGGCGATTTGCGCCAGTTTCGGACGTTGCTGAGGGGATGATGATGTGATCGCCATGACGATAATAATATCGAAGAAATTTCTTTTTATCCGCAAAATCCGTTGCGGTCAAGCGACTCTAACGGTAGAGAAATCTGCTTTTATTCCGTGCTTTCAACGCTGGGATCAAAGAAATTTCTTTATAGTTGCAAGAAAATTGTTTGACGAAAGCATATGCTGTCTCCCAAGACGACGGAGGGAATCGAAAACCGAGATCGTCCGAATCGCCGGCGCGCCACGGCAAAAACCAGAGTCTTGATGGTTACAACAAAGGAGTTATGTCATATGGACAACGCGAATGTCAAGCTCTCCTTAAGGGAGAAATTCAGCTATGGTGCCGCGGACTGCGCCTACAATCTCGTGTTCAGCGTCATCACCTCGTTCATGATGTTCTACTACACCGATGTTGCCGGCATCAGCCTGTTGTCGGTCGGCACGCTGTTCCTTGTGGTTCGCATCCTTGACGCAGTGGCTGGTCCGGTCGTCGGCGCGCTCATTGACAAAACCCATACGAAGTGGGGCAAGGTGCGCCCTTGGTTCCTGTGGTTCGCGTTCCCCTTCGCCATAATCGGAGTCATGACCTTCTCGGTTCCCGATTTCGGCGGAGTGGGCCAGATGGTCTACGTGTACATCACCTACGTTTTGATGAATTTTGTGGCGGTGGCCGTAACCACGCCGGTAACCGCCATTCTGCCGAATCTCACCACCAATACGCAGGAACGAGTCGAGGCCAACGCGTTCCGTAATGTCGGCGGACAGGTCGGCGTCATCCTCTCCGGCATGCTCACGCTGCCGCTGGTCAATCTGCTCGGACGAGGCAACCAGCAGCTTGGATTCACTTTGACCATGGCGTTGTACGGCGTAATCTGCGTGGCGCTGCTGCTGATGACCTTCGCCAACACGCGCGAACGTGTGGCTACTCCGAAGTCCGAGGAGCCGCCGTTCCTGAAGAGCTTCGCCGCCATGCTGCGCAACGAGCCGTGGTGGATCCTTACCTTGCTGAACTTCGTGATCTTCATCGGCGTGGTCGCCAAATCCGCGTCCATCGTGTACTTCTTCAAATACAACGTCGGCAACGAGAATCTCGCATCCATCGCCAATGGCGTCAACTCCGCGGGCATGATCGTAGGTATGATTCTTGCGCCGATCTTCGCCAGGCGCATGAAGAAGCGCAATATCGCGATTCTTTTCTTCGCGCTCGGAATCGTCGGGTCCATAGCGTTGTATTTCGGCGCTCAGATGATGTCGTTGCCGCTGATTTTCGCGGCAATCGCCTTTGCCGCGCTTTCCGGCGCCGGCCAGAGCATGGGATTTGTGATGCTGGCCGATGTGGTCGATTATGGCGAATGGAAGAGTGGAGTGCGCAGCCAGGGACTGATCACATCCTGCGCGGCCATCGGCGTGACCTGCGGCGCGGGCATTGCGGGATGGCTGTCGAGCTTCATCCTGCAGGCCAACGGGTTCGTGCCGAATCAGACGCAGACCGCGGCGGCGCTGAATGCCATTACCTTCAACTTCGTATGGCTCCCTGTCATCTGCGGCGCCATCGGTATCGCGCTTATGCTGCTGTACAAGGTCGACTATCAGATCGATGACATCCGTGAGGAACTCGCGGCGAGAAAAGGCTGACGGATCTGCGGAACGCATAGGCTTGGGCCCATTCGGTTTCACAGTAAATCCCTTTTCCGAATGGGCCTGATACTTCATTTCCTTTAACATCCCTATAAACGTTTGGCGAAAGTCGATGAAAAGTCGGCTTTCGCGAGCGATTAATTTCCATAAGGAATCAACATGGCGATTCTTGACATTTCGTTCGCTTCGAACGCTTTGAAGCGCAAGACCTCGATGAAAGCGATCCTTCCGATTGATCCGTACGATGCCTGCAGCGGAAAAGCCGTCGAATACGACGGCGAACCGATGAAATCCCTCTACCTGCTGCACGGGTATGGCGGGGATGCCACGGATTGGTTGAACAATACCGACATCGAAACGTATGCCGGCAAACACCATCTTGCGGTGTTCCTGCCGAACGGCGAGAACAGTTTTTACGTGAATTCCAAGGCGATCGGCTCTTGGGAATCATATGTGGCGAACGAGCTCATATCATTCACCAGACGCATGTTCAACATAAGCCGGGAAACGCGTGACACATTCATTGCGGGCAACTCCATGGGAGGTTTCGGCGCGCTCAATCTTGGGCTCGGACATCCGAAGACGTTCGGTAAAGTGGCGGCCCTCTCATCAGCACTGATCTTGCGGAACATCAATGGCGTGGAACCAGGATACATCGATTCGATCGCCGATTATGACTACTATCACGCGGTGTTCGGGGATTTGTCATGCGTTGCTGGAAGCGAGAAAGACCCTCTTGTTCGCATGGATGCGGCACTGTGTGAAAACTCGCTGCAGCCCCTGTACATGGTTTGCGGGAATGAGGATTTTCTTCTTGAGGAAAATCGCAGCTTCGCAAGCGAAGCCCGTGAGCGCGGTGCCGATCTGATCTACGAGGAACATGAAGGCTCGCACGATTGGAAGTTCTGGAACACGTATATCGAAAAAGCCATCGAATGGATGCTCGAAGAAAAGGAGAGCCGGAGATGATTGACATGGAACCGATTGAATTTCAAGTGGATGGCGGCGCGCGCGGGCCGCTCACTCTGCGTGGCACGAAATACCAGCCGGAAGATTTCGATCAGTTCGGGAAGGCGCCGGTGGCGGTGTTGTTCCACGGATTCGGCGGCAATCGTATTGATTTTTCCGGGTTCATCGTACAGATGGCGCGTGAACTCGCATCGCGCGGTTTGGTCGTGGTCTCCTACGATCGCGCCGGACATGGCGAAAGCGACGGATTGTTCTACGACACCACCGTTACCGGTGACGTGGCCGACGCATTGCAAGTTGTGGAATCGGCGCGTAATCTTCCCGGTTGCGATCCGGACAACCTGCACTTGGCGGGGCTGAGCCTGGGAGCGGTGATTGCCACATGGGTGGCGCCGAGACTCGCGGATCAACCGCGTTCGATTACCTTATGCTCGATTGCGGCGTCATATGCCGACGAGATTCGTGGCGGCCATCTGCAAGGGCGTCCGCTAAACGTTATGAACGATTTGGGATACTTTGACTTCATGGGTGTTGCCATGGGACGGGCGATGATTGATGATGCAGTTGCCTCCGATCCGTACAAGCAGGCTGAAGGGTTCGGCGGCTACGCGAAGTTCATTCACGGCACCAATGATTTCATTCCCATCGAATACGCGCATCGATATCGGGATGTGTACGGTGACCGTATGGAATTCCTTGAGATCGATGGTGGCGACCATGGCTTCGGCAATGTGGAGCATCGCCGCATGGTCATGCGGGGTGTAGGCGAGTTCATCGCATCGCAGGCCATGTGATTTTCGTTCAGGGCGCTTCCCGACGGAGGCGCCCTGTTGTCGTATGCGGATGCTGTTGCGGGTGTTGCGGGTGCTGCTGGTGGTGCGGGTGGTGACGGCCGTTTGCGTACGTATGGGTATAGTCGTCGTGCGTGAATATCCCTGTACCGACGTATTCGCACCTGTTTGCGTACGTATGGGTATAGTCGCGGCAGTTGAGTATTCCCGTACCGACGCAAACGTACCTGTTTGCGGTGTTTTGGGAATACTTGCGGGCTGTGAGTATCCCCATACCGACGCAAGACGCGGCTCAGGGAAGTCCGGCGGCCGGTCCGGTGCTCCCTCGAACGATCAACGTGGGCGGAAACAGCGGTTGGCTGCGTGTCGGGGTTGTTCGAGGACCAAGGGATGGCCGAGAATTCCGCCGCTCGTTAGAATGACGTCCATGAAAACTTGGATTCGCGGCGCTCGCCTGAAGACCCTGCCATTGGCGATCGCTCCGGTGATCATCGGAGCGGCGTTGTCTTGGAAGGGCGTGTTCGTTTGTTCGCAGGACGGCGACATGCCTCATGAATCATGTCCGTTCTTTGGGAGCCAACATGATTTGGGGGAGATGGAATACGGTTCATTGGCCGGTGCGTGCCAGACGTCTCCTACCTGGTTCGTGTTGGTGGCGGTGCTGTGCGGTTGTGTGGCGTTGTTTCTGCAGGTCGCCGCGAATTTCGCGAACGATTACTCCGATGGCATGCGCGGAACGGATGAGGGGAGGGACGCCGGCAAGGAGTTGGGGCGTTCTTCCCGTATCAAGTCCGTCTGTACTGGAATTGAGTGTCGAGAAGCCGATGTGGATCAAGGGCATGCCTCCGTTGGAGCGCTGTCGACCCGTGACACGTTGCGTGGTCCGGCCCGATTGGTGGCATCCGGCGTGAGCCCAAAGAAGGTGTTGGCAGCCGCCGGAATCAACGCGCTGATCGCTTGCTTGTGCGGCTTGACGGTATGCGCGCTGACCGGCTACTGGTGGTTCGTCTTGGTCGGCTTCGCCTGCCTTCTGGCCGGTTGGTGCTACGTCGGTGGCAGATACCCCTATGGCTACCACTATCTGGGTGAGGCGTTCGTGTTCGTTTTCTTTGGCCTCGTTGCCACGTGCGGAACCATGTTCGCTCTGACCGGAACGGTATCGGACTCCGGTATCCGGGGAGGGTGCGCCGCGGGATGTGTTGCGGTGGCGGTGCTGTGCGTCAACAATCTGCGTGACGTCGAATCCGATCGCAAGCATGGCAAGCATACGTGGATGAGCGCCATGGGACGTTCGAAAGGAACCGTTCTCGCAGTCGCGTTGATGGTGTTGTCTGCGATTATGTCGATGAGCTATTGCGTTGCCGTGCTGCGAAATACGGAACTTTCGAACGTCCTGACGGCGTGCGCCGCGCTGGCGTCGGTTGTGGTGCTGCTTGTCGTATGCGCCGCGGCCATCGTCGCGATCGCGAGGAGGGATTACAAGACCGCGTTGCCGTTGTGTTCGCTGAGTTCGCTCGCCCTGGCTGCGGTATTCGCGATATCGTCGATTCCTTTATGATCGCATCCGCGCCGAATCGTGGATTGCGCGGTGAATGAACAATGTTGCGCAAACGTAACCAAATAATCGTCGAACCGTTCGTTTTTGGCCGTGCAAGGCGGTAGACTGGCAAGCATGACTTACAAACTAGTACTGCTCCGTCATGGACAGAGCGCATGGAATAAAACCAATCAGTTCACCGGCTGGGTCGACGTCCCGCTGACCGAGCAGGGTGTCGAGGAAGCCAAGAACGGCGGCCGCCTGCTCAAGGAGAAGAACGTCCTTCCGGATATCGTCTTCACCTCGATGCTGCGTCGCGCCATCAACACCGCCAATGTGGCTCTGGATGAGGCCGATCGCCTGTGGATCCCGGTCCAGCGCAGCTGGCGTCTGAACGAGCGCCACTACGGTGCTCTGCAGGGCAAGAACAAGACTCAGATCCGTGAAGAGTACGGCGATGAGAAGTTCATGCTGTGGCGTCGTTCCTATGCGACCCCGCCGCCCGAGATCGATCCGAACGACGAATACGCTCAGAACGGCGATCCGCGCTACACCGGCGATCCGGTTCCGGAAGCCGAGTGCCTGGCCGATGTGGTCACCCGCGTTGAGCCGTACTTCAAGTCCGACATCGAGCCGCAGCTCAAGGCCGGCAAGACCGTTCTGATCGCAGCCCACGGCAACAGCCTGCGCGCCATCGTGAAGATGCTTGACAACCTCACCGAAGAAGAGATCGCCAAGGTCAACATCCCGACCGCAATGCCGCTGCTGTACGAGCTGGATGAGAACTTCAAGCCGATCAAGCCGCGTGGCGAGTATCTGGATCCGGAAGCCGCCGCTGCCGGTGCCGCCGCCGTCGCAGCTCAGGGCCAGAAGTGATTCATGCCTGAAACGCAACGCTAAACGGCGTTAACGATTAGCGATAGGAGGGTGGCAGTCCCATACAAGCGGACTGCCACCCTCCTTGCATGTTCGGAGCGCGTTCTTGCGTTTCCGGATGCTTCCCTTGGGCTTTCCGGAGCGCAGGGGAAGCAAGGAAACATATGAAAATGGACGGTCCGAGTCTTCCTCGTGACCGCCCATACGTATTGCGCAAAAGCCCAATGCGCGTTATTTACGCATTGCCGGTTTGCGAAAGACGTCAGCTGATGTCGGTGCCCTCATCGCGGGACGGCTCCTTGGAGGGGTCGAATCCGGAGACGATGAACACCACACGACGTGCCGCGGAAACGGCATGGTCTCCAAGACGTTCCATGAAACGTCCGATGAGCACCACGTCGATGAGCTGCTGGTTGGTGCCGGACCAGTTCTCGGACTGGGCGAGTTCGAGGGTCTTCTTGTGGAGCACGTCAAGTCGATCGTCGTTGAGGATGATCGACTCGGCGACCTTGGTGTCGCGGGTTTCGAACATGGCGACGATGCTGTCGGCCAAGCCGTTGAGGAATTCCTGCATTTCGGCGAACAGCGGCTGCGCATCCTCCGGCAGCGGGGACGCGGGGTAGGTGCGGCGTGCGGCCTCGGCAACGTGTCGTGCCAAATCGCCCATGCGTTCGAGCGTTGAAGCCAGACGCATGGTGGAGACCACCACGCGCAGATCGGTGGCGACCGGGTTCTGCTTGGCGAGCAGCTTCACGCACTGGTCGATGACGCTGGACTCCAGTGCGTCGATTTCGATATCTCCATCGATGACGGCCTGTGCGGCTTCAAGGTTCTGGTTCAGCAGAGCGTCACCTGCGCCATTGATTGCTTTACTCACTCCCTGGACCATACGATTGAAGTCATCGGCTACGGCTTTGAGCTCTTCGTTATAAATAACGCGCATATGACTTGCCTTTCCATAATTTCACGAATATCAGGTCTGATACAACCTCCCATAAGTCTATTAGCAAAATACGATCGGCATAGCCGTCGGCCGAGTTGTTTTATCAAAGTTCACCGATGCGTTCACTCGATGTTCATGTCTGTGACGCGTCGAAGTATGCAAGAATGAAATCATGGTTGAATCATTGAGCTCTTTGTGGCGTGAACTAACGCATCGGGACGATCAGTCGGATGCGGAGGATTACGTGATCGACGATTCCGCGAACGCGTTGCTTTCCATGCTTCCGTTGATTTCCATCGTCATCGATGATTCCGATGAGGTGGTTCGTGCGCACCCGGCGGCCTACGCGCTCGGAGTGGTCCTTGATGATGCGATTGTGGACGAGACCGTGCTGAAGGCGGTGCATGAGGTACGTGAGCATGGCGGAAAACGCCAGTTCGATCTGACCACGACCACGGCTGATGCCGTGCAGGTCGTGCCGAAGGCCGGAAAACTCACGATTCGTGAGGTGGCTCGGCAATCGTTGCTGGGGCAGCGGAAAGACAAGCCCGTCGCCACGGTCTCCAGGCCGAACTGGCTGAAGGTGATAGTAGGCAGGCTCAATGAGAATTTCGTGGTGGTGCTTATCTCCGATGTGAGCGAGACCGTGCGTTTCACGCAGACCAGGGATTCGTTCATCACCAACGTTTCCGAACAGCTGCTCAAGCCCACGCAATCGTTGCGGCAGCTTGCCGACGCTTTGGAATGCGGCGATGTCGATCCGAAGGCCATCGAACGGCATGCGGCGCAACTGCGTCATTCATGCGCTCATCTGGAACATATGGTTTCCGACCTGCTGTTGCTGATCAAAGCGCAGGAGCCGGTTCTGCCGACCGCGGATAATCGTATCAACGTCATGGCCCGGGTTTCCGCGGCCGTCGAGGAGCATCGTGGGGATGCGCTGCTGCGGGGCATTCATATCAATGTCGTCGGCGACGAATCGTTGGAGGTCAACGGCGATGCCGGACAGATCGAAGTCGCCGTAGGCAAACTCATCGATAACGCCATCGTATATTCCCCCGACGGCGCCGATGTGAATGTCGCCGTCAATCCGGACGAGAGCGGCACCCAGGCCGTCATCCGCGTGCTTGACAGGGGCGTGGGTATATCCGCGAAGGAGCAGAGCCGTGTTTTCGAGCGATTCTACCGGGCCGATAACCAGAACGAGCATTCCGGAGAAGGCATCGGTCTGGGATTGGCGATCGTCAAGCACGTTGCGTTGACCCATCATGGTTCGGCTTCGGTGTGGAGCAGTCCGGGGCAAGGGAGCACCTTCACGTTCGTTTTGCCGCTTGCCCGTGATTGATCTGCGCCCGCATGTCCGAGTGTGGGGCCGGCGTCGCCATGTTTGAAATCGATATGGGCGGATAGGCGGATAGGAAGACGGATAAAAAAGGGGATTCGTGGAACCATTGATGATTCCACGAATCCACCCTATTGCGCATTGCTTCTTGCGCATTGCTTCGGCAACCGGCTGCCGTGCCATGTGGGGACTATTCGCCCAAGCGCCGGTAATCCCAGCGGTCGAAATGCTCCCAAATCAGCATGAGAACGCCGATTATGGTACCTGCCGTACATACGATCTGCGCGCGTTCCGCCTGAATGCCGCAGACTGTCTGAACGCCGCAGGCCACGAGGATCATGCACGCGACCAGTGCGATTGCCCACGTGATGGTGCCGAACAGAAAAACCTTGCGTAAATCCACGCGTACGGGTTTGGGGGAGGTCTTCCTTGCGTTCGGGTCGATAATCGGGGCAAATTTCATATTGGATACCCTACAACACGGGGGAAACACTCACAGGTGCTCGACCACGTAATCGATGCACTTCGTCAACGCGTCCACATCGCTCGGATCGACGGATGGGAATACGCCGACACGCAACTGGTTGCGGCCGAGCTTGCGGTATCCGTTGGTATCCACGATTCCGTTTTCGCGTAGTGCGGACACCACTTGCGCGGCGTTGACGCTCTCGTCGAGGTCGATGGTCACCACGGCGTTGGAACGTGCGTTCGCATCGGTCACGAAGGGGGTGGCGTACCCGCTTTTCTCCGCCCACTCATACAGCAGGGATGCGGATCTTGCGCATCGCGCGGACGCCCATGCGAGACCGCCATTGTCGTTCAACCAGCGCACCTGATTCTCAAGCATGATCAACGTGGCCACGGCGGGGGTGTTGAGCGTCTGGTCCTTGCGGGAGTTTTCGATTGCGGACGTAAGCGAGAGGAACGGCGGGATCCAGCGAAGCGCTCCGGGGAGATTCATGTTCTGCTGAATGCCGTACGCGCGCTCCACCGCCGCTGGCGAAAGCACCGCCACCCAGAGTCCGCCGTCGGATCCGAACGCCTTCTGCGGGGAGAAATAGTAGGCGTCGGTCTGACTGATGTCCACAGGCAGGGCGCCTGCGCCGCTGGTGGCGTCGATGAGGGTCAATGCGCCCTGCTCTTTGGAACCAGCGATGCGTTTGATCGGTGCGGCCACGCCGGTCGAGGTCTCGTTATGCGCCCAGCAGTAGGTGTCCACGTATTCGGTGAGTTCCGGAATGCGATATGTTCCCGGTTCTCCCGCGAAAATCTCCGGTTCCTCAAGGAACGGCGCGGACTGGGCGGATTTGGCGAATTTGGAGCTGAAGGATCCGTACGTTCCGAAGGCCGCCTTGCGTGTGATCAGCGATGCGCACGCGATGTCCCAGAACGCGCTGGCCCCACCGTTCCCCAAGACAACCTCGTAGCCGTCGGGAATCCGGAAGAAATCGGCCAGCCCTTCGCGGATGGAACCCACCACCTGTTTGATGGGTGTCTGGCGATGCGAAGTGCCCAGCAGGTTTCGTGAGCCTTCGATGAGCGCCTGCGCCTGCTCCGGGCGGATTTTGCTTGGTCCCGAGCCGAAGCGTCCGTCTTCCGGAAGCATGTTGGAGGGAATGTTCACAGTATTCGTCATGGTGTCTAGCCTAGCCAGTTCTCCGGATTGGATTGCCCTGTGACCGTTTATCGGACTTTGCGGCGTTCCGTCGTTGGGCGGAGGGTGTTTTCTGTTGGGTCGAGGGTGGCCGGAGGTTTGTAAAAGTGGGGAAAACGATCCGTTCAAAAGCGTGTTAGGGGGTGCGGGGGCTTGTTGAAATCCCGGTATCGGTGTAACGTTTCAACCGTGACGGTTTTGTAAACCATGTGCGGTCACAGGCATAGGTTCACAGTAATCCGCAAGGAGTGATTGATATATGAGGCATGCGGCGCATAAAGCTGCCAGGGTTTCCAGCGAGCGTTTCGGCGTTTCCAAGGCGTTGTTCGCGTCGAACCGTGGCTCCCATACCGCAAAGGCCGTGCGTATGGTCCAGCTGGCGAACGGTGAGGGCGCGGTCGTGGGCCTCGACAAGGCTGTCGTCGACAAGCTCAACGAAATCGCTCCGATGACCCGTCGCGCCATGCGCGAGGCCGCGCGAGCCGCGGATCGCCGTTCCGTGTTCGTCGCTTCCGCGTCGCTGGCCACGTTGGTGGGCACGGCCGCGGCCGCCATGACCATCGGCCAGCAGGACACCTCCGAATTGACGTTTGCGGACACCACCACTACCACGCAGATCAGGCGCGTCTCCGACACCGAGGCGTCCCGTTCCGAAGATCGTTCCGAACTGGGCTCGCTGACGGTTTCCGAGGATAACGGGGAATGGCAGCTTGGCGAAACCAGCTCTTCCCTTGATACGAACCTCCTTTCCAAGTCCTTGGCCAACAACGAGAACGTCGCCAAATTGATGGACCAGGATCAGGGCGTCCTTCCTTCCGGTTTCGACCCGAACCATGCCACCGGAGATGAGGGCAACGCGTATCCGTACGGTCAGTGCACATGGTGGGCGTACACCCGTCGTACCGAGCTTGGGCTTCCTGTGGGCAGCCATTTCGGCAATGCCCAGAGCTGGGGAGCTTCCGCGTCCGCGTTGGGATATTGGGTGGACAACACCCCGCGTCACGTCGGCGATATCGTGGTGTTCTCTCCCGGACAGCAGGGTGCGGATTCGTATTATGGGCACGTCGCCATCGTTGAAAAGGTCAACGAGGACGGATCCATTGAGATTTCCGAATCGAACGTCAAGGGACTCGGCGTCATTTCCAGTCGTTCCTTCACTGCCGACGAAGCCGGCCAGCTGACGTTCATCCATTACTGATCGTTCTGATTGTTCGCGGTGCGAATTGGCTGTCGCATGGCCGCCGTTGTTGCGTTCGCCGATGCATGGCTTCGGCGTGTCGTATGTTATGGCAATGTTTTTGTCTTCAACGTGCATTTTGCGCGCGGTACCCTGCATGGTAGATTGGCATCTTGATGAATATTTTGAAGCGATCTGTAAGCGTTGCGGCCGCTGTACTGGCCGCCTCCGCCATGTTTTTCGTCTCGCCGGTGGTCAATGCCGCCGACGCCAAGGCGGATGCCGTGGTGACCGCTACTCGTTCTTTCCCGAAGACCACTGCCGCCAAGCAGAACTTCCTTGCGGAGCATACTTCCACCGACGTCGAAGGTGACACCGACTGGGGTGGCATCGAAAATCTGGACGTTCCGCAGACCAAGTCCCAGGCCGAAAAGGACCAGGAGGCCGCTGAGAAGAAGGCACAGGAGGAGGCCGAAGCGCAGGCCCAGGCCCAAGCCCAAGCGCAGACCCAGACCGACACTCAATCGGCCAGCCGTTCTTCGGAGCGCACCGCCATCAGCGTGCCGACGGCTCCAGCGACCGCGACCGGTCAGGCTCTTGCCGATTATGCGCTCCAGTTCCAGGGCTATCCGTACGTGAGCGGAGGCAATACTCCGAGCGGTTGGGATTGCTCCGGATTCGTGCAGTGGATCTATGCGCAGTTCGGCGTGAGCCTGCCGCACTACTCCGGCGCTCAGATGAGCGTCGGAACCGCGGTCGGCAGCATCTCCGAAGCCGCTCCCGGCGATATCATCGTCAATTCCCAGCATGCCGCCATCTATATCGGCAACGGCATGGTCATCAACGCGCTGAATCCAAGCCAGGGAACCCAGATCACATCGTTGGCGGTGTTCACCAGCGATTATGTGATTCGTCGCGTGATCTGACGCAATCTTTTTTGCTTAGGGCGTATCCTTCCGGATACGCCCTTTTTACTTGGGTTTGGCCGTGTCATTGCCTCTTCGTGAGCGCATTGCGCGGTATTGTGTACCTTAGGAGCGACGCATGGTTGCGTTGCAGTGTGAATTCAGGAGGTCGAACATGATTAACGACAAGGCGATCCTCGTTGGCGTCGATGGCTCCCACGCCAGCTACAAGGCCACATGGTGGGCTGCCAACTATGCGAAGCATGCCGGACTGACCCTGCAGATCGTCTGTGCGTACTCGCTGCCGAGCTATGCCGCGGTTTCGTTCGACGCCACCTACACCGCCATGGGAGACGATAACGCCGCCCACAACGACGCCCAGGAGATCCTGTCCAAGGCCAAGGCCATCGCTGACGAGCAGGGCGTGGAAGCGGTGACGCTGATCGTCACCGGAGACCCGGCGTCCGTGTTCGTCGAGCTTTCCCGCAACTACAATCTCATCGTCATCGGCAATCGTGGCAAGGGTGGTCTGGCGGAACGGCTGCTCGGCACCACCAGCTCAAGCCTTCCGGCATACGCGTACTGCCCGATCGTGGTCGTGCCCTACACCGACGACGAAGGCAACCTGATGCACCTGAACAACACCATCACCAAGGTGGCCGTCGGTTCCGACGAATCCAAGTGGGGCCTGAAGGCTCTGGAAATCGCGGCGTCCTTCGCCGACGCATGGGATGCCGAGCTTGATGTCATCTCCGCGGTGCCGAGCATGAAGGGCTCCGAGGATGAGGGCGTGCTGGCCTCCTACAAGGAAGACCTTGACGTGCGCATCAAACCGCTTGAGGAGGCGCATCCGAACCTGAAGATCAACAAGCAGATCGTTCCGGGCTCCGCGGTCGGTACGCTGACCCGCGCAAGCTACGACCATGATGTTGTGGTCGTCGGTTCCCGTGGACGCGGTGGCTTCACCGGTCTGCTGCTCGGATCCACCAGCCAGGGACTACTCCAGCATGCGGTCGGCCCGGTTTACGTGGTGCCGCGCAAGTACGTGGAAGCCGCGGAAACCCGTCTCGACACCGTGCCGAGTTCTCCTGCCGACGTCAAGCCGAAGTCCATCGACGACATCAAGGGCGTCGAAGAGGTGCCGGTCTCCATGGCCGATCCGGCGACCGTCGAGGCGATCGAAACCAAGATCGATCCGGAACGTCAGTGAGCATTCGCTGAACGAACATAGATGAGGCTGGTTGCGATTCGGTGAGGAATCGCAACCAGCCTCATTCGTTTGTGGATTCGTTCGCGCGGAAACGTTTCCGAAATCAGTGCTTGACGGTGACGCTCATACGAACAGGAGTCGGTTCCACGTACGTATGCTTCACGGTGCAGCTCTTGTCGACATGGCGGACGACGCGTTCCTTGAGCTTCTCGGCGTCCTCGTCGCTCAATCCCGCTTCCGTGGCGTCGATCTCTACCTGCTCGTCGAAGCTCAGGTAGGCGTCGTTGTCGGCGTCATAGGTGCCATCCACGACGATCTTCGCGCCCTTGCCTTCGCCAAGGGTATGCTCGATGGCGAACTGGCTTGACAGCGCGGCGCAGCCGGCAAGCGCGATCTTCATCAGATCGCCCGGGTTGAACTGGCCCTTTCCATGGCCGAACTTGATGTGCGCCCCGTCCTCGCTGAACGCGTCCCAGGAACCATCTTTATTGCGCTCCACCCACAGTCTCTTGCCCATGGGGACCTCCCTTGCATCATTTCCGGGCACGACGGTCGTGCCGATTCATCAACTAATCTAGCGCATTCGCGAGTGTCAGGGGAGAAGATTCCGCTTGGCGACAATCGCGTCCCGTCGATGAATTCCATCTGACGGCGAAGAAGGGTGACTGGTTCTTGTTATGCTGAAGCCTATGGCTTTGACACCTGAACAACTCGCAGATATCCGCACCCACATCCCGGAACGTCCGAAAACCGATGTTCCGATGCCATATGAGGATCTTGTCCGCAAGATCCTGACCGAAGGCACACTGAAGTCCGATAGGACGGGAACCGGCACTGTGAGCCTGTTCGGACAGCAGATTCGATTTGACCTGAACGACGGTTTCCCGCTGCTGACCACCAAGAACGTGTTCTTCAAGGGACTGGCGTATGAGCTTCTATGGTTCCTCAAAGGGTCCACAAACGTGCGTTGGCTGCAGGAACACAATGTGCATATCTGGGATGAATGGGCGGATGAAAACGGTGATCTCGGTCCCGTTTACGGCGCGCAGTGGCGTAGCTGGCCGGCGCCCACTTCGGAGGACCCGAACCGTACCATCGACCAGATCTCCAACGTGATGAATCTCATCAGGAATAATCCGGATTCGCGACGAATGGTCGTGTCCGCGTGGAATCCGGCCGAAGTGGAGAACATGGCCCTTCCTCCATGCCATGCTCTGTTCCAGTTCTATGTGGCGGATGGCAGGTTGAGTTGTCAGCTGTACCAGCGTTCATGCGACATGTTCCTCGGCGTTCCGTTCAACATAGCCTCCTATTCGCTGCTTACGTTGATGATGGCCCAGCAGGCCGGATTGGAGCCGGGGGAGTTCGTGTGGACGGGCGGTGATTGCCACGTGTACGACAACCATATCGACCAAGTGCTCGAACAGTTGGGCCGTGAGCCGTATCCATATCCGCGGATTCGCATTAACAAGGCGGAATCGCTGTTTGATTACGATTATGAGGATTTCGAAATCGTCGACTACCGGCATCACCCCACCATCAAGGCGCCGGTGGCCGTCTGAGAGTCTGCGCCAGACGCTAGACTACTGACCCTAGTTCGACTTCAAGGAGTGAATGAAATGGAGCACGATAGTAGCCGTAGTGGCTATCACGAACCCGAGCCCGGACTTGCCGGGCTTGAAGGCGAAGAGGAGGATTGGGGAGACGATTTCCCGAAAATCTTCTCGGTGAATCTGATCTGGGCGCAGGCCTGTGACAAAGAAGGTCACGAGGGCGCCATTGGCTTCGAAGGCGGGATGCCGTGGCATCTGCCTGAGGATATGAGGCGTTTCACGGAGCTTACCGTGTCCCACCCGGTGATCATGGGTCGTAGGACTTGGGAGTCTCTGGCGCCGAAATTCCGTCCGTTGCCGAACCGTGACAACATTGTGGTTTCCCGTGATTCGTCATATTCCGCACCTGGCGCGACAGTGGTCGACACATTGGAGGATGCGTTGGATCTGGCCCGTCAGGAAGCCATTCCGGACGACGGCATGGACCGCAGTGAAATCTGGGTCATCGGTGGGGCGCAGATTTTCCGCGAGGCGCTGCCTTTTGCGGACAAGGCGTATGTCACGCAGATCAGCATGCATGTTGATGCGGATACGTATGCTCCCGACATCAAATCACTGGCTGAATCCGGTGCCTGGAGGGTGATCGAGGAGGGCGTCTGGCAGGGCACCCAGAAAGGTTCCGACGATATCGCCGGATTCCGTTTCATGACATACGAGAAGAACCGTGAGGAGTGAGCTTCATGTATACCGTGATGACCGTGTGCACAGGCAATATCTGCCGTTCTCCGATGGCTGAGATCGTGTTGCGCGCAGAATTCGATCGCCGTGGGCTTGCCGATAAGGTCAATGTCGAATCCAGCGGCGTCAGCGATGAGGAATACGGCAATCCGATCGACCGCCGTGCCGTCAAGGTGCTCAGGGAACGTGGATATGAGCTTCCCGCGCATCATTTCGCGCATCGCATCACTCGCGATGAGATTGGACGTACCGACCTGTTTCTGCCGATGACCGCGTCCCACATGCGTGCGTTGTTGCGTCAGCTTCCGCAAGACAAGCGTGGGAATGTACACATGTACCGCAGTTTCGATCCGAATCTGGCCAAGCCGGCAGCGGGATACGAAAGCGAGATCGATCTGGTCGATCCGTGGTATGGCGGAGCCCATGAGTTCGAAGTGGCGATCGACCAAGTCGAGGAAGTCGCCCCGTATATCGTCGATTGGGTGGAGCGGCAGCTCAACGTGTGAATGACGAAGGTATGTGCCCTGGCTGGAAAGGCCGGGGCACAGTCGTATGTGGGTGCCCGTCGTAAAGATTCTTGGGTTATAGGCCAAAATGTGTGTCTGAAATTGGCTTTGAGCCCTTGTGTTGCAAGGGTTAGGGCTGTTTAAATGTGGTGGTGGGGACTTTTATGAAAACAAAAAACCCAGCTGAAAAGCTGGGCTATCCGCGACCCCGGCCGGACTTGAACCGGTGACCTCCGCCGTGACAGGGCGGCGCTCTAACCAACTGAGCTACGGGGCCGTTGTTATCTGTCTTGCAACCGACAACAGATAAATATCCTACGGCAAAGTCTTATATATGCAAATCACGGCGTGTCTTTGCTGGAGCAAGCCTTTTTTGTGAATGTCAGGTGAAGTCGTATCCCTCAAGCAATTTGTCAATATCGTCGCCGGGATCGGAGAACTGTGAATATCCGTCATCCGAGTATTGGGCGATATCGCTCGAACCCATCACGGAGATGCCGATGACGAACAGGACGACCAGAAGGATGCCGATTAGCAGGTTGAACGCGCTGATGATGATGCCGGCGACGGCCATTCCCTTCGACTTTTCTCCGGACTTATTGATTTGGATCACGGCGATGATCGAGCAGATCAGTCCGGCTGGGGCAATGAGGAACGACAGGATGAACCCGACGATGCACAGTGTGTTCCAGCGCTGGTATGCGGGCTGCGGGTAGTAGTAGCCCTGCGGGGGATATGAGGAATATAGCGGCTGCTGCGCATAGGGGTTACCCTGCTGCTGCGTGTAATTCGTGAAGTTGGCGTCTTGGGACTGTGGTGCCTGTTGCGGCGCCTGTTGTGGTGCCTGTTGCGGTGCCGGGGTGTTTTGAAAATCGCTCATGGCATGGAAGTCTAGTCTCATGCGAATCGCCCGGCAAACGAGAAGTCGGTGAATGAGGAACGGCGGTCGGGCTCATGAGGGGAAAACTTCCCATGAACCCGACCGCCGTATATGTGGCGCCGCGTTGTCGCCCGCGGCGCCGCGAATCAGCTATCAGTCGGCCTGCTTCCAGGTGTCGACGTCGATATGGTGCTCCGGATTGGCCTGCCAGGCTTCCCAGGCGGACTTCACGATGTCTTCGACGTTGTACTTGGCGTGCCAGTTCATCTCTTCATTGATGCGCTTCGGGGAACCGATCAGGTGCGGCGGGTCGCCCGCTCGGCGTGCCATGACGGTCTCTTCGAACGGCAGTCCGGTGACCTTCTTGACTTCGTCCACGATCTGACGCACGGAAGTGCCCTCGCCGGTGCCGACGTTGAAGGCGTCGTACTTGCGTTCGTCGCGGTCGAGATACTTCAGCGCCGCGATGTGCGCGTCGGCAAGGTCGGACACGTGGATGTAGTCGCGTACGCAGGTGCCGTCCGGGGTCGGGTAGTCGTCGCCGAAGATCGCCGGCGCCTTGCCCTTCTTCAGGCGGTCGAACAGCATCGGGATCAGGTTGAGGATCGCCGGATCCTCAAGCTCGACCGGTCCGCAGCCCGCAACGTTGAAGTAGCGCAGTCCGCAGAAGCGGATGCCGTACGGTTCCTCGCAGGCGCGGGCCATCCATTCGCCGAACAGCTTGGTCTGTCCGTACGGGTTGATCGGCAGCATCGGAACCACGTCCTCCGGCACCACGTCGACCGGCGGAACGCCGTAAGTGGCCGCGGAGGACGAGAAGACGAGCTTCTTGGCGCCGGAATCGCGCATGCCGATGAGCACGTTGAGCATGCCGTTGATGTTCTGCTGGTAGTACCACAGTGGCTTCTCGACGGATTCGCCGACCTGTTTGCGTGCGGCGAAGTGGATCACGGAGTCCACGCCTTCGGCCTTCATGATTTCGGTGAGTCGTTCACCCGCGCCGGCGGCGGAGATGTCCATGCCGTACAGACGGGATCCTTCGATGCGGGTGGGCTTTCCGTAGCTCAGATCGTCGACGACGACGACCCGTTCGCCTGCTTCGTGAAGAGCGTGGACGACATGGGCGCCGATATAACCGCATCCACCGGTGACGAGAACTGTCATGTTCTGGCCTTTCCTTCAAAATGAGCTGTGAGCCGGGTCGTGTTGGGACGGAATTTCGTCGAAAGACAACCATTGTTCACTTTTGCTCAGGTTTGTTACCTTTTGAACAATTTGAGTATAGCACATGAACACGAACGCACATAACGGTTCCGTTCCTGCGTTTCCTCTATAAATTAGGGTATGCAAGATGTGATGAACACGCCGGCCGAGAGCCGTGAGTTTGATGTAAACGCGCAGGACGAGCAGCGTCCGGCGCTGTATGGCCGCAAGGTGCTTTCGTTCGTCCGCAGGTCCGCGAGGCTCGACGCGCGATTGCAACGCGCGTGGGATGCCTACGCGCGGACGTATCTGCTTGACGTCAACGCAGGCGAAGGGTCTCTTGATGTGAGGGATGACCTCGTGTTCGACGATGCTTTCGTCCGCGAGGTTTGGGGCAACGACAATCCTCTGATCGTCGAGATCGGCTCGGGCCAAGGCGAAAACATCGTGGCCGCCGCGCAGGGGCGTCCGGATGTGAACTTCCTTGCCGTGGAGGTGTACGACCCTGGTGTGGCGCATACGATGCTGCTTGCCGGAAAGCAAGGGCTTGGGAATCTGCGCATCGCCCAGGTCAACGCCCCTGAATTGTTCAAGCGCGCGGCGGCCGGCACGATCGAGGAGATATGGACGTTCTTCCCCGATCCGTGGCCGAAGATGCGCCATCACAAGCGCCGTATCGTTCAGCCCGAACTTGCCGCGGATATTCGCCACGCATTGAAGGACGGGGGAGTGTGGCGAATCGCCACCGACATCGAAGACTATGCGTTGCATGTTCACGAGGTCATGGACGGGATCGACGGCTTCCGTAATGAGGGTGCCCTCACGGTGAGCCTGCCCGTCGAGCATGTCGGCAAGGGCAATGCCGATGAGGCCGCCGATCTGCGTCATGCCGATTTCACTGAATCGGAGCGGTTCCCGGGTCGTGTGCTCACCAACTTCGAGAAGAAGGGGCTTGCCGCGGGACGGGTCATCCATGATTTCACGTACGGCGCGATGTAGATGGCGTTCGACGGTTCTGGTGCGTCGATTTTGCATACAAGTGTGAATCGTTGGAATTCCAACGATTCACACCGCGACACGCCGAGAGTTGCGTATCTCGTGGAATCGCGTATAGTTAATCGAGTTGTCACGCGGAAACGCTGAAAGCGCCCCCTTCGTCTAACGGTTAGGACACCAGACTTTCAATCTGACAACGAGAGTTCGACTCTCTCAGGGGGTACTTGCCTCGGTAACGAGGTGGCAATGGCCCCGTAGCTCAGTTGGTTAGAGCGCCGCCCTGTCACGGCGGAGGTCACCGGTTCAAGTCCGGCCGGGGTCGCTCAGACGGATTGTCTGTTTTATGGCTCTGTAGCTCAGTTGGTAGAGCGAACGACTGAAAATCGTTAGGTCAGCGGATCGATGCCGCTCGGAGCCACCATGGTTAAGCCCGCGTTTGCGGGCTTTTTTCGTATTTGATCCTCTATGAGAACCGTATGGCGTTTGAAATTGAGGTTATGGGCAAAATCCGCAGGACTTGCTGGGAATCCGCACGCTTGGTCTAAACCGCACATGATCGCTGCATACGGGAATTCAAGTTCGATCAAGATGGCCCGAGCCCTTGATCGTGGTGTTGCGACGATGTGGGAACGCTCACAGAAAAAAAAGTGTCGTTGGTCAGGTTTCTACCATAGACGGGGCTATTATGGGTCTCGTTGGGTTTCGGCGAATGGCGGAACCCCTGAAACAGAGCCGTTGCTTAAAGGAGAGCACCATATGGTTTATCGCATGATTTTCAACCAGAACGCATATTTCGGCCGTGGCGCCATTCAGGAGATTCCGGGGGTCGCCAAGTCTCATGGCTTTACCAAGGCGTTCATCGTCACCGATCCGGTGCTGATCGAAACCGGTACGGTCAAGAAGGTCACGGATGTTCTCGACGCCGCCGGAATGCCGTATGAGGTGTTCAGCAACGTCAAGCCGAACCCACCGGTCGAATGCATCCAGGACGGCGTAGCCAAGTTCGCCGAATCCGGCGCCGATTTCCTGATCGGCCTCGGCGGCGGTTCCCCGCAGGACACCTGCAAGGGCATCGGCATCATCACCGCCAATCCGGAATTCTCCGATGTCCTTTCGCTTGAAGGCGTGGCGGACACCAAGAACCCGTCCGTGCCGATCTTCGGCGTTCCGACCACCGCGGGCACGGCATCCGAAACCACCATCAACTACGTGGTCACCGACACCGCCAACAAGCGTAAGTTCGTGGCGGTCGACCCGCACGACATCCCGATCGTCGCATTCGTCGATCCGGACCTGACCGACTCCATGCCGCGCGGCCTTAAGGTCGCCACCGGCCTGGACGCCCTGACCCACGCCATCGAAGGCTACATCACTCCGGGTGCGTGGAGCCTGTCCGACTGCCTGTCCATGCAGACCATCCGCATGATCGCCAAGAACCTCGCCAAGAGCGCGGACGGAGACGTTCCGGCCGGCGAGCAGATGGCCTACGCCTCCTATATCACCGGCATGGCCTACTCCAACGTCGGTCTCGGCCTGGTGCACGGCATGGCCCACCCGCTCGGCGGCCGTCTTGGAGTTGCGCACGGTGTCGCCAACGGCATCCTGCTGGCTCCGGTCATGGAATACAACAAGGACTTCACCGGTGAGAAGTACCGCGACATCGCCGACGCCTTCGGTGTGGAGGACGCCTACACCGGCGATCTCGACAAGGTCCGCGAAGAAGCCGTGCAGGCGGTGCACCAGCTCACCGTCGACCTGAAGAACCCGACCACCATCTCCGAAGTCGGCGCCACCGAAGCCGATCTGGAAGGTCTTGCCCACGACGCCTTCCACGATGTGTGCACCCCGGGCAACCCGCGTCAGGCGACCGAGGAAGACATCCTCGCCATCTACAAGAGCCTGATGTGATGCCGATTCCCCGATCGTGAGCCGTCATTCGGCCGGTCGTGATCGGGGCTTGCCGAAGAGCGATCCGAAACGCCATTCGCATGGCGCCCGTTTCCGTAAGGAGGGCGCGGTGCGAATGGCGTTTCGCGTTGGAAAGGCCGCGATGCCATCAGTTCGATTCCTGCGTAGGGGGTGTTGTCGTACACTTAGGAAAATGCTTTTTCAAGAGAAGAGACGGGGACGGGATGAGAACACGTCGATGGTTTGGCACAGTCGCGGCTTTTTCAGGACTTGCGATCGCGGCCGCAAGCGTTTTCCCTGCAATAACCGCGATGGCCGATGAGACAGTGCCGAACGCGACCGAGATCCAACTGGTGGGAATCACCGATTTCCATGGTTCCATCAATAACGGCGTATATCTGGCGTCAGCGGTGAAACAGGCCAAGGAGAAGAATCCGAACACCCTGGTCGTGGGCGTGGGCGATATGGTGGGGGCTTCATCTTTCGTGTCATCCATCAACGAAGACAAGCCGGCCATGGAACAACTGAAGAGCATGGGCATGACCGTGACGGCGATAGGCAACCACGAGTTCGACAAAGGGACCAAGGACATCACGGACCGCATCATCCCGGGAATGAACCCGATCGGCTACTTGGCTGCGAACGTCAGCGGATTGGAAGGGGTCGAGCCGTACCGGATCGAAACCGTGGCGGGCAGACGCATAGCCTTCATCGGCGGAATCTACGGTAACGTGGACGAATCATTGTCTCCCGCTCAATCAGATGGGGTGACATTCGGCGATCCCGTCGCAGCCGTCAACCGAATCGCCGACCAATTATCGGACGGCGATGAATCCAACGGAGAGGCCGACGCGGTCGTGGCGCTGGTCCACTCCGACGCCGACACCCTGCTCGAACTGAACGCGAATGTGGATCTGGCCCTTGGAGGCCATAGCCATAAAGACAAGTTGATGACAACCAATGCCGGGAAGCCGATCGTGGAATCGACGAACGGCGGGACCGACTTCTCGCTATCCACCCTTGTATTTGAAAACGACGGAACCGTCACGGCCCATGCGAACATCGAGCCCGTGTACGATTCCACAGGGAAGACCCCGCTGTACGAGGCGGACGAGCGGGCGCAACGAATCTACGAGGAGGCGCAGGAGAGCGCACAATCCTTGGGAAAGAGAACGGTGGGAACCGTCGCCCCAGGGTCGTCGTTCAATAGGGGAAGTTCATCGACCGGATTGAACAGGGGTACGGAATCCACCCTTGGCAGATTGAACGCCGACGCGGTGCTGTGGGGCCTGAACGAGATGGGAGTAAACGCGGACATCGGAATGATCAATTCCGGAGCCCTGCGCGCCGATCTCGACGCGAACGACGACGGAGTGATCACGTATATGGAAATATACGAATCGATGCCGTACGGCAATACGGAAATGGTGACCACCTTGACCGGCGCACAGCTCAAAGCCGTGCTCGAATCGCAATGGCGTGACGTGCCGGAAGGCGAATGGGACAGCGTCAAATGGTTGGGAATATCCAGCAACGTCACCTTCCATTACGAAGTGACCCGTACCACGTCGGCGGACGATTCGGGGGTAGAGCGAACCTATGCGCATGGCCGTGTGTTCGATGTGATGGTGAACGGTGAGGCGGTGTCTGACGAAGATACGTTCCGGGTCTGCGGAAACAGTTATCTGCTGACTGGCGGAGATGGATTCGACGTGTTCGGGGAAGGTGCGGATTCCCTGGACACGGGTTACGTGGACATAGACATGCTGTCGAGCTATCTCAAGGCGCATCAGAATCTGGAATCCGCCAAAGAACGTTCCAGCACGGGTTTTTCCGACTTGAAGATCGACGGCAATACCGTCGGCTTCACCGTGTCCGGCATGTCGTTCACCACGGACGAAGCCAAGCCGATCGCCGTGGACCTGCATGTCAACGGCGTCGATTTTGGCGTGGTGGAAGATATGGACACCAGTGCCGCGCCCAATGTGCCGGGAGCCGGCTGCGTGCGGGTGAGCCGTGAACTCACCGCAGGGGAACTGGCTGCGTTCCTTGCTTACGGCAAGACCTTCGCAAACGCGCAGGTCAAGGTGCTGTTCACCGACGAGGAAGTGGCCGCGGCCAAGGCGTCACGGGAGCGGCAGGATTGCGATTCCGGGGATTGCGGTTCTGAGGGTTCTGCTTCCAAGGATTCCGGCGAAGCCGATGCTTCAACGGCCGGCAAGTCGTCGTCCGGCGCGACCATGGCCAAGACCGGTTCGAATGTGTCCGTGATGACGATGTTGACCGGTCTGCTGGTGCTGTGCGGCGGATTCAGCCTGATGATGAAGCTCAAGGTTCGCTAGCGAGGTCGCGGATGCCACGACGCACATGGCGCGTGATTTTCCGGAACCTGGAAAGGGTTCCGGAAAATCACGCGCGTCGCAAAGCCTCGGGCCGTGGTCGTAAACGTGTCCGGAATAGCGCGTCGCAACGGCCCCTCACTCATGTTTCTCGTTCCACTCCTCGTCGGTGGGGGTATCGTCGTACAGCTCCTTGCCTTCCCTCTCGGCAAGCTTCATCTGCTCGTTGATCCAGGCGGCCTCCGCGGGATTGATGTCGGCGGTGTCCAGCACTTTCTGCCATACGGGGTACAGCAGATGCATCACCGGGTAGATGGCGGTGAGCAGAATCTCCGGCTTGTGCTTGCGTGAATGCTGGGGATGCGCGTTGAACGTGTTCTTGAACCGCCGCATGTAATTCATGAACGATGCGGGGGAGGTGTCCATGCGCCGTGCGCTGATTCCGGAAATCATGTGCGGGCTGTACACGGTCTTCAGGTCGTTCCCGAGCAGATGCAGGGAAATGTCGATGTCCTCATGCATCACATCGTCTTCGTCAAGGCAGACCTCATCGGCGATCTGATGCCATGCCGATGCGCGCAAGGCCATGTTCGATCCGAACAGAAGCGGCTGGCCGCCGTCGGCCTTGTAGATGCGCTTGCGGGTGGAGTTGTCGCTGCGAAGGCCGAAATGTCGGCTCGGCAGGTCGTAGTACATCACAGGCCCGGTCGCGCCCATCGCATCCGGATCCTCGGTGAAGATCTGGGAGACCACTTCAACCCAGTTCGGACGGATCATGCAGTCGGCGTCGAAACGGCCCAGCACATCGCCGGTGGCATGGTTCAGTCCATAGTTGCGCGTGGGAATCAGACCCTGATGCTCGTCCTGATGCAACAGGCGCACAGGGGCTTCGGGATGTTCCGCCATGAACCGTTCCACCACCTGCACGGTCGAGTCGGTGGAACGATTGTCGACCACGATCACTTCGTGCGGCATCACCGTCTGCCTGGTGGCGTTGAGCAGGCAATCGTTGATACGCTCCTCTTCATTCCAAGCGGGGATGATAATTGAAACGTTCAGCATGACTTCAAGAATAGGGCTCAGCTCGTACACGGGGATTTTCCCATTGCGTCACCGGCGGAAATCCCGCATACCCGTAACGCTACAATAGTGAGCCATGAATGAACGCGAACAGCGAATGGAAGACGCGATGCAAGACGGTGAAAACAAAACGGACACCGGTCAACGCTGGGATCTGGGAACGTTGTTCCCGGCGAAAGGCGACCCGCGTCGGCCTCCGGAGTGGCTGGGACGCGCCCTTCTGTACATCTGCATCGCAATCGTCCTGTTCGCATTCTGCTGGCGCAGCTGGGGCAAAATCGACTATCTGGTGACGGACGTCATCATCTCGCTGTTCCTCGCGCTCGCAGTGGAACCGGTGGTGGTGCCTCTGGTCAGACACGGATGGAAACGATCCTTCGCGTCGCTGTTCGCATTGGTGCTGCTCGCCGTAATCCTTTGCGTGCTGTTCGGACTGTTCGGCAACATGTTCGTGCAACAGGTGATCGCATTGCTCAACGGCATGCCCTCGCTGTACCGGCAGATCAGCGATTTCATCAGTCAGAACACCAGTTTCGAACTTCCCGAGATCAACAGCCTCGGCAACGAGATCTTCAAGAACATCCAAACATCCTGGGTCACCGATTTCGCCGGAACCGCCATGAGCACGGTGTCGGGCCTGTTCTCGTTCCTGCTCAACCTGATGACCATCGTGATGACCACGTTCTACAT
Organism: Dysosmobacter segnis; assembly: GCA_963590945.1. Lineage (GTDB taxonomy): Bacteria > Actinomycetota > Actinomycetes > Actinomycetales > Bifidobacteriaceae > Bifidobacterium. Next base: position 55,240 of record CAVAQZ010000002.1, read on the forward strand.
TTCCGCGGCCGGTCCGAAACTGCGCCGTTCCGCCTGCCAGTGGATGGCGCCGGAAGCGCAGCGCCGTTTTCTGTTCGTGTGGACGGTCAGCCAGACGCAGATCTCCTCGTTCCTGTTCTCACGGGCGATTCTCGCGTTGCTCAACGCCTTCTTCACCTCGATCTGCTTGGAATTGCTGAACGTGCCGTATTGGATGCCGCTGGCGCTGTTCTGCGGTGTGACCTCGCAGTTCATTCCCATGCTCGGCACCTATATAGGCGGCGCATTGCCGGTGCTGTTCGCTTTGGTCAACGGCGGAGTGCTGTGCGGAGTGGGTGTTCTGGCGTTCATCTGCGTCTACCAGCAGATCGAGAACCTCATCTTCTCTCCGAAGATCTCCCAGCGCACCATGGACATCAATGATGCGGTTGCGTTCCTGGCGGTATTGGCGTTCGGCTCACTGTTCGGAGCGCTCGGCGCGTTCCTCGCGTTGCCGGTCGTGGCGTCCATCCAGACCATTCTGCGCACGTACACCAGGCGTTACGAATTGGTCGACTCTCCACTGATGAACGACCCCGAGCCCGACAGGAAGTCGAAGCTCGTCGAAGGCGCCGAAGCGATCAGCGAGCACGTGCTGCACAGCATGCCCCGCGCGGTGCAGGGCTCCAGCGCCCACGTGCCGATCTCCGATGAGGTACGTCATCTGCAGGAACAGGCGTACAATATCGGGCAGATGGACAAAACAGGCGACGCCGACGAATCACAGACGGTCGCCATCCCGAAACACCTGCTTGACAAAACGGACAGGAAACCGTTGAAAGGCATGCAGGAGGTCGGCGAAACCGACGAATCGCCATCTGGGCAGGCGAACGAATCGCAAATACACGACAATCCGAGGAGCGGGTGGCGCTGATGGTACTGCTGAGCGTACTTGACGTCCTGCTGGTCATAGTCGGCGGAGCCGGCATGGTCTACCAGGCGGTGTGCATACTCATATCGTTGTTCGCCAAACCGATCAAATTCCCCGACGCCCCGATGGACAGACGCTACGCCGTGCTGATCTCCGCACGAAACGAAGCGAATGTGATCGGCAACCTCATCACCTGCATCCAAACGCAGACATACCCGCGTGAGCTCGTCGACATCTGGCTCGTGGCCGACAACTGCACCGACAATACCGCGCAGGTGGCACGAGACATGGGATGCCATGTGATCGAACGCTTCAACAAGGAGCTCGTGGGCAAAGGCTACGCGCTGACCTACCTGCTCGACCAGATGAACGAATCCGGAGCCTCCGAACCGTACGACGCGTTCTTCGTGTTCGACGCCGACAACAAACTCGACAAGCGCTACATCGAGGAGATGAACAAGGCGTTCCATGCCGGCTTCAAGATCCTTACCAGCTACCGCAATTCCGTGAACCTGTCCGACAACTGGGTCTCCTCCGGCTCCGCGCTGTGGTTCATCCGAGAATCGCGATTCCTGTCCGCATCCCGCATGTGGCTCGGCAACAGCTGCCACGTCGGCGGAACGGGATTCATGTTCTCGCAGGAGATCATGCGCCGCAACAACGGCTGGAAATTCCATCTGCTCACCGAAGATCTGGAATTCACCATGGACTCCGTGCTGCACGGCGATCGAATAGGCTACTGCGGCACCGCCATCCTGTACGACGAGCAGCCAGTGACGTTCCAGCAGAGCTGGCGCCAACGACTGCGCTGGAGCAAAGGCTTCCTGCAGGTGTTCCGCTACTACGGTCCATCATTGATCAGACGCGCGATTCGCGAACGCGACTTCTCCGCCGTGGACTTCACGCTGCTGCTATGCCCGTTCACCGTGATCGGCATAGTGCGCGTGCTGCTGGGCATGCTGTTCGCGCTATGCGGATTCGTCACCTGGCAAAGCCAGCTGAACTCGCTTACCGGATGGTCTTCCGGAATAGTGTTGTCGGTCATCGGCATGATGGCGCTCGCCGCTTTGACGATCATCGTGGAACGTGACCAGGTCGGTGCCACGAATAAGGAACTGTTCGCCTATGTGCTGAGCTTCCCGATCTATATGTTCAGTTATGTGCCGATCTCGTTCCAGGCCGTGTTCGCCAAATCGGAATGGAAACCGATCGAACATAAAGGCTAACACCCTTTCCGTCGAACGGTTGGTAGGATGGTGCTATGAGTCTAGACAATATCTCACCTTCTGTTGGGTTTGCTCCATCCGTTCCTTGCGACCACGAAGCCGCGGTTTCGATTCGAGGGTTGTTCAAGCGTTTCGGGCAGAAGGTGGCGGTCGACGGATTGTCCCTTGACATTCCCGTGGGTTCCTTCTACGGCTTGGTCGGGCCGAACGGCGCAGGCAAAACGACCACGCTCAACATGGTGACCGGCCTGCTTGTGCCGGATGGCGGCGCGGCCATGATTCTCGGACGTGACGTATGGCACGACCTGAACGCGGCGAAGCGTTCCATCGGCGTGATGCCGCAGCCCGACCAGATCTTCGACCGGCTGACCGGTCTGCAGCTGCTGATCTATGCGGGCATGCTGCGCGGCATGAAACGCGGCGAATCCGTCAAACGTGCCAACGACCTGCTGGAGGCGTTCGACATGACGGGTGCCGCGAACGTGATGGTCGCCGACTACTCGGCCGGCATGACCAAGAAGATCTGCCTGGCCAGCGCCATGATCCACAGTCCGCGCGTTCTCGTGCTCGACGAGCCTTTCGAATCGGTCGATCCGGTGTCCAGCGCGAATCTCAAGGACATCCTCATCGAATATGCGTCCACCGGCGGAACCGTCATCATCTCGTCTCACGTCATGGCGCTTGTCGAGAAGATGTGCACGCATGTGGCGGTCATCAGCAACGGTCAGGTCTGCGCGGCCGGAACCGTGGAGCAGGTCGCCGACGGAAAGGACCTCGAGGAACGCTTCCTGCAATTGGTTGGCGGACGCCACGCGGCCGCGCATCTGTCGTGGCTGGACGGTGGTGCGCGATGAACACCATCGGCACCATCATGAGATTGCATTGGGCGCTGATGCTCGCGACCATGCGCAAGTCGACCATGATGCTCGTCGGCTACATCATCGTCGCGATATTCGGCGCGGGCGCGATCGTCGGCTCCGCGGTGCTGGGGTTTGCGCTCGGTCCGCTCATCGGCGGCGTGGATGACGTGGCCTGGCGGATGCTGCGTGCGGCGATGGTGTCGGGAGGAACCTTCGTCACGATTTTCGTGCTCATCGTGCAGATCATGTATTTCGGTCAGGGAACGGCCCTGAGCCCGCGGAAGTTCGAATTGTACGGCATCGACGACCATACTTTGGTCGGTGGCCTGTTCCTGTCCGGCCTGACCGGTTCGGCGACGATTTGGGGCATGCTCGTCATGCTCGGTCTGGTGCCGATCTACCAGTCCGCGGGCATCGTCGGCATCGTGGCCGGCGTCATCGCGGTTCCATTGGCGATCATCACCATGCTGGCGCTGTCGAAGCTTGTGATTTCGCTGTTGACCACATTGGCGAATTCCAACAGGAACAAAAGCACGATCTACATCATCACCATCCTGCTGTTCACGTTGCTGTGCCAAGTGCCCAACATGATGATGAACAGCCAGGACGTGGAGCATTTCAGCCTCGGAATGTTCACGATGCTCGCCGACATGTTCTCATGGACGCCGTTGGGCGCGGCGTTCCAGCTGCCTTTCGACGTGGTCGCCGGTTCTTGGGGGACCGCGGCGCTCCGCGTGCTGATGCTCGCCGTCACATGGGTGGTGTGCCATTTCGGCTGCCTGTGGTGCCTGAAGAAGGACCGCACCATCGCGGGCTCCGCCACACGCGTTACGCCCTCGAAGGGTGCGGGACTGTTCTCCGTGATGCCGGATTCCACCTCCGGCGCGATTTCGGCCCGTTTGCTCACCTACCTGCGCAGGGATCCGCGGCAGGCTCCGGTTATGTGCATGCCGCTGCTGTTCGTCGTGATATTGACCGTGCGATCCCACGGCGAAAGCGCGATCATATGGCAGTCGCTCATCTGGGCCGGTTTCTTTCTTGTGCTGCTTGAAGGCAACGGTTTGTCCTATGACGGCCGGGGCTTCACCATGGAGGTGATCGGCGGAGTTCGCGGTGTGGATGACCGCCACGGCCGTGTGAGGGTCTATATGGCCATGCTGACCGCCTACATCGCGGTATTGATGGTCGTCGTCTATGCGATCAGCGGCGATTGGCGCAGCGCTGAAGGTCTGGTCATGGGATTGGTCTTCGGTTGCGTGGGCCTGGGTCTGGGATTCTGCGGACTGGGCTTGGCGGAAGTGGTCTCCTGCGTGTTCATGTACCCGGTACCGTCCATTTCGCGCCCGTTCTCGTCGCCGCAGGGCAGGGTGGGAGCCCAGATGCTGTTCCCCATCCTGCACATGTTCGGCATGATTCTGCTGTTGCTGCCCACCGTCATCGTCGCATTGGTGTTGGGATTGACCGGCAATTGGGAGCTGTACTGGCTGTTGGCCCCCGCTTCGCTGGCCAACGGCGTTGCCGCGCTTGCGATTGGTACATGGCTTGGCGGTAAGCTATTGGAGGCTCGGATGCCGAAGATAGTCGCCACGTTGGAGTCCTTCGCATCCCTGCAGCAGTAAGGACGGTTTTTAACGTAGCGAAGGGAAGTGGTCGGTGACGCGCAGAACAGGAGCGTTCCGGAATGCGAGGATTCGCCGTCGCGTCACCGTATCGCTTTCCGTGATCATCACCACGGCATTATGCCTGGGGTATGTGGCAGGCGATCTGTACGACGTGCTGCCGGGCGTGTTGACGTTCGACGAGGTGGAGCGTACCACGGCCGCGGAGCCGCGTACCGTGGCATCCGCTTCGAAGGTCGTCGAAACCCTGGACCCGTCGATTGAGGTGGACGCGTCCGCCGCGCAACGGCTTATCGACGAATTCGCCGCGACCGAAGGCATCGGCGGCAACTATTCCATCGCCATCGCCGACGCCAAGGGCGAGATCGTGGCCGAAAGCGGCATCGACGTGAAGCGGGTGCCGGCATCCACCATGAAGACGCTCACCGCATATGCTGTGGCGAGCACGCTTGACATGGGAAAGACGCTGGCCACGGAAACCTATCTGGAACAACACCAGGACGGAACCGCGAGCGTTGTGCTCAAGGGCAATGGAGACATGCTGCTTGGCTCGGGGCGGTCGGACAGTGCCCACGTCAACGGTCGGGCCGGGCTTGGCACGCTCGCCGAATCGACCGCGAAGGCTTTGAGGCAGCGAGGCATCAAGTCGGTGACGTTGTTGTATGACGACTCCATGTTCGGCGATGACCGTTGGCCGGATGGCGTCGGCGAGCTCGACCCGGACCACGTGTATTACGCTCCGACCGCATCCATGGCAGTGGATGGCGGACGATACTGGAATGGTTCCGAACCTTCGGATCCGGATGTTTTCAGCTCGTATCCGGAACTGTCGACCCAGCCGGCGTTGGACGTCGCCCAGACATTCCGGCAGCGGCTGGAAGATCAGGGAATCACCGTGACCGATCTGGAGGAGGGCACGGCTCCGGAGGGAGGCAGTCCGATAGCGGAGGTTGAATCGGCGTCCTTGAGCGAGGTCATGGCCTTCATGATGCGGCACTCCGACAATTCCCTGGCCGAGGAATTCGGAAGGCTCCTGGCCCTTGAAACCGGTGACGCCAATTCGCCGGAAGGAGCGGTGAAGGCCGTCAAACAGGTGCTGCAACAGTCCGGGATCTCGGTCAACGGTCTCACCATGCTCAACTGTTCCGGACTGGCGAGCGGCTCGAAGACCACGGTGCGCACATTGCTCGACGTCCAGCAACGAAATCTGCAGAAGGGCTCGGCGGCCGCCGCGGCGGAGGGATTGTCGGTCGCGGGCTTCGTCGGTACCGCGGCCGGGCGTCTTGACGATGAAAGCGAGGCGGGACTGATCCGTGTCAAAACCGGCAGTCTCGGAAACGTGACGGCCATGACGGGAAACGTATCCCGCAGCAATGGAGGCGCGCTTAGTTTCGCCGTGATCGTCAATGACCCCGATGATATGCAATCGGCCAGGAACGCCATCGACGCGTTCGTTGCCGGATTGCCAAGGCTGTGATGCGTGATGGCGTATTCGTCCCGCTTGCGTAAATCCATTGGAGCGTTGCATTCCGCATTGGCCGAAGCCGGCTTCGGCATGCAGGATGCGCGCTTCGCCAAACATGGCGTTCACCAGCCCGATTTCGATGCTCCTCTGATCATGGTGGCCTGCTCCGGTGGGCGCGATTCGATGGCGTTGGCTGCGGTGGCGGCGAAGGTCTGCGCTTCCTGGGGCCTTCGTTGCGGCGCCGTGATAGTCGACCATCAATTGCAGTACGGTTCGGCGCAGGTGGCGCGGGACGCGGCGACTCGATGCGCCGGCCTGGGGCTCGACCCTGTGCGCGTGCGTACGGTCGAAGTGTCGTCCGCGAAGGGGCTCGGTGTGGAAGCGGTCGCAAGAAAGGCCCGTTACGATGCGATCGTCGGAGTCTGCGCCGAATTGGACGCCGATGCGGTTCTGCTCGCCCATACGAAGAACGACCAGGCCGAGACCGTGATCATGGGGCTTCTGCGTTCCGCGGGGCTCGATGCGATCGCAGGCATGGAACCGGCGTTCGAGCGGGACGGAACGTTGTTCCTGCGCCCTTGGCTGAATGTGACCCGTGAGGAGACCACGGGCATCTGCGAAGATCTCCGTCTGCAATGGTGGGATGATCCGACCAATGGTCCGGATGCGGGAACATCCGGGAATCCCGACGGTTCGCAAGACGATGGAACGACGGTCGTGGGCGAACTGCCGTCCACCTATCCGTTGCGTTCCCGGGTGCGGCATGATCTTATGCCGTATATGGAAAGGTTTTCCGGAAGCGACGTCGTCGACCGTCTGTCGCTTGGAGCGCGGCTTGCGCAGGATGATCGCAGATATCTCGACGCCATGGCGCAGCGGGCGGTCGACGAGGCGGTCACGTTTGGCGACGGCTCGATCGACATGGATGTTCGTTCCATGATGAAACGGGACGTGGCCATCAGAAGACGGGCCATCGCGCACGCGCTCGCGCAGTCGGGCATCAACTGTTCGGCGCGTCAGGTGGAGGGGGTCGACGCGCTCATCTCCGACTGGCATGGCCAGCACGGAGTGAGTCTTTCCAGCGGATATTCAGCGTATCGCCAGAAACACGTCATTCGCGTGTGCCAAGATGGTGGGCATGCGAATCGCTGACGTACAAGAAGACATTGATCATGAGCTGATCAGCAAGGAAGAAATTGCAGACATCATCAACCGTGCCGCAACCCAGGCCAGTGAAGACTACCGCGGAAGGAATCCGCTGCTGATCTGCGTGCTGAAGGGGAGCGTGTGCACGTTCTCCGCATTCGTGCAGGCCATGAGCATTCCCGTCGAAATCGACTTCATGAGCCTTTCGAGCTACGGTTCGGGAACCGAATCCTCCGGCGTGATCACCGTCCGTCAGGATTTGTCCACCGACGTGCGCGGCCGTGATGTGCTGATTGTCGAAGACATCATTGATTCCGGTAAAACGCTTGCCTGGCTCGTTGAGGAGCTTAAGGGGCGAGGAGCGGCTTCCGTCGAGATTTTTGCGCTTTTGGAGAAGCCATCGCGTCGCGAGGTGGATGTGGATGTCAAATATAAGGGACATGAGATTCCCGACGAATTCGTGGTTGGTTTCGGATTGGATTACGACGACCGCTACCGCAATCTCGATTCGATCGCAGTCCTGAAGCCGGCAGTCTATAAAGGAGGGCAGGCATGAGTTTCCCCGGTCCGGGTCAGCCGCCAAGCAACGGAGGCAACAATAATTCCAACGGAGGCAACAATCCGTTCGGCAATCCGTTCAACCGAAACAACAACGGTTCGAACGGCCAGGATGACCAGCGTCCCGGTGGCCCCAAGCAGTTCTGGCAGTCGCCGTGGCTGTGGGTCGTGGTCATCGCGTTGCTTGCCGTGACCATGTTCCAGATCTTCGCGGGCTCCGGCTATCAGACCATCGACACCAAAGACGGCATGCAGATCCTCAACGGAGGCAACGTCGAGTACGCGCAGATAGTCGACAACACGCAGCAGGTCAAGCTCAAGCTCAAGAGCGACTATTCCGCCAGCGACCCCGACACCGGCAAGACGCGCAACTATGGCAAGAACGTGCAGTTCTACTACACGTACGCACAGTCCGCGGCCGTGGTCAAGGCGGTGCAGAGCGCCGATCCGACCAATGGCTGGACCGCGACGATGCAGCAGACCAGCGTCTGGACGTATCTGATAACGTCGCTGCTGCCGTTCATCATCATCCTGGGCCTGTTCTGGTTCATGATGGGCCGCATGGGCGGTGCCGGCGGCATGTTCGGCATGGGCGGCAAGAAGAACAAGGGCAAGCTGCTCGAAGGCCAGACCCCGACCACCAAGTTCGCCGACGTCGCGGGCGAGGACGCCGCGGTTCAGGAAGTCGAGGAGATCAAGGACTTCCTGAAGGATCCTTCTCGATACAAGGCCCTTGGCGCCCGTATTCCGCGCGGTGTGCTGCTGTACGGCCCTCCCGGCACGGGCAAGACGCTGCTGGCCCGCGCCATCGCAGGCGAAGCGGGTGTGCCGTTCTATTCCATGGCCGGTTCCGACTTCGTCGAAATGTTCGTAGGCCTCGGCGCGTCCCGCGTGCGTGACCTGTTCGAGGAAGCCAAGAAGAACGCTCCGGCGATCATCTTCATCGACGAGATCGACGCTGTCGGCCGCAAGCGCGGCGGATCCGGCATGAGCGGCGGCCATGACGAACGTGAGCAGACCCTTAACCAGCTGCTCGTCGAAATGGACGGCTTCAACAACGACACCAATCTGATCATCATCGCGGCCACCAACCGTCCCGACGTGCTCGACCCGGCACTGCTGCGTCCCGGACGTTTCGACCGTCAGGTCGCCGTGGAGGCTCCGGATCTGGAAGGCCGCGAGGCCATCCTGAAGGTGCATGCCAAAGGCAAGCCGTTCGTTCCGGACGTCGATCTGCATATGATCGCGGTGCGCACCCCGGGCTTCACCGGCGCCGATCTGGCCAATGTGCTCAACGAGGCCGCCCTGCTGTGCGCCCGTGCGGGAGCCCAGCTGATCGACAACCGCGCCATCGACGAGGCGATAGACCGCGTGCAGGCGGGCCCGAAGCGCCGCTCCAAGGGCATGGCGCTTGACGAGCTGCGCAACACCGCATACCACGAGGGCGGACACGCGTTGGTGGCGGCAGCCATGAACGACACCGATCCGGTCACCAAGGTGACGATTCTTCCGCGAGGACGTGCCCTCGGCTACACCGCCGTCATGCCGACGGAGGATCGCTACTCCATGTCGCGCAACCAGCTGCTCGACCAGATGGCTTACGCCATGGGCGGCCGCACAGCCGAGGAGGTCGTATTCCACGATCCGACCACCGGCGCATCCAACGACATCGAGAAGGCCACGAACATCGCGCGCCAGATGGTGCTCGACTACGGTTTCTCCGACAAGCTGGGCGCGATCAAGTGGTCCGACGACGAGCAGGGCGACCTGGGCTCGCTGAACCACAAGTACTCTGCGCGGACCGCCGAAATCATCGACGAGGAAGTGCTCAAGCTGGTTGAGACGGCGCACACCGAAGCATGGAACGTCATCAACGAGAACCGCGAGATCCTTGACGAACTGGTACGTCAGCTACTCATCAAGGAGACACTCAACGAAAAGGAACTCGCTGAGATCTTCGCCAATGTGAAGAAGGCTCCGAAGCGTGAGGTGTGGCTGAGCAACGACCAGCGTCCCGACTCCGACATTCCGCCGGTCGAGATTCCCGAATCCTTGAAGAAAAGCGCAGGATTGACCAACTGATGAGCGATACCGAGATCTTCGATACCCTCCTCGACGACAAGGCCCGTGCCGCCCATGCGGCCGGGCCCGTCGGCTATGACGAGGAAGGCGTACGACAGGCAGTACGACTGTTTTTGAAATCGATCGGGGAGGACCCCGACAGAGAAGGGCTCCTCGACACCCCCGACCGTATCGGGCGCGCATGCAAGGAACTGTTCGCCGGACTGGGCCATGATCCGCAAGAAGTGCTGAAGACCAGATTCAAGGTCGATACCGACGAGATGGTCCTGGTGCGAGACATCGAACTGTTCTCCGTATGCGAACACCATCTGCTGCCGTTCCACGGCGTGGCCCACGTCGGATACATTCCGTCCAAAGGCCAAGTGACCGGGTTGAGCAAGCTCGCCCGTCTGGTGGAGCTGTACGCCCGCCGCCCGCAAGTGCAGGAACGTCTGACCCAGCAGGTGGCCGACGCCTTGATGGACTGCATCGACGCCAGGGGCGTGATCGTGGTCACCGAATGCGACCACATGTGCATGGCCATGAGGGGCGTGAAGAAGGCGCAGTCCCGTACCGTGACATCGGCCGTCCGCGGATGCATGCGAAACGGCACGGTGCGTGCGGAGGCGATGAGTCTGATTCTCTCGCGGCATGCGTGACGGCCTCGCACATGCCGCGTAAACAAAAGCCATATAAGCAAAAAGAGGGGAAGCGCAATGGCGATTGACATGGCTGCCGTTCGCAACAGCGAACGCACGTTGGTGATGGGCGTGCTCAACATCACGGAGGACTCGTTCTCCGACGGTGGATTGTGGCTCGACCCACAGGCCGCGAAGGCGCATGGAGAGGAGATGATGAGGGCGGGGGCCGACATCATCGACATCGGAGCGGAATCGACGCGTCCGGGAGCCAAGCGCGTAAGCGAGGAGGACGAACGGCGGCGTGTGCTCGGCGCTGTGGATGCGCTCATACCGGAAGGCGCCGTGCTTTCGATCGACACCACGCGCGCGTCGGTGGCGCTCGCCGCCCTCGACCATGGTGCGCAGATCGTCAACGATGTGTCGGGTGGTCAGCTGGACGCCGAACTTCCGCATGTGGTGGCCGACCATCCGCAGTGCCTGTACATCGTGCAGCATTGGCGCGGCTGGCTTGCCGGAGCCATGGGAAACGTCCCCGATGCGGACACGTCCGTATACGCGCATGGCGTGCTCGACGACGTGTACGACGAGCTGATGAGGCAGGTCGATGCGGTGCTTGCCGCGGGGGTGGCGCAATCGCAGATCATCATCGATCCGGGCCTTGGATTCTCGAAACCGGGAATCGAGCACAATCTGCCATTGCTGGCCAACCTCGAACGGTTCAACGCGACCGGCTATCCGGTATTGATCGGCGCGTCCCGCAAACGTTTCGTTTCGGCGGTGCTTGCCGACGCGGGAGTCGCCGATCCCGACCTGGCGAGCAAAGACAACGCCACAGCCGCGATCAGCGCCTTGAGCGCCGAACACGGAGCGTGGGCGGTCCGCGTGCACGACGTCGCGAAATCACGTGACGCGGTTGCCGTCGGCAACGCGATGCGCGCATGCGTGAACGCGTAACGAAAAAACCATAAGGAACAGGAAAGGTTGGCATGGACCAGATTCGACTGACGGGAATTCGCGCGGCAGGTAAGCACGGCGTGCTTGATTTCGAGCATGAGCGCGCTCAGACGTTCGTGGTGGACGCCACCTTGTTTCTCGATCTGGCTCCTGCCGGAAAAACCGACGATCTCAACGACACCGTCGACTATGGCGCGATAGCCAAAGGAATCGTTGCCATCATCGAAGGCGAACACGTGGATCTGATCGAAAAACTCGCCGATCGAATCGCCGATATGATCCTCGGATACCCCGCCGTGGCGAACACGCAGGTGACCGTGCACAAACCGAACGCGCCGATCGTGGTGCCGTTCGACGACGTAAGCGTCACCGTGGAACGAAGCCGCAAGACGGCTGACGCCGCCGATGACGGGCGGGTGCATCGCGCCGTCATCGCCATCGGCGGCAACCAGGGCGACGTTCCGGGCACGCTGCGGGACGCGGTGCGCTGCATGGACGGACTCGAATCCACGCAGGTGACCGGCATATCGCCGCTGTATCGCACCGACGCTTGGGGCATGCCGGAAGGAACCCCTGAATTCCACAACGCGGTCGTCATCGTCAAAACGAAGCTGAACGCCGAACGACTGCTGGACGGGTTGCATCGCATCGAAGCCAATCACGGCCGCGTACGCAACGATCATTGGGCGTCACGCACGCTTGATCTCGACATCATCGATTTTGACGGCATGGAGAGCGATGATCCCGACCTGACTTTGCCTCATCCGCGTGCATGGCAGCGCGCCTTCGTGCTTGCGCCGTGGCTTGCCGTGGATCCTGACGCCGAATTGGTCGGTGAACACGCCGGTTCCGTGGCCCAGCTACTGTTCGAAGCGTCGGATCGCGCTCATGTGAACGAGATCTCCGACGATTGGATGACGGGCGATTCGTTTGGCGATTCGTCCGTGGACCGCGAAAACGGCGATTTTCAGACGCCTGCGGAAGGAACCGCCGCGTCAAAGGCCGTGGCCGCCGCGAAAACGCAGGAGAATCCGGTGTCCCGACGTGCGGTAATCTCGCTTGACAGTCCATCCACCGATGCCGAACGGCAATTCCGTAAGGCGATCGTCGCCGTCGACGGTATCCCCGGCAATCAGGTGGAGGGAATCTCGCCGCTGTACCATGTGGGGCTTCTTGACGGGGGCTCCGACAGAATGTCGGCCGTCATTCAGATTTCCACCCGTTTGGACGCCGTCGGACTGATCGAAACGCTCATATCCGTGCAGAAGAACATCAGCGACGAACTCGATATCGATCTGGTCGACATGGAAGGCGTCATCTGCGATGAGCCGGACTGCCGTGTTCCCTGGCCATCCGCGCGTGAGCATGCGTCCGTGCTTGCTCCGTGGCTTGACATGGATCCGGATGCCAAACTCGGCAAGGATCCGGTGTCGTTCCTTCTGGCCATGGCTCCCGACAGCGCACAGGTGGGCATGCTCGCGGACAACTGGATCATCGGAGGCACGGTATGAAAGCACGGCGAACACCTTGGTGGCAGTACGTGTTCGCGGCCGTGCTCGGCCTGCTTGCGGGCATGGCCTTGGCCAAATACGGCGAAATCGAAGGCCTGCCGCTGGTCGGCGCTCCGTGGATCGTTCCGGTCGTGCTGATAACGCTTGGTCTGCTGGTATTGTATCTGGCGCTGCAAATCCACAAATACACCACGGATGATCCCGTGAAACGCGCGCAACTGAAGCCGCTTGATCCACAGAAGGCGTTCGGCACGCTCGTGGCCTGCAAGGCGATGGGAATCGCAGGGGCCGCCTTGACCGGATGGTATGGCGGACAGATCATCATCAGTCTTCCGCATGGAGAGGCCGCGTTCTACAGCCAGGCCATCATCGAATGCGCGGTCGCGTGCGTGGTGTGCGTCGTGGACATGATCATCGGCATCGTGGGGGAGTGGCTTTGCCAGCTTCCGCCGATCGACGGGCCTGAAAACCAGAAGATCAAAAAGACCGCGCAGCGTCAGCGTTACGCGACCACGACAACCAAAACCTCCGATACGTCGTCTTCGAGGTAGCAGGCTCGGAAACGGATCGCGCCAGGTGAATCCGGCGAATCCCGCCGTCGTCGTATCGCCGTCGTGCCTTGGCCGTGTCTCATGCGAACCCCTTTCACACAAGACATAACGTCTTGCATGAGACGCAACGTCTTGCATGAGACGCAACGTCTTGCATGAGACACGGCATATGACGCGTATTTACTTCAGATCGCTTTCCGGCACTCGGATCATCGCCTCCTGCGCCATGCACGCAACCAATTCGCCGTCCTGCGTGAACACCTTCGCCTGCCCAAGCCCGCGACCATGCGCCGCGGTGGGGGTATCCTGCACATACAGATGCCATTGGTTGATGTCGATATCCCGATACCACCACATCGAATGGTCGAGGGAAGCGAACGAAATGCCGGGAGTGCTGATGCTCAATCCCGCACGACGCAACACGGGCTCCAACATGATCTGATCGCAGCCCATGGCCAGCATCGCGCGGTGTATGACCTGCGGAACATCCACGATGCCGTCCGCTTTCATCCACACCATCTGCTTGCCGGAATCCTTGCGGGCGCTTCCCTCATCGGCGTCCAACATGATCGTCTGCGTCACATGGCGAATATCGAAAGGCGATTTCTCCGCATAATACTTGGCGAAGGCAGACTGTTCGCTGTACGGTTCCATCAGCTGCCTCGCACTGTCCAAGGATTCGGGATCGGGTACGTTATCGGGCATCGAATCCGCGAATTCGATGCTTTTCTGGCCCTTCTCCTGGAAACTGGCGATCGCGGTGAGAATCGATCCCTGCGCCTGGGTCACGTTCACTCGACGTGCCGAAAAAGACCGGCCATCCCGCAGATTCTCCACATCGAAGAGCAGATCCTGCCTGATATCTCCGGCGGAAATGAAGTAGCCGTGAATCGAATTCGGCAACCGGGACGGCGAAACCGTTTTCGAAGCGGCCATCATGGCCTGTGCGATCACCTGGCCGCCATAGACGCGGCCGGTGGGGAAGTAGAGGCTTTCGCCGTTCACATACGTGTGACTGCGGTAGGTGGAAGGCTCGCCTAGTTGAAGTACTCTCGTCAGGCGCTGCAACGGTGTTGAGTCGGCTTGGGCCATAACGATCCTCGATTCTTGCGTGTTGTCGAAAGTGCCGTAATAGCTATGAGTTTATGCAGAAGCGGTAAATTCAACCGGATTGTTATGTAACAAGTACGTGAGAAGAGTGAACGTTAGGTGATTGGTCCGACTCCGATTCGAGCGTTTTGCCGGAACCTGCCCGGAATGCATGTGGCCGATTCAAAAAAGGCGAAGCGCCGCTCCCGATGAGGGGAACGGCGCTTCGCCGGAAATATGGTCGCCGTTTTACTGAACAGGCCAGTGGATTAGCGGGTCAGCTTGCGGTGCAGACGATGCGGACGGGCGGCATCCTCACCGAGGCGGGCCACACGGTTCTCCTGATAGGCCTGGAAATTGCCTTCGAACCAGTACCACTTGGCCGGATTCTCGTCGTCGCCTTCCCAAGCGAGGATATGCGTGGCGACGCGGTCGAGGAACCAACGGTCATGGGAGATCACCACGGCGCAGCCCGGGAATGCGAGCAACGCGTTTTCAAGCGATTCCAAGGTTTCGACATCGAGGTCGTTGGTCGGTTCGTCGAGCAGCAGCAGGTTGCCGCCCTGCTTCAGGGTGAGGGCGAGGTTCAGACGGTTGCGCTCGCCGCCGGACAGCACGCCGGTGAGCTTCTGCTGATCCGAACCCTTGAAGCCGAAGGAAGCCACATAGGCGCGGGTCGGCACCTCGACGCCGGCCACTTCGATGAAGTCGAGTCCGTCGGACACGGCCTCCCACAGGTTCTTGTTCGGATCGAGGCCCGCGCGGTTCTGGTCGACGTAGCTGATCTGCACGGTCTCGCCGATCTTGAGGGAGCCGGAAGTCAGCGGCTCAAGGCCGACGATGGTCTTGAACAGGGTGGACTTACCCACGCCGTTCGGACCGATCACGCCGACGATGCCGTTGCGCGGCAGCGTGAAGCTCAGGTCGTCGATGAGCACGCGGTCGCCGAACGCCTTGTGAATGTGCTCGGCTTCCAGGACGGTGGAACCCAGACGCGGACCTGCCGGAATCTGGATTTCGGAGAAGTCGAGCTTCTTGTTGTTGCGCGCCTCCTGCTCCATCTGGTCGTAGCGCTCCAGACGTGCCTTGTTTTTGGCCTGGCGTGCCTTCGGCGAGGAACGCACCCAGTCGAGCTCGTTCTTCAGACGCTTGGCGAGCTTGGCATCCTTGGCGCCCTGGATCTCCATACGCTTGGCTTTGGTCTCCAAGTAGGTGGTGTAGTTGCCCTTGTACGGGTACAGGTGACCGCGGTCGACCTCGCAGATCCACTCCGCCACGTTGTCCATGAAGTAACGATCATGGGTGACCGCGATGACGGCGCCCTTGTACTGGTGCAGGAACTGCTCCAGCCACAGGATCGACTCGGCGTCGAGGTGGTTGGTGGGCTCGTCGAGCAGCAGCAGATCAGGAGCTTCAAGCAGCAGCTTGCACAATGCCACGCGACGGCGTTCGCCACCGGAGCACACGTTCACCGGGGTGTCCGGATCCGGGCACTGCAGCGCGTCCATGGCCTGCTCGAGCTGGGAATCGAGATCCCAGCCGTTGGCCGCGTCGATGTCGTTCTGCAGCTTGCCCATCTCTTCCATCAGGGAATCGAAATCCGCATCCGGATTGGCCATCTCCTCGCCGATCTCATTGAAGCGGGCGACCTTCTCGGCGATTTCGCCGAAGGCCATCTTGATGTTCTCGCCGACGGTCTTGGTGTCATCCAGCGGGGGTTCCTGCTGCAGAATGCCGACGGTGAATCCCGGAGTCAGGTATGCATCGCCGTTGGAAACGGAATCGATGCCGGCCATGATCTTGAGCAGCGTGGACTTACCCATGCCGTTCGGTCCGACGACGCCGATCTTGGCGCCCGGCAGGAAGCTCAGGGTCACGTCATCGAGAATCACTCGGTCGCCGTAAGCCTTGCGGGCCTTGATCATCTGATAAATGAATTCAGCCAATGTTGTGTTCCATCCTTAAGAAACGTTGGAATTCAAGCATGTTGCATGAGTCGTCCGGCAGGGGTCCCTGCCCTTCGCCCTGTAATGACGTCGCATGTGCGAACCGCGGATTGTGCGGGCGGAAGTTTCAAGGAATTCCGGACCAGGTCTCACGCAAAGTACCGCGTCAAATTATCCCATACCCCGTCTACACGCCAAGCCGTTCCAATGTCGGATGTCATGTGGGTCAGGCCGTCAACGGACCGAACAGGTGCTCGTGCAGCGTAGGACGCATCACATTGTCGAAGTCGCCGGACTCCGGACACTGGACCGCGACGACCAATCCCTGCTTCGGAAGCACCGTGGTGATCTGTCCGTACGCGCCATCGGCACGATATGCGCCGTCGTATGGAGACATCCAGAACTGGTAGCCATAGCCGCAAGTCCAGATATTGTCATGCGGCGTTTCGATCTGCCGGCTTGACGCGGCGTTCACCCACGCCTCGCTCACTATGCGCTCACCATGCCAAAGGCCGCCATTTAGATACACCTGGCCGAGTTTGAGCATGTTTCCAAGCTTCATGAACATGCCGGATCCCGCAGTCGGGTGCCCCTGCGGGTCGCATTCCCAAAGCGGCCATCCTTGATCCAAACGCGAGAAAACCTTGCGGTACAGGTACTCGCCAAGATGCTCGCCGCATGCCTTCTCAAGCATCCGGCCCGCCAGATACGAATCGGCCGACGAATAGCAGAACTCGCTTCCGGGCTCCACCTCGATTCGACGGGAGAACATATATGTCAGATAGTCCGGCGCTCCCACGCCGCCGCGGCGGTCGGGATTCATGAGATACGCGTGATTGAATCCGCTCGACATGGTCAACAGATGGCGCAACGTGATGTCAAACAATTCCGGCTGCGCGTCGTTCGGCACATATTCCGCAAACGCATCCGTCAGCTTGTCGTCAAGTCCCAGAATCCCATCATCAACGGCAATTCCAATGGCGGTCGACACATAGCTCTTCGTATGGGAATAAATGTTGCGTTCCTGATCGGGGGTGAAATGGTGCTCGGCGACGACCGAATC
This sequence comes from Dysosmobacter segnis, assembly GCA_963590945.1. GTDB lineage: Bacteria > Actinomycetota > Actinomycetes > Actinomycetales > Bifidobacteriaceae > Bifidobacterium. The sequence goes on from CAVAQZ010000002.1 coordinate 72,819, forward strand.
GCCGTCGGCGATGGCCACCGCCTCGATCGGCAGGTCTTCGCTGTCTACGAGACTCACGAAATCATTGAAGATGGTGACGGCGTCCATAAGAATCTCCTTTGATGTCACGGGGAAACACAGGAACGATTATAGTGACGTCAAACGATTTTCAGCAGGGATATCGTGTTATTTGAACAGGTTGCCGATGGCTGAGAACACCCGTGGCATCGTCTCCAAACATAAGGGCCGGACGTTTGACGGTCATCGGCGTACGATGCCGGGTAAGTCGGATATCCGTTGCGGGCATACGCTTCAGATGATGATTCCCTCGCAATGATCGACCTCATGCTGGATGATCTGCGCGGTGAAACCGGTGAACGTGGCATGGCGCTCGCGGAATCTGCGGTCGAGATACGTCACCTCGATGCGTTGGTGGCGCACGGTGTGGCGTTCCCCCTGAAGGGAAAGGCAACCCTCGGTGGCGTCGTACGCACCGTCCCTTGCGGTGATCTCCGGATTGAACATGATGACGATGCGGCCGCCGAAGTCCTCATCCACGAAGGCGATGATGCGCTTGGGGACGCCGATCATGTTCGCGGCCATGCCGACGCAGCCGGCGCGGTGCGCGTCGAGGGTGTCTTTGAGATCCTGGGCCACGGCGAGATCCTCATCCGTGTTCCGCGCGTCCTGGGACGTTCGCTCCAAAAACGGGATGGACGTCATGATTTCCCGCTGCATAGCCTATTCATTCCTCCTCACGTGACGGATTTCCTTATTGTACGTACGGTCATTGTACGTACGGTGTGGTTCTTTATATCGCTTATAGATGGCGGGTCCGTGTTGCGTTTAGGGCTAAAAAACACGGGGAACATACCCTTATCTGCCATCTATAAGCGAGATGCTGTCAACACTGGTAGGTCCAGCGTCCGCTCAGCATGGTGCCGACTATGTGTTCGGGCATGGCTTGCATGGATTCCGGGGTGTCGATGGCGCTTGGGTCGAGGTCGAGCAACACCAGATCGGCATCGTCTCCGACCCGCAGATCCGTGCGTCCCTGCGGGGTGGACGATGCGAGGGCGTTTTCGAAGTCAAGGCATTGTTCCGGCTGGAACGGTTCCCTGTCGGAGTTCTCCGTGCCGAACACGGCGGCCGAGATCGCCAGCCATGGGTCGAGGGGCGCGACCGGTGCGTCGGAGCCCATGAGGAGCCTCGTTCCGGCTTTGTGCAATGCGTTGAACGCGTAAGGGATTCCGGCCGGATTGCCCCAGAACCGCGTGATGACATCTCGGTCGTCCATGGCGTGCTGAGGCTGAATGCTTGCGGCAAGCCCGAGCTTCGCCAGCCTTGGAATGTCGTTTTGTTTAAGCATTTGGGCATGCTCGATGGAACCTTGGGCGTGGGTGCGTTCCGCGCAATCGAGAACGATGGTGTTCGCTTCGTCTCCGATGGCGTGGCAGGCGATATCGAAGCCGTGCTCGGTGGCCAGACGCATGTAGGATTCGATCTGCTCCGGCGTGTAGCTCAGAGTTCCGAATGTTTCCGGAGCGATGCCTGAGTACGGTGTGGAGCAGTAGGCGGAACGGGTGTTCAGCGAGCCGTCCGAGATCATCTTCATCGCGCCGACGCGGCCGAGTCCGTGGCTTCCCGGCAGTTCGTTGCCGGTATGCCATCCGTCGTCGATGGCTTGCCGGAGACGCTCCGGGTACACGCCGGCCTGAACGCGCAAGCCGTCGAGTCCCTGCTTGAATCGGTCGATCCAGGTGTCGATGTTTTCGGCCATTTCGTAGTCTCGTATGCCGACCACGCCTTTGCGCGCGGCGTCGAGTTCCGCATTGCGCAGAAGCTTTGTCAGCTCGGCTTGCGCGTCGGGGCCGGCGCTGAGTTTGTCGTAGGCGTCGAACCATTCCAGTTCACCCACCAGGCCGGATTCGTCCACGTGCACGCCGAGCTTTTCGGCTGCGGAGGAATTCACCCAACCGCAATGCATGTCGGCGCTGGAAAGCGCTACCGGCTGATCTCCTGCGACTGCGTCGATCGCGGCCAATGTCGGCTGGGCGTCGTCTGCCCACAGGGAATGCCTGAACCGCATGCCGACCACGTATTGGTCCGGATTGAGCGTGCCCGTTGCGCGCCGGGCGTCTAAATGCTCGCGGAGCATTCCGAGTGCGTCATCGGCGCTGCTGGCCTCAATTAGATCCAAACGTCCCAAGGTGTACGCCCACTGTGTGAAATGCGTATGGTTGTCCCAGAGCCCGGGAATGACCCATGTGTTCGAGAAATCATCGGATGGGTTGACCTTGGTGATTCGGCCATCTTCGATTTCGAGATCGACTGATGCGTCCATACCTACGAATCGCAGGCCTTTCAGACTTGTCTTCTTGCTCATGCGTCCTCTTTTCCGTTGAATGGGCCCCGTTGTGCCCACGATACCGTTCAACGATTCCGAGCGCCGTCCGTTATCCACTTATCCACAAGTTTTTAAGGGTCTGTAGACAGTGCGTCGCCGGCTCCTTTACCTTTTGTATATGAGCAATGGGGCACGGTATTCGGAGGAGCTTGCGATGGCAAGGGCCCGAACCGTCGAACGATGCCTGGCTGCGCAGCGAAGGGCCGGCAGGCAGTTGGTCTTCGCGTTGGGTACCGCATTGGATTTGCGACGGTGGCTGTATGTTCAGGTGACCGCCGAGAACCTAGCGGATGAGTCATCCCAGGAGATGTTGGCCGAACGTGTGGCCCAGAGGATGTCGCAGCATTCGGCCAAGCCGGTGAAATTGCGTGGTCGAATGATCGTGAGGGAGATAGTTGACGGGCGTAGGAAGCACGGATGAATGGTTATCTTGCTTATAGATGGCGGATGCAAACCGGCCGACAGGGATAAAACAGGGAAAAGATACCCCCTAAGCTGGCTGTGGCGTCTGGTATCCGCCATCTATAAGCGAAATGATATCCGTTACTGGATGGAAGCCAGGGCCTGGTCGAGGTCGGCGATGATGTCGGCCGCGTTCTCGATGCCGCAGCTCAGTCGCACCAGATCGATGCCGACGCCGGCCTCCTCAAGCTGTTCCTCGGTGAGCTGGCGGTGCGTGGTGCCTGCCGGATACAGCGTGCAGCTGCGTGCGTCGGCCACATGCGTGGCGATGGACACCATCTTGAGGCTGTCGAGGAACGCCGAGACCTTCTCGCGGCCGCCGGGCACCCCAAAGGAGATCACGCCGCAGGTGCCGTTCGGCATGTACTTTTCGGCCAATGCGTGGTATTTGTCTCCCTCGAGCCCCGGGTAGCTCACCCAGCTGATGCGCGAATCGGCTTCCAGCCACTTGGCCACGGCCAACGCGTTCGCGCAGTGGCGCTCCATGCGAACGCCCAGCGACTCCATATGCATGCCCATGATCCACGAGTTGATCGGAGCCGGGGTGGAGCCGAAGTCGCGCATGAGCTGTGCGGTGGCTTTGGTGATGTAGGCGGCCTTGCCGAATTCCTTCGCGTAGGTCACGCCGTGGTAGGAGTCGTCGGGCGTGGTCAGTCCCGGGAATTTCTCCGCGTGCGCCATCCAGTCGAAGTTTCCGGAATCCACGATCGCGCCGCCCACGCAGGAGCCGTGGCCGTCCATGTATTTGGTGGTGGCATGGGTCACGATGTCCACTCCGTATTCAAACGGGCGGCAGTTGATCGGCGTCGGGAAGGTGTTGTCTACGATCAGCGGAACGTTGTGGCGGTGCGCTGCGTTCGCGAATTTCTCGAAGTCCAGCACGATGAGCGCCGGGTTGGAGATCGATTCGCCGAACACGGCCTTGGTGTTCGGCTGGAACGCGGCTTCGAGCTCCTCTTCGGTGCATTCGGGGCTTACGAACGTGCATTCGATGCCCATCTTGCGCATGGTCACGTTGATGAGGTTGAAGGTTCCTCCGTAGATCGCGGAGGAGGCCACGATGTGGTCGCCGTTGTTGCAGATGTTGAACAGCGCGAAGAAGTTCGCGGCCTGTCCGGAGGATGTCAGCATCGCGGCCACGCCGCCTTCCATCTCGCAGATCTTCGCGGCGACGGTGTCGTTGGTCGGATTCTGCAGCCTGGTGTAGAAGTATCCGGATTCGGACAGGTCGAACAGTCGGCTCATCTGTTCGCTGGACTGGTATTTGAAGGTTGTTGCCTGGATGATCGGGGGAGTGCGGGACTCTCCGTTGCCTGGCTGGTAGCCTCCCTGTACGCAGATGGTGTCGACGTTTTCGTTCATGGTTTCGATTCTCCCTTCGAACGTCTTCGCGTTATATGAGATGCAACAAACAAGGCCACTCTATCATTGCGTTGGAATTCGGCTGTTTTCCAACCGAAACGCCGAATAGTTCAACGAATTGACAAATTTAGGTAGATGAATTTATTATGTATGCAAGACGGGCGGAAGTCCGCCGCGAGAAAAGCTTCGAAAACCAAAACCAATAGCAAAGGAGCACCCCATGGGTCTGTGGGATATCGAAAAGATTCCGTATGTCGGTCGCGAAAAGGGACCGGAAGAGGGCCTCGCCTTCCACTACTATGACGCCGACAAGGTTGTCGCCGGCAAGAAGATGAAGGATTGGCTGCGCTTCGGCGTCGCTTGGTGGCACACTTTTGACCAGGAACTGGTCGATCCGTTCGGCACCGGCACCTCCCAGCGTCCGTGGTACGGCAAGTACTCCAACGAGATGGACCAGTCCCTGGCCAAGGTCGACTACGCGTTCGAGTTCTTCCAGAAGCTCGGTGTCGAGTACTTCTGCTTCCACGATCGCGACATCGCTCCGGAAGGCGACACCCTGCGCGAGACCGATGCCAACCTCGACAAGATCGTCGACAAGATCGAGGAGAACATGAAGGCCACCGGCGTCAAGCTGCTGTGGAACACCTCCTCCCTGTTCACCAACCCGCGCTTCGTCTCCGGCGCTTCCACCTCCCCGTTCGCGGACATCTTCGCCTACTCCGCCGGCCAGCTGAAGCACTCCCTCGAGATCGCAAAGCGCCTCGGCGCCGAGAACTACGTGTTCTGGGGCGGTCGTGAAGGCTACGAGAACCTGTGGAACACCCAGATGCAGCGCGAGCAGGCCCACATGGCCAAGTTCTTCCACATGTGCCACGAGTACGCTCAGGAGATCGGCCTGGACGCCCAGTTCCTGATCGAGCCGAAGGCCAAGGAACCGACGATGCACCAGTACGACTTCGATGCATCCACCGCCATCGCCTTCCTGAAGACCTACGACATCGACTTCATGAAGCTGAACCTGGAAGGCAACCACGCCAACCTGGCCGGCCATACCTACCAGCACGAGATCCGCACCGCCCGCGAAGCCGGCGTGCTCGGCTCCCTCGACGCGAACCAGGGCGACAAGCTCATCGGCTGGGATATGGATGAGTTCCCGACCGACCTGTACGAGACCTCCACCGTCATGTGGGAAGTCCTCGCAGCAGGCCAGATCGGTCCTCACGGTGGTCTGAACTTCGACGCCAAGCCGCGTCGTACCTCCTTCTACGCCGAGGATCTGTTCCGCTCCCACATCGCAGGTATGGACGCATTCGCCGCCGGCCTCCTGGTCGCCGACAAGATGCACGAAGACAAGTTCATCGAGAACCTGCAGGCCGAACGCTACAGCTCCTACGACTCCGGCATCGGCGCGACCATCGAAGATGGCACCGCGACCCTGGCTTCCCTCGAAGAGTACGCCCTGGATATCCCGCAGGCCAAGCTCATCGAGGCCACCAAGTCCGATCACCTCGAGTCCGTCAAGGCCACCATCAACAACTACATCGTTGACGCGCTGGCTGAGGCCTGATTCGAAGGCGAATCTCACGCCGATCCTTGATCCATCACTGGATTGAACAGCGGGGCCCGGCTGTAACAGGGCCGACTATGTAACGGGTCGGGAAGTCGATCTTCTCGACCCGTCTTTTGATACTTTCCTTTCCTGACTCCTTCCATGAAGGTCGCCTGCAGGCGTTGTTGCCTGCAGGCGATTTTCTGTTTTGGAAGAAAACCGAAAATTTCGATTTCCGTACTTCAGCTAGCAAAGGAGCGATTCATGGCAGCTGAGACGATCACCGTCGCCAATCCGATTCTCAACGGCATGTACCCGGATCCCAGCTGGATCTGGGATGATTCGAAACAGCGGATAACCCTCGTCAATTCCTCGTTCGAGCTCGTTCCGGGCCTACCCATCCACGTCTCCGATGATCTTGCTCACTGGACGCATGTCGCGGATGCCATCGATTCGGACATGGCCCGTCGTCTGTTCATTCCATTCGTGGAGGATTCGGGTGGCGTCTACGCTCCCACATTGCGCAAAGTGGCGGGCAAATACGTGATCGCATGCACCATAGCGCGTATCGATGCGGACATGGCGGTCGAATCTGGCTGTTCTCAGGAGGAGTTGGCGCAGGCGCGACTTGCGGACGGAAACTTCATCATCGAGGCCGACGATATCGAAGGACCGTGGCGCGGCCCGTATTGGATTCGCGGCGCCGAAGGCATCGATCCCGACATTTTCGAGGATCGCGACGGATCCGTGTATTGGACGCAGACCAGACCGGCGGCCTTCCCTCAGTGGGAGGGGCAGACCGAGGTCTGGACCCAGCGCATCGACCCACTGACTTGGACGTTGGTCGATGATGAGGGGGCCGTCGGCGGGGCGAAGACCATCATTTGGCGAGGGTACGGCGTGGAGGCGGTGTGGGCCGAAGGGCCGCATCTGTACGGTATCGGTGATTACGTGTATCTGTTGACGGCTGAAGGCGGCACAAGTTTCGAGCATAGCGAGATGGCCATGCGCATCCATGCCCCGAATGGATTGGCCGAAGCGTTCGCGGAGTACGAACGCGCCTCGGCCGATGCGGGGGATGGTGTCGCGCCGGTACGCGAGGGGGAGCGCTGCTACTTGGGCAATGCCGTTCGCGCATTCCATGTCGACAAAAAGAATCCGATGCTCACCCACCGTCATCTGGGCATGTCGGAGCCTGTGCAGTGTGTGGGGCATGGCGATTTGATGAACCATCCCCGGTTCGGCTGGTGGATGGTGTGCCTGGGTGTTCGTGAGACGCAGGGACCCAATTCCGGTGAACTGCTGAGCTACCTGGGCAGGGAGAGCTTCATCACGCCCGTGCGTTGGGAGCATAATCCGACCGATTGGAAGCTGCGCGGGGACGGTATGCCCTTGCGTCCGCAGGGCGATCCCGGCTGGCCGGTGACGTGCGCGGGTCTTGGACGGCTGCCCGATGAGACCTCGATGACGATGGAAGGGGATGGAGGCCCGCGGATCACGGTCCGTGCGGGGGAATCCGCTTCGGAGCCGGTTCCGGTCGTTCTGGATGTCTGCGATGCCGCGGATGCCGTTTTCGTGCGTGGCGACGCGCATTCGAGGTATCGGAGAATACCGCAGCTGCCATGCTTGATGCCGCTGCCGGATCGCGGTTCTTTGATCGTTCGGCAGGATGATGCCAATTACGCGGTGTTCGCGTTGCGTGGCGACGTCGTCGAATTCCGGCTTCGTTTCGGCGGCGATGAAACCGAACGTTCCCGGATCACGGTGCCTGAAGGCGATTCGTCCCGTGTCGCGGTGCTGTTCTCCGACAATCGTCTTGCGATCGTCGCCTCGGACGGCAATGCGGGCGATTCGGCCTCCTTGCGGGATGCGTGCCAGGATGCGTGTCGGGGTGGTTGGGATGTTCTGCGTGTCTTCGACGCACGATTCCTGAGCACGGAATGGGCCGGCGGTTTCGTGGGCTGCATGGCCGGCCTGTCGTCCGATCGTTGAACACGTCCGATCGTGTTTTGGGAACATGGGGCGGCCGTGGCGCGTTCGGCCGCCCTGTCATTCCTCAAGTCTTTGCGTGCTGTTGCGCACGACCAGGGACGTCGGCATGATGACGTGCGGTTGCAGGACGTCGTTGGTTGTCAATGCCTCCGCAAGCATGCGCACCGATGTCCTGGCCATATCCTGCAGCGGCTGGCGGACTGTGGTGAGCGCCGGCCCAAGGTAGGAGGCCGTTTGCACGTCGTCGAATCCGACGACCGACAGGTCTTCCGGAATGCGCAATCCCAGCTGCCGGGCGGCCTCGTATACGCCCATGGCCTGCAGGTCGCTGCCCGCGAAGATGGCGGTCGGTCTGTTCGGATGCTCAAGTAGGGATATGGCCTGCGCGTAGCCTCCCGAAGTGGTGAAGTCGCCTTCGGTGATCAGTTCCGGATTGGCCGTGATGCCCTGTTCCGCCAATGCGGACGTGTATCCGTCGAGCCGTGCTTTGGAGCACATCATCTCCTCCGGCCCCGTGATGATGCCGATGCGTTTGTGCCCCAACGCGAGCAGATGGCGTGTGGCGATCACGCCGCCGGTCCAGTTGTCGGCCTGCACCGACAGCGTGGTCGGATCCGGGTCGCCGAATGGGTCGAACAGTACGAACGGAATGCCGCGTGAATGCAGTTTGTTCCGCTCGATACGCGTCAGACTGGAGAATACGAGGATGGCCCCGTCCGTCTGCCTCCGCAGCATGTTGTCTATCCACGACGAGTCGGGATGCTGGCGATTGCCGCCTTCCGTGGTGATGATGCTCATGTCGTGCAGTTTGGCTTCGCGGATCGCGCCACGCATGACCTCCATCGCCCATACGTTTTCGAAATCCTGGAAGACGATTTCGATCATCTTCTGTTTTTTGCCGGGGGCGGCCTTGCGCGAATAGCCGTATTTCTTCAGTGCCGCGTTGATGGTCTGACGCGTTTCCTCCGATATGTCCGCGCGTCCGTTGAGGGCCTTTGACACGGTGGCCAGTGAGTAGCCCGTCTCCCTGGCTATGTCGGTCAAACGGATGGAAGACTTCTTGGTTGGCTTGTTTGTTCCGGATGCCATGTTTCCCCCTTTCATGTTCTATCATACGTGGAAAAAACAACGAAACTTTCGTTTTTGGATTTTCGAAACTTTCGGGAAAGAAAATATGTTAAAAACGGTTGAAAAATCAAGAAAAATAGCTTAGTAAGTTGGTTTAACAAATAATTTGACGCATGGTAAATCCATGGTTTATAGTGAAGGTACAACGAAAGAGAACGAAAGTTTCGAAACGAAATCAAAGGCTGATTTCGTTCTACTCCGGCCAGTGGTGGAAGCGACCATGAAGTCACGGGACAATATCATCATTGCCGCCGATCCTTTCGTTCCCAAGGTTGTCATCATTCGCCGATGATGAGTGAAAAACAAGGAGAAGACAATGAAGTTCAAAGCCGTCGCAGCAGCAACGCTCGCCGTGGCCACCATGGTGGGCATGTGCGCTTGCGGATCCAGCAACAGCGCCAAGGATGAGAACACCATCACGTTCTGGCATAACGCCACCGCCGGCACCGGCAAGCAGTATTGGGAGGACCTTGCGGCGTCCTTCGAAAAGGAGACGGGCGTCAAGGTTGAGGTTCAGGCCATCCAGAACGAGGATTTCGAAGGCAAGCTGACCACCGCCATGCAGGATCCGTCCTCCGGTCCGGATGTGTACATGGCGCTGAACGGCGCCAAGACCAAAGATATGATCGACGCGGGCCAGGCCATGGACCTGACCGACAAGATCAGCGACACCGTCAAGACCCAGATGGCGTCCTCGCTGAGCTCCTTCACCTATGACGGCAAGGTGTACGGCGTGCCCGTCACCGTTCAGCCGGGCGGCATCTGGTACTCCAAGGATCTGTTCGAGCAGGCCGGAATCACCGAGGTGCCCACCACCTTCAGCGAGTTGAAGGAGGACATCACGAAGCTGCGTGACGCGGGAATCGACCCGATCGCACTCGGCGGCAAGGACGCATGGCCGGCAGGACACTGGTATTACTGGCTGTCGCTGCGCGAATGCTCTACCGACGCATACGCCAAGGGCGTCAACGACAAGGACTTCTCCGACTCCTGCTGGACCAAGGCCGCCGAGGATCTTCGGGAGCTGCTCGACATGGACGCCTTCAACGAAGGTTTCCTGACCACCACCGCCCAGCAGGGAGCAAGCTCCTCCGCGGGTCTGCTCGCCAACCACAAGGCCGCCATGGAACTCATGGGCACCTGGGAGCCTGGTGTGGTCAAGGATCTGACTCCTGACAAGACCGCGATGGAGGACCTCGGATTCTTCGCGTTCCCGAACATCGACGGCGGCAAGGGTGAGGACGGCGCTCTGATGGGCGCGGCCACCGGCTTTTCCGTCAACCCCGAGGCTCCGCAGGCCGCGGTCGACTTCGTCAACTACATGGCCGAGAAGACGAACCAGGAGGAGTACGCCACCGCGTTCAGCACCATTCCGGCATCCTCCGAAGCCATGGACTCCGTTACGGATGAGAACCTCAAGCAGATCATCGAAGCCATGAACAACTCCGACGATATGCAGCTGTGGATGGATACCGCGCTCGGCGGCAACATCGGCAACGCGCTCAACTCCGCCATTGTGAACCTGCTTTCCGGCCAGGGATCGGCCTCGGACATCGTCACGGCAATGGAAGACGCGGCAGCCAAGGGCTGATCGCGCCGGCAATCGACATAAGTCACATACAGGGCCGGATGGAAGGTCCATCCGGCCCTCTTCTTTCGCACAATCGATTTGGTGGAGACAATCATGGCGACTCAAAACAACAATGGGGCGACGCCGAAAGCACGCAGAATCAAAGGCGTGTCGAGTGGCAAAGCGCGTCGCAACGCAGAAATTCTCATCCTATCCGCGCCCGCGATCCTTCTGTTCGTATGCTTCGTGATCCTGCCGATTATTCTGGGCGCATACTACGGCTTCTATCAGTGGAAGGGTTACGGTTCCCCTTCCCAGACCGGTAAATTCGTCGGACTCCAGAACTACATCACGGCGTTGAAGGATTCCGCTTTCCAATCCGCCATCCTGCACACGTTCGAAGTGGTCGTCGGGTCGCTGGTGATCCAGGCCCCGCTCGCCATTCTTTTCGCGTTGTTGCTCAACCAGAAGTTCAAGGGGCGCGGACTGATCCGCACGCTCATCTTCGTGCCGTACGTCGTTTCGGAAGTGATCGTCGGCACCGGCTGGAGCCTGTTGCTGCAGAAGAAGGGCGCCATCAACGAGATTCTCGCCAACTTCGGCATCGATGGTCCGGATTGGCTCGCCGACCCGAAGATCGCAATGTTCACACTGCTGCTGCTGATCAGCTGGAAGTACATCGGATTCGCCGTGATCCTCATGCTGGCGGGCATGCAGTCCATCCCCGAGGAACTGTACGAGGCGGCCCGAGTCGACGGCGCCGGATTCTGGCAGATGCAGAAGAGCATCACACTGCCGCTGCTCGCTCCGACCCTGCGCATCTGGGTGTTCCTGTCGATGATCGGCTCCCTGCAGCTGTTCGATCTGGTCTACATCGTGTGGGGCAAGTACGTATCCACCACGGCGGGTGTTTCCACCATGGCCACCTACATGGTGCGTGAAGGCCGAGGGGCTGGCAACTACGGCTACGGCTCCGCGGTGGCGTTGATCATCTTCGTGATCTCCCTGGTCATCGCGCTGACCTACCAGAAGTTCGTGCTCAACCGCGATCTTGACGGTGCCGTGACCGAACAGAAGGAAGCCAAAAAGCGCGCGGCGAAGCGCGCGAAGGAAGCGCAGCGTCGCGAAGCCGCCGCAATCGCAAGTGAGGTGAAGTGATGACCATCGCAAATACCGCGACCCGTCCCGATAAAAACAAGTACACCGCGAAGAACGGCTACCGCGTATCATCCAAAACACCGTGGGGACACCCGGTCGTGTACTTCTTCTCGCTGGTTCTGGTGGCCATCTGCGTGACCCCGGTGCTGTACATCATCTTCGGAGGCTTCCGCACCAACTCACAGATCACCAACCACCCGTCCGGCCTGCCGAATCCGTGGGTGCTCGACAACTACGTGTCCGTGTTCACCAGCGACATCTTCTGGACTGAACTCGGCAACTCCACCATCGTGTCCCTCGCCACCATGGTCGGCGTGGTCGTGCTCGGCATCATGGTGAGCTTCGTCATCGCGCGATACAAGTTCCGCTATGCGCCGCTCATGTACGCCCTGTTCTCCGCGGGTCTGATGTTCCCGATGACGGTCGGCATCACGCCGCTGTACCTGCTGATCCGCAACCTCGGACTGTCGAACTCCCTGCTTGGTCTGATCCTGCCGCAGATCGCATTCGGCCTGCCGCAGACCATCATCATTCTGGTGCCGTTCCTCCAGTCCATTCCGAATGAGCTCGAAGAGGCATGCCTGCTTGACGGATGCTCCCGACTCGGCTTCTTCTGGCGCATGGTCATTCCGCTGTCGATGCCGGGCGTGGCCACCACGGGCATCCTCACCTTCGTCGGAAGCTGGAACGCCTACATGCTGCCGCTGTTCGTGCTCAGCGACGAAAGCAAGTACACGCTGCCGCTCGGCGTGCAGATGTTCAGCTCCGAACATTCCGTCGACACCGCACAGGTTCTGGCGTTCACGTCACTGGCCATGCTTCCGGCCCTGATCTGCTTCACGATTTTCCAGAAGAAGATCGTCGGCGGTCTCACCGGCGCAGTGAAGGGCTGAGAGCAGACAAAACGTACGTTCGGGAGATATCCTCAGATCTCCCGAACGCCTTACCAACGCAAAGAGGCAATCATGAAGATCTCCAACCCCGTACTCACGGGCTTCCATGCGGATCCTTCGATGATCCGAGTGAACGACACCTACTACATCGCCAACTCGACCTTCGAATGGTTCCCCGGCGTGCGGTTGCACGAATCCAAGGACCTGGTGCACTGGAACACCCTGCCAAGCCCGTTGAGCCGTGTCAGCCAGCTCGATATGAAAGGCAACCCGTCCTCAGGTGGCATCTGGGCTCCCGACCTGAGCTACGCGGACGGCAAATTCTGGCTGGTCTACACCGATGTGAAAGTGGTCAACGGCGCGTTCAAGGATTGCGTCAACTATCTGGTGACCGCGCAAGACATCCGAGGTCCTTGGTCCGATCCGATCCGCATCAACGGCGTCGGTTTCGATTCCAGCCTGTTCCATGATGACGACGGACGCAAATACCTGGTCCAGCAGACCTGGGACTTCCGCGAATACCATCATCCGTTCAACGGCATCACGCTCACCGAATTCGATGTGGACACCATGAAACTCAAGCCGCAGACCGCCAGGACCATCTGGGAAGGCACCGACGTGAAGGTGGTGGAAGGCCCCCATCTGTACAAGAAAGACGGCTGGTACTACCTGTTCGCGGCCGAAGGCGGCACTCAATACGAGCATCAGGAGTCCGTGGCGCGCTCGCGCACCCTTGACGAGCTGTCGTTCGAGGTCATGCCGAACGGCCCGTTCATCGGCAATTACGATACACCTGACTTCTACCTGCAGAAGCAGGGCCATGGCGCGCTTGTGGACACTCCGTCCGGCGAATGGTACTACGCGTCGCTTTGCGGTCGCCCGTGGAGGCATGATACCGAACCGTCCCATGGGGTGCGCGGCTGGTGCACGTTGGGTCGCGAGACGTCCATCCAGAAGGTCGAATGGGATGAGGATGGCTGGCCTTACGTTGTGGGAGGCCACGGCGGCCAACGCTACGTGGACGCTCCGAAGGACGCCATCGAAACCGAAGCTCCCGCGAGCCGCGATGAGCGTGACGAATTCGAATCCGACACGCTTGGCGTGAACTGGAACACCGTCCGTGTGCCGTTCACCGAGGCCATGGGAGCCGTCGGCGGCGGCAAACTGACCCTGCGCGGCCAGGGATCGTTGTGCAACGCGTTCGAACAGTCGCTGGTGGCCCGCCGTTGGCAGGCGTTCGACTTCGATGCCGAAACGAAGGTGAGCTTCAATCCGGACAACTACATGCAGATGGCCGGATTGGCGAACTATTACGACGACCTGTGCTGGTCGTGGGTGTTCGTGACCTGGGATGAGAAGCGCGCCTGCCGCGTCATCGAAGTGGCGCAGAACGACTTCAACCAGTACACGTCCTATCTCAAGGACGACGCCATCGAAGTGCCGCGGGACGTTGAGTCCGTGTGGCTTCGTACCAAGGTGCGCAAGGAATACTATTCCTACGAGTATTCCTTCGACGGCGAACATTTCACCGAGATTCCGGTGAGACTGGACGCGAAGATCCTCTCCGACGATTACATCGTGCAGCGTTATGGAGGATTCTTCACCGGTGCGTTCGTCGGCCTGGCCTGTGTGGATCTGTCGGATTATGGCGCGACCGCGGAATTCGACTACTTCGATTACAGGGAATTGCCGGACAACGAATAGTTGCCTTTGGTGGGTGGAGGACGCTTGCATGCGACCTCCGCCCACCTGTTGTTTTGTTGATGGCCCGATAGGTCGGGCCGCGTGCTCGATGGGGAGAAGATCATGGTCTTGCGATTGCCGAAACTGCTTGATGACGGCTGTGTGCTGCAGTGCGGAACGGATGTGCGCATCTGGGGCTGGGCCGATGCCGGAGCCAGGGTCACCGTGGATTTTGAAGGGTGCATGGCAAGCGTCGAGGCCGATCTCGTTGATGGGTCGTGGAGCGTTTCGCTGCGGACGTTGACTGCCGGTGGGCCGTTCGATCTGCATGTCGAATCATCGTCGGGGGAATGCCTGGAACGTGGCTGTTATGTGGGCGAGGTGTTTCTGTGTTCCGGCCAGTCGAACATGGAACTTCCCATGGCTTGGGTGAAGGCCGATTATCCGCAGGAGTGGAATCGCGAGCCCGACCCGTTGCTTCGACAGTACAAAGTGATTCCCGATTATGATTTCGCCGGGCCTCGTCGGGACCACGAGCGTGCGTCATGGTACGGATGCGGCGGCGAAACGATCGGCGACTTCTCCGCGTTGGCCTACTTTTTCGGCCGTAGGATTCGCGAATGTTTGAATGTTCCGGTCGGCTTGCTGAACGTTTCTTTGGGAGGCTCGCCGATCGAATCGTGGATGGATGCCGGTGCGTTGCGGGCTTTTCCCGAAACCCTTACGGAACTCGAACCGTACTTGGGGGATGGCGAGGCCCGGCGTAGAAGCGCTGATTCCGTGGCGGCGAGGGACTCCTGGTATCAGGCGCTGGGGTATGGCGGAGCGGCTGACGCCCATCATGAGCCGGTTCCTCTGATTGCCTGGGATTGCCCGGAGAACAAGAATGAAACGCCCCGGGATGTGGAATGGCGCAATGTCGAACTTCCAGGCTGGTATGGCGATCTTGGATTCGCCGACTTCCGGGGCGAGGTCGAATTGCGGAAAACCGTGTTTCTGCCGGATTGCGTGGAAGGTCGTCCGGCGTTGCTGCGTCTGGGAACCATGAATGATGCCGACCATACGTGGGTCAACGGCGTGCTGGTGGGCGGCCGCAGCAATGTGTATGAACCGCGTGATTATGAGCTGCGGCCCGGCGTATTGCGTGCCGGGGCCAATGAGATCCGCATACGGCTGGTCGTCGAACGGCCGGGAGGTCGTGTGACGCCGGGCAAGCCGATGACGCTGACCATCGGCGACGAGACCTTCGACGTGAGCGGTACATGGCGTTGCGCCGTGATTCAGCGGGCCGAGCGGGATTGCCCGTTCGAGGATTTCGTGCGATGGAAGCCGACCGGACTGTACAACGCCATGCTGGCCCCCTGCTTTCCGTATGCGGTACGTGCCGCCTTGTGGTATCAGGGCGAATCGAACACGGGTGATCGCGCCACGCAATACGGTGGCGAGCTGGAAGCCATGATCGGCCTGTGGCGCGGCAAATGGCAACAGCCGGACATGCCGTTCCTCATCGTCCAATTGCCGAATTTCTCCATTGACGCCATCGAAGACGGCGGATGGCCGTTGATCCGGGAACAGGAATGGATGGTTGCCGAAAAACTTGACCATGTGGCGTCGGTGGTGACCCTCGACGCGGGTGAAGGCAATGATCTGCATCCACATAATAAGAAACTCATCGCCGATAGGTTGTTCGATGTGGCACTGGCGTTGGTGTACGGCGGAAATTCGAAACCGCAACCATACATCGTTTCGGCGAATGTCGAAAGCGGTCTGCTGTGCATGCGCTGCGATTGGCTCGCTGCGGATGCGCGCGGAAACGAGGCCGTGCGATCGCAGGAATTGCATGTAAGTACGATTGACGGAAGAACACCCGGGGAAATCACTTTTTTCTGGTCGGATTCCGGTACCGCGGCCCCTGCTGAAGCATGGATCGACGGCGATTGCGTGATGGCGCGTCTGCCGAACAGAACGCCGGACGAAGTGCGTTACGCATGGTGCAACGATCCGCAATCAGGCCTGCTATGCGACGAAAACGGCACGTTGTTACCTCCATTCCGTCTGCGTGTCAAAGACTGATTGATCATGTGCAAGGAGAATATTATGGAATCGCTGTTCGAACAGTACGGATATGGCGCCGATGAAGTGCGCGAACGAGTGAATCAGGTCTGGTACGAGATTTTCGAAGGGCCGGACAAGTTCTATTGGCAGACCGATGAAGGGCTTGGCTATGTCAAGGACACCGGTAACGACGACGTGCGTACCGAAGGCATGAGCTACGCCATGATGCTCGCGCTGCAATTCGACCGCAAGGATGTGTTCGACAAACTATGGGGCTGGGTCATGCGCTACATGTACATGACCCAAGGGCATCATGCGCATTATTTCGCATGGTCGGTCGATCCCTCCGGAGTGCCGAACGCAGACGGCCCCGCCCCGGACGGCGAGGAATATTTCGCCATGGACCTGTTCCTTGCGTCACGGCGTTGGGGCGATGGCGAAGGCATCTACGACTACGCCGCATGGGGACGTGAGATTCTGCGGTACTGCGTCCACAAGGGAGAACGGTACGAAGGCGAGCCCATGTGGAATCCGGACAACAAGCTCATCAAATTCATCCCCGAAACCGAATGGAGCGACCCTTCCTATCATCTGCCTCACTTCTATGATGTGTTCGCCGAGGAGGCGGATGAAGAGGATCGGGTTTTCTGGAGCCAGGCCGCGCGGGCAAGCCGTGACTATCTGGCCCTCGCCTGTAATGCCGAAACCGGCATGAACGCCGAATACGCCGATTTTGATGGCAGTCCGCATGTGGACGAACGCGATCACTGGCATTTCTTCTCCGATGCGTACCGCACCGCCGCGAATATCGGCCTGGACTCGCTGTGGGGAGGAACCCCGGAAGCGCTTTGCTCCAGAGTCAACGCGCTGCAACGTTTCTTCCTAACCCACGACCGAACCTGCGTGTATGCGGTGGACGGCACGCCGGTGGACGAGCGTGTGCTGCATCCCGTGGGCTTCATCGCCACCATGGCGCAAGGATCATTGGCAGGGCGCTTCGCCGAAGCCGACGATGCCGACGATTGCGCACGACGATGGGTGAGCATGCTGTGGAACACCCCGATGCGCGTCGGCGCACGCCGATACTATGACAATTTTCTTTACGCCTTCGCCATGCTGGCGTTGAGCGGAACGTATCGCCAAGAGTGGTGAGTGTCCGATAACGGAAGGGAGCGCGACCATGCTCAGGGAGGTTGAGATACGGCAGGGACGGATCGCCGGGCTGGCCGCCGAGGATCCGACGGTCACGGTGTTCCGCGCGGTGCCGTTCGCGGCCGCGCCGGTTGGCGAGTTGCGCTGGCGTGCCCCGCGCCCGGCGCCGGCCTGGAATGGGATACGCGAATCGTTCGATTTCGCGCCGGCCGCGATGCAGCCCATGTCGAGTCCTCAGGATTTCTACGGCAGGGAATGGCAGGTCGACCCGGAAACTCCGATGTCCGAGGATTGCCTGTATCTGAATATCTGGACGCCTTCCTTGCGAGGCAATGGATCCAATGCCCGTATCGAGGAAGATGGCCGCGGCCTGCCCGTAATGGTCTGGATCTACGGTGGCGGTTTCCAAACCGGTTCCACGGCGGAGAAGGAGTTCAACGGCGAACATCTCGCGAGGCTTGGCGTGGTGGTGGTCTCGGTGGCGTACCGATTGAATGCCTTCGGCTTCCTTTCCCATCCGGATATGGCAAATGAGGCCGGGGAGGGCGAGCCCTGCGCGAATCTCGGTTTTCTCGACCAGCGCATGGGAATCCAGTGGGTGCGTGACAATATCGCGGCTTTCGGCGGTGACCCTGGCAACATCACGGTGTTCGGGCAGTCCGCGGGCGCGGCGAGCACACTCGCGCAAAGCTGTTCGCCCATGAACAAGGGCCTGTTTCAGCGTGCCATCATGCAGTCGGGCGGCGGAATCGGTCTGTTCAATCGCAATATCTGGTCGTTGGAGGATGCCAGGCGCAACGCGTCGCGTTTCTTTTCCTGGCTGGGCGTCGGCTCTCTGCGAGAGGCGCGTGACGTTCCCGCGGACGAACTGTTGCAGGCCGCAATCGAATTGCCGGCATGCGAATGGTCCGATCAACATGTTGACTGGCCTCCTCTGTCCAATTGGCTGCCTTGCGTCGATGGTCGTTTCATCACCGGCCAATACAGGCAGGCCTTGGTCTCCGGCCATTGCGTGCCTCGGGATCTGTTGGTGGGCAACACCACAGGCGAGTTTCTGCGAACTGATCCGGACGGCGCGGTCCATCCGGCTGGAGAGCGCGGCAATCTGGAGATGATCGACGCTTGGCTGGCAGGCGGCGGAAAACCCGTATACAGGTATCGTTTTGACGTGGCGATGCCGGGCGATGATGCCGGCGCGTTCCATTCGTCCGATCTGTGGTTCACCTTCGCCACGTTGCAGTCGTGCTGGAGGCCGTTCGACGGGTGGCATTTCGACCTGGCCAGGACCATGAGCCGCTGCTGGGCGAGGTTCGCCGCTACGGGGAACCCCAATGATGGGA
This sequence comes from Dysosmobacter segnis, assembly GCA_963590945.1. GTDB lineage: Bacteria > Actinomycetota > Actinomycetes > Actinomycetales > Bifidobacteriaceae > Bifidobacterium. Next base: position 91,549 of record CAVAQZ010000002.1, read on the forward strand.
ACTGCGAATCATGGAAACCGTGCACGCTTTCAGGTGAGGATGGCTACATGAATTTCGGCAGAAATTCCGGAATGCGGTGACATATGCGTTTTTCAGGACGATGGCTGCGTTCCGTGATTGCATGATATAGAATGTGAACGTTCACGAACTATGGCACGGGGGAACATATGACGCAGGAGACCGAGGCGCTGATCGCTTCCGACGACGAGCTGAACAGGTTGTTCACGGGCAGACCGACGCAGTACCGCAAATCGAAGTCCCTGCCCAACTACACGGGCGAGGCGGCGCGTGCCTGCGCGAAGATCAACCGAATCTTCTTCGACGATCCCGACGAGGCGTACCGACTGTTCCATGAGCTCATTCCGGATGCGGGGGAGGGCGTTGAGTTCACGCCGCCGTTCACCATCGATTACGGCATCGGCCTGACGATCGGCCGCGGAACGTTCATCAACAAAGACTTCATGATCTGCGGCGGCGGATACGTGACCATCGGCGAGGACTGCCTCATCGGCCCACGTTGCACGATCGCCACGCCGAACCACGCCAAGGACGCGGCCACCCGTTTGGCCGGATGGGAATACGCGTCTCCCGTGACCATCGGAAGCAACGTATGGTTCGGTGCGAACGTGACGGTGACGCCCGGCGTGACCATCGGCTCCAATTCCATCATCGGAGCGGGGTCCGTGGTCACGAAGGACATTCCGGAGAACTCCATCGCGGTGGGCAATCCGGCCCGTGTGATTCGCGAGATTCCGGAACATGATCCGGCGTTCGCCGATGTGGAGGGAATCGAATAGTCGAATCGAACGGTCGGTCTGATCGACGTTCCGGTGGGATGTCCCCTTTGCGATGTCCGGAAATATCGTTGGGCGTGCGACCGGCCCGCCTCCTGACGGAGCTTGGATGGGCTGGTTAGGGGGATGCCATGAATTGTAGCGCTAATACCGTGTTTTGCGGCGTGTTCGACCATTCTGAAATTTTTTAGGAAGTCTTTATTTCCAATCATCGATTGTTGTGAAATGATTTCGTTTGATATGAAAGAATTGGGTCGTTTTAACTTCCGGACGGTAAGTTAAATGAACGAATTAAATTTCGCTGGAAACTGGCCGTTTTGATAAAAAACAGCGAATCAGTATGTTCATTCACTGAACTAAGGTGCTATGCTCGGAGTCAGATCGCATGAATGGACATGCGGTCGCTCAAGGAAGAGAAACAAGATTCAATTTCATCGGCGAAAGGAATCTCATGAACAAGTGGACCAAGGCCATTGCCGCAGTCGCGGCTGGCGCGATGCTGATCCCTCTGGCTGCCTGCGGAAGTTCGCGGGGGGGGGGCAGCTCCGACGCATCCGGGGATTCATCTGAAGTAAACATCGGCATCTCCATGCCGGAGCAGATGCTCGAACGTTGGAAGATCGACGGCAACAACCTCAAGGAGCAGCTCGAAAGCTACGGCTACAACGTGACTTTGCAGTATGCCGACGGCAAGACCGATCTGCAGACCTCCCAGATTCAGAACATGGCCAACAACGGTATGGACTATGTTGTTGTTGCCTCCATCGACGGCACCTCCACCGGCGCGGCCTGCGAGCAGGCCCAACAGAACGGTGCCAAGATCATCGCTTACGACCGCCTCATCATGAACACGGACGCGGTCGATTACTACGCCACCTTCTCGCTTGAGGAAGTCGGCAAGATGCAGGGCGAATACATCGAACAGGCCCTCGGCCTTGCGGACGGAGCGAAGGGTCCGTTCAACGTCGAACTCATGGCGGGATCCCCGACCGACAACAACGCCGGTTACTATTTCAAAGGCGCATGGTCCGTGCTCGGCAAGTACTACAAGTCCGGCGTGCTGCAGGCCAAGTCAGGCAAGGTTCCGAACGACGAGACCGAATGGCAGTCCATCGGCATCGACAACTGGGATCGCCAGAAGGCCCAGAACGAGATGGAAAACCGCATCAACTCCTTCTACAACGACGGCACCAAGCTTGATGCCGTGCTCGCCCAGAACGACGCCGAGGCCCTCGGCACCGTGAACGCCGTCGAAGGCGCCGGCTGGGACTACTACCCGGTCATCACCGGTCAGGATGCCGAAAAGGCCAACGTCCAGGCCATCGTCAAGGGCAAGCAGTCCATGACGGTCTACAAGGACACCCGCGAACTCGCCAAGGCGACCGCCCAGATGATCAAGGACCTGGTGGACGGCAAGACCCCTGACGCTCCGGACACCTTCAACAACGGCACCAAGGACGTTCCGTCCCAGCTGCTGACCCCGGTTTCCGTCGACAAGACCAACCTGAAGGAAATCCTCGTGGACGGCGGTTACATCTCCGAGGAGGATGCGGGACTCTGACGGTCCGCTGATACGTCCTCATCACCAATCGATACGGGCGCCGCGCCACACCACGGCGTCGGCGCCCGCATACGTCTACAAACGGCACAGACTAACGAAGCAATGACGCAACGGAGGAGGTTGCTGTGGCTAACGGTAGTGACGTGATTCTTCAGATGAATCACATCGTCAAGCGTTTCGGTCCGGTCACCGCATTGAAAGATGTGAATATCACCGTCAAAAAAGGCCAGATATTCTCGATCTGCGGCGAGAACGGCGCGGGAAAATCCACACTGATGAACGTGCTGTCGGGCGTTTACCCGTACGGCTCCTACGAAGGCGACATCATCTACGATGGTGAGACCTGCAAATTCAAGACCATTCGCGATTCCGAGGAAAAAGGCATCGTGATCATCCACCAGGAACTCGCGTTGGTTCCGTACATGTCCATCCAGGAGAACATCTTCCTGGGCAACCAGATCAAGAAGGGCATCGCCATCGACGCCGACGCGCAGCGTAAGGAAGCCCTGCGTGTGATGAACATGGTCGGTCTGAGCGAAAACCCCGACACCCTGATCGCGAACATCGGCGTCGGCAAACAGCAGCTCGTCGAAATCGCCAAGGCGTTGACCAAGGACGTGAAGCTGCTCATCCTCGACGAGCCCACCGCGGCGCTCAACGATGAGGATTCCTTCAAGCTGCTCGACCTGATCGACCAGCTACGCAGGGAACATGGCGTCACGGCCATCATCATTTCCCACAAACTCAACGAAATCGCGGCGTCCGCCGATGCCGTGCAGGTCATTCGAGACGGCCAGACCATCAGCCATATCGACATCGACGCCGAACATCCTCTCGATCAGGACGCGTTGATTCGAGACATGGTCGGACGTCCGCTCACCAACCGGTATCCGGTGCATGAGCCGCATATCGGTGAAGAGATGTTCCGCGTCACCGATTGGCGGTGCCGCCATCCGCTCGACGAAAGCCGCCTGGTCTCCAAGAACGTGTGCATGAACGTGCGTTCGGGTGAGATCGTCGGCATCGCTGGCCTCGTCGGCGCAGGCCGCACCGAGACCATCATGAGCATCTTCGGCCATCAATACGGCGTCAATGCCCATGGCAAGCTGTACATGCAGGGCAAGGAAGTGAGCTTCCCGAACGTACGCAGCGCGATCGACCACGGCGTGGCCTATGCGACCGAGGACCGCAAGGTCTACGGCCTGAATCTCATGGACACCATTCGCGGCAACACCTCCATGGCAAGCATGAAGATGCTCAGCAGACTGGGCGTCATCGACGAGACGAAGGAAAAGAAGCTCGCCGAGAAATACCGCACGGAATTCCATACCAAGGCCCCGACCATCGAAATGCCGGCCGGCAACCTTTCCGGCGGCAACCAGCAGAAGGTCGTGCTTGCCAAGTGGGTGGCCACGAATCCAAAGGTGCTCGTGCTTGACGAACCGACCCGAGGCATCGACGTCGGCGCGAAATACGACATCTACGAGATCATCGACCAGCTTGCCGACGCGGGGTCCGCGGTCATCGTGATCAGCTCCGAATTGCCGGAACTGCTCGGCATCTGCGACCGCATCTACACCATGTGCAACGGCACGATCACCGCAAATCTGAACGCCAAGGAAACCAATCAGGAGGAGCTCATGAAGTACATGACCGCCGAAGTCCCGATTGATTCCAGCAAGGTCTACGCCTGAAATCCGCGCATAATCCGTGAAAGGAATTCTTACAATGTCAGCAGCAAACAACGCCGCAGTCAAGAAGAGCGGCGACAAGGTGGAAACACAGTCCTTCAAGGAACTGATTCTCGGCAACGCCCGTTCCTACGGCATCTACATGGCGCTGGTCGTGGTGATCGTGGTCTTCCAGATCCTCACGGGAGGCCGTCTGCTCAACCCGAACAACGTGGTCGCGCTATTCCAGCAGAACGCCTACGTGCTCATCACCGCCATCGGTATGCTGATGGTCATCATCGCGACGCACATCGATCTGTCCGTCGGCTCCGTGGTGGCCTTCATCGGTGGCATCGGCGCGTTGGCCATGAAGGATTGGGGCATGAACTGGTTCCTGGCCATCCTGCTCATGGTCGTCATCGGTCTGGCCATCGGCGCATGGCATGGCTTCTGGGTCGCCTATGTGGGTGTTCCGGGCTTCGTCACCACGCTGGGCGGCATGTTGATCTTCCGTGGCCTCGCTACCGTTGTGGCGGGTGAGTCCATTCCTGTTTCCGACCAGACCTTCCGTGCCATCTCCAAGGATTACCTGCCGAACGTCTTCGGATTCTGGGGGCAGTTCTCCAGCAATGCGATCATCGTGGGCGTCGCGGCCATCGTCCTGGTGGTGTGGGCGCAGCTGCATAAGCGCAAGAACGCCATCAAGAACGGTCTGCCGGTCCAGCCGATGAGCTTCGTCGCGTTCAAGCTCGTTGTGGCGGTTCTGGCCATCGGCTATGTCACCTATCTTCTGGCGCTGTCCGGCAACGACACCCAGGGCGGCATTCCGATCGTGATCCTTATCATCGCGGTCTTGGTCGGCATCTATTGGTTCGCGCTGAACCGCACCGTTTACGGCCGTAACGTGTATGCGGTCGGCGGCAATCGCAAGGCCGCCATCCTTTCCGGCATCGACACCAAGGCGGCCGACTTCAAGATCTTCCTGAACATGGGCTTCCTGACCTCCATCGCAGCGGTCATCACCCTTTCCCGTCTGGCGTCCGCCACCGCGCAGACCGGCATGGAGTTCGAAATGGACGCCATCGCCGCCTGCTTCATCGGTGGAACCGCTGTCACCGGCGGCATCGGCACCATCCCGGGCGCCATGGTCGGCGCTCTGATCATGGGCGTGCTGAACCAAGGTCTGTCCATCATGGGCGTCGACGCGGCTTGGGTCAAGACCATCAAGGGCCTGGTCGTGATCGCCGCAGTGGCGTACGACCTGATCAGCAAGCGCAAGAAGGCTTGATTCCCCCTCCTCCAAACAGGAAGGGCGCCGATCCCCGGTGAACCTCTCCCGGTTCCTTTCGGAACGGGAAGGTTCCCGGGATCGGCGCCCTTCGTTTGTATTATCCCGGTTATTTGCGCTTCTTCTTGGACTTCTTCTTCGGCTCATACGGCTTGAGGAAATCCCACTTCGAAACGAAGAACTCGTGGACGGGAGGAATCTTGCCGATGATGAATCCCGCCAGAATGCCGAACAGCATGGTCCAGGTCGATAGATCCTGCCCCGTGAAGATCATCGCGATGTAGACGATGGCGATGATGAAGCACAGCAGGGAGGAGAGCCGGCGATGCTGGTCGGTCATCTTGCTGTTCTGAATCGGCAACGCGCCGAGAAGCAGGCCGGCCGCGAGGCAGATGAGGCCCAGCACCACCGCGGCGGCCATGGATAGAGAGGAAGTCATCGATCAATCCTTTCGTAGGTCAACATCGTAGGTCAACAATCACTGTTCGTCTTGGGAATCGTCGTCGATCTCATCGGAATCCTCCTCGTCTTCCTCCGATTCATCGGAACGGCCCTGCATGATCCACAGTTGGGCCGCGTTGAAACCGGTATACAGCACCGCTATGGTGATGCAGGCGATCAGAATGATGCTTGGCGCACTCGCCAGCGTGCCGTCCTTCGACGCTGAAGTGACGGTCTGGGCCAGCCACGCCACGCATGCCACGCATGTCAGCGCGTAAAGCCTCATACGGAAGCCGTCGTTCATGTTCCACCTGTCTTTCGAATACGTTGCCAATAATAGAGGAAACGGGGCGGCGCATGGTGTGCCGTCCCGTTTCGAACGCATGAATCAGAATTCCGCGAATTGCTTCGAATCAGCCGCGCGCCTTGGCGTAGGCCTCATACACGGCAGGAGTCGGCTCTCCGGTCTCCACGCCGTCGATAGTGAGCTCCCATGCCGGCGGTTCGGCCTCTCCGGAAAGCACCCAAGCCGCCTGGCGGGCCGCGCCGATGGCCACATACTCATCGGTGGTCGGACGGGTCACGTCCATGCCGAGCACACTCGGCGCAAGCGTGCGGATGGCTTCGGACTTGGCGCCGCCGCCGATCAGCAGGATGCGCTTGATGTCCGCGCCGAGGGAACGGATGAGCTCAAGACAGTCGCGCTGCGAGCACAGCAGGCCCTCAACGAACGCGCGGGCCATGTTCTCCTTCGTGGTGTTGGCCAACGTCATGCCGGAGAGGGTGGCGGTGGCGTCCGGACGATTCGGCGTGCGCTCGCCGTCGAAGTAGGGGACCAGGGTGATTCCGCCGGCGCCCGGTTCGGACGCGAAGGCCAGCTGGGCGAGTTCGTCGTAATCCACGCCGAGCGCAGCGCGTCCGGCGTCGAGGATGCGGGAGCCATTGATGGTGCAGGCGAGCGGCAGATAATGGCCGGTGCAGTCCGCGAATCCGGACACGGCTCCGGTCAGATCATAGGTCGGGTTCTCGGAGATGGCCGCGGCCACGCCGGAGGTACCGAGGGAGACGGACACGTCTCCGACCGCCATGCCCAGGCCGAGGGATGCCATGGCGTTGTCGCCGCCGCCAGGGGCGATGATGCAGCCGCCGTCAACGTTCTTTCCTGCGATTTCGGGGCTTGCCTTGACCGCGGCCGCATCGCGCGGTCCGAGCACGGTCGGCAGCACGATCGCGTCGGCGTGGGCCTTGGCCGCGTCCTTGCCTTCGGCGGGCTCAAGCACCATGGCGATCAGATCGCGACGGTATTCGTTGGATGCGGCATCGTAATAAATGGTGCCGGAAGCGTCGGAGCGGTCGGTGAACAGGGCTTCGAGATGCGCGTCCTCGCCTTCGGCGACCGGGCCGTAACCGGCGATGCGCCAGCTCAGCCAATCGTGAGGCAGGCAGACGGCGGCGATCTTCTTCGCGTTTTCCGGCTCGTTTTCAGCCACCCAGGCCACCTTGGTCAGGGTGAAGGATGCGACGGGGGAGGAACCCACGGCCTTGACCCAACGCTGCTTGCCGCGGGCGATCACATCTTCCGGCTCGCCTTCCTGTGCTGGGGCCTCGCCCATCTTCTCGATGAGCGCCGCGGCCTGGGGGGCGGAGCTCACGTCGTTCCACAGCATGGCGTCGCGGATCACGTTGCCCTGCTTGTCGAGAATCACCATGCCGTGCTGCTGTCCGCCGACGGCGATCGCCTCGACGTCGTCAAGGCCGCCCGCCTGCTGTGCCGCCTCCTGGAAGGCGTCCCACCAATACTTCGGGTCGACGGACGTGCCGTTGGGATGCTTGGCTTGGCCGAATCGCACCATTTCGCCGGTCTGCGCGTCGGTGATGCGTACCTTGCAGGACTGGGTCGAGGTGTCGACTCCGGCCACAAGCTGTTGAACCATTTGTGCCTCCTTGCAATGGAGCCGTGCGTGACGAATCATGTGGTGACACGGACGCCGGCTTCGTTTAATTAGTTAGATGAACGAACTATAATGTCCAGTGTAGCATCATAAATTGGCTCAACCGGCTGATTCGATGCGATTTCAGCAAAGACGCTTTGGGAGGGATTGGGATGGCTTCATTGCGGAGTATCAATCAAGATGATTTACGCAACCACAATCTCTCTGTGGTCCTCGAAACGCTGTTGCGTTCCAACGATCCGCTCAGCCGTGCCGACCTCGCCAAGGAAACGGGCCTTACCAAGGCCACCATGTCGGTTCTCGTGTCGTTGCTGCTCGACAACGGCGTCCTCGAGGAGGGCTCGCCGTCGGGACAATCGTTGTATGGCCGCCCCAGCATCCCCCTGATGGTGAAAGGCGGGAGATTCTGCGGTATCGGATTGCAGGCCAACACCGACGGCTACGGCATCGTGGTGCTCGATATCGACGGTTCCGTGGTGGCGGAGGAATGGGTCGATGCCGATATGTCGAATCCCAGCGCGGAAGAGGTTTTTTCAAAACTGAACGAACTGACGATCGAACAGCAGGAATCGCTTGAAGACAAAGGGTACACGCTTGCCGGAGTCGGTTTGGCGCTGCCGGGTCTGGTGATGGAGGACCGCTGGCTGCTGGGGGCGCGGAATCTTGCGTGGGAAAAAATGGATCTGAGTCAGTTCGACGTGGTTTCAAGGCTGAAGCCGGTCGTGTGCAATGAGGCGAACGCCGCCGCGCTCGCCCAGGTTCCGGGCTACGCCACGCAACGCAGGAACTACGGGCAGATCGAACCGACGGACTCGTTCATCTACATGTCGACCGACGTGGGCATCGGCGGTGCGGTGATCCGCGACGGGCGCGTGGTTCCCGGAGACCATGGTTTCGGTGGCGAACTGGGCCATGTCTCCGTCGACATGCGCGGACCGGTCTGCCGTTGCGGACGTAGGGGATGCCTGGAGGTGTACGCGGGCCGCCGATCCATGGTCAGCGCCGCGGGAATCGCGAGCAGCGATGCGGCCGCGACGCGCGGCGCCATCGCCGAGTTGGTGGAGCGCTGGCGGCAACGCGACGCCAAAACCGTTGCTGTGGTGGAGAAGGCGTTGGAAGCCATAGCCTCGGTCGTCGTATCCACCATCAACGTGTGCGACGTCGACACGGTGGTGATGGGTGGTCTGTGGGCCCATTTCGAACCGGATCTGATTCGCAGGATCGAGCGCATGGCACGCCCCCAGACCCTGGCGTATCCGGAAGTGCAGGCACGCGTGCTCATGGCGGATGCCGTGGAACGCCCGGCCTTGCTGGGCGCCGCGGAAATAGGATTGCGCTCCTTCATTACGAACCCGCTGCATTTCCTCGGATAGTCCAGCCCTTTGCTAGACTAACAAAGTTGGCATCGTGAAACGGTGCGCAATGTGGGACGCTAGCTCAGTCGGTTAGAGCATCGGACTCATAATCCGCCGGTCCAGGGTTCAAGCCCCTGGCGTCCCACTGGAAAACCCTTGGAATCATGCGGTTCCAAGGGTTTCTTGCTTGTTGCGGCCGTTGTTCCGTTGGCATCTGACGGCGTCCGATCCATGCCTTTTGCTACCATCTGACAGGTTATCCGGTTCACGCTCTGCCATCGGGGCATTGCGACCCGGGTCCCCCGAATCTCTAGGAGACAACTATGCAGCAGGGTATTCATCCTGATTATCACGCAGTGCAGGTTACCTGCTCTTGCGGCAACACCTTCGTCACCCGTTCCACCGTCAAGGGCGATCACCTGACCGCCGACGTGTGCTCCAGCTGCCACCCGTTCTACACCGGCAAGCAGAAGATTCTCGACACCGGCGGCCGCGTGGCTCGCTTCGAGAAGCGTTACGGCAAGAAGGCCAAGTGAGTCTTATTGTCTTGAGGCAATGAAGGAACGCCAGTCCATCACGGGCTGGCGTTCTTCGTTTCCGGGCCACCTTATATGATGTACAAGTTGAGCAGATTCCGACGATGCGTTTTCCGTCGGAACGCAGATTCAGTCAGATAGAAAAGGCGTACATTGGCAGACGAACAGTTTCCCGCGGCGGCTACCGCGCTAGAGGAATACCGCAATATCGAACAGCAGATGGCCGATCCGGAAATCGCGTCCGACCCCGACAAAATGCGCAAGATGGGCCGTCGCCATGCGGAACTCGGCGTCATCGTCTCCGCTTACACCGCATATCTGCAGGTGAAGGACGATCTGGAGGCGGCCAAGGAGATGGCGTCGGAAGATCCCGACTTCGCCGAAGAGGCCAAGCGGTTGGAAAGCGAACTTCCCTCGGTCGAGGAAAAGCTTCGCACAGCGTTGATTCCACGCGATCCGGACGATGCGCGAGACACGATCATGGAAATCAAGGCCGGCACCGGCGGCGAGGAGGCCGCGCTGTTCGCAGGCGATCTGCTGCGCATGTACATGCGTTACGCGGAAAAGCGCGGTTGGTCCGTCACCCTGCAGAGCGAGAACACCACCGAATTGGGCGGCGTCAAGGACGTGCAGCTTGCGATTCGCGCGAAAGGAACCCCGTCTCCGGAAGATGGCGTGTGGGCGTCGCTCAAGTACGAGGGCGGCGTGCACCGCGTGCAGCGCATTCCCGTGACCGAATCACAGGGACGCATCCAGACGTCCGCGGCCGGTGTGATCGTGTTCCCGGAAGCCGATGAGGACGACGACGAGATCGAAATCGATCAGAAGGATCTGAAAATCGACATCTTCATGAGCTCCGGTCCTGGCGGACAGTCCGTGAACACCACGTATTCCGCGGTTCGCATGACCCATATTCCCACGGGCATCGTGGTGAGCATGCAGGACGAGAAGAGCCAGATCCAGAACCGCGCGGCCGCGTTGCGCGTGCTCAAGAGCCGCCTGCTGGCCATGAAGCATGAGGAGGAAGCCGCGCAGGCCGCCGACATGCGTCATTCGCAGGTACGTTCGCTGGATCGTTCCGAACGCATCCGAACCTACAATTTCCCGGAAAACCGCATCGTCGACCACCGCACGAACTACAAGGCGTACAACCTCGACGCAGTGCTCGACGGCGACCTTCAGGCAGTGATCGACAGCGACATCCAAGCGGATGAGGCGGATCGTCTGGCCAACCAGAAGTAAGGTACGCTGTGGCGACGGTATTCGAAACAGTGCGTTCCGCCGCGGCCGAACTGCGCGCGGCGGGAGTCGACACTCCGGAACATGATGCCAAACTGCTGTGCGCCGAAGCGTTCGGAACGCGACTGCAGGACGTGGACAAAGCCATGCTGATGGGCAGTGAAATCGAAGCGTTTGCCGCAACGCGTGCCGGGAGCGTCCCGCGGGAATCGCGGAATGCGCAAGCGACGCAATCCGTGGAGGCCGCGCTTCGCGCTTTCCGCGTCATGGTGGATCGACGCGCGAACCGCGAACCGCTGCAGCATATCACCGGCCATGCGCCGTTCCGCTACCTTGATCTGAAAGTCGGTCCGGGCGTGTTCATTCCACGTCCGGAAACCGAGCTGATCGTTCAGGAAGGTCTCGATTGGGCCGTCAAGCACGGCATGTATACCGCCCGCGTGGTCGATCTGTGCGCGGGAAGCGGCGCGATCGGACTGGCGTTCGCCACCGAAATGCCCGGAAGCGAGGTCTGGGCCGTCGAAAAAAGCGAGCGTACCGCGCAATGGACGCGGCGCAATCTCGACGAGACCGCGAAAAAGCATCCCGGCATCGCAGGCAACTATCATCTGGAGATCGCCGACGCGACGCTCAATCCGACGTTGGGCCAATTGGATGGAACGATCGACATCGTGCTCACGAATCCGCCATATGTACCGTTGACGGATGTTCCGCAACAGCCGGAAGTACGCGACTATGATCCGCAAATGGCACTATATGGCGGTTCCGTGGACGGGACGCTCATTCCGGAACTCATCATCGACCGTGCCGCCGGACTGCTCAGGCAAGGCGGACTGCTGGTCATGGAACATGACATCACACAGGGCGACAGGCTTGCCGCCTACGCCGACGCGCATGGTTTTGCGCGTGCGTTCGTTCGAAACGACTACACGAACAGGCCGCGGTATCTCGTGGCGGAAAAAGCGTGATATCTCAATCATCGTAAGGAATCAGCCGTGTTGTCGCAGCCATCATCTCGTGCATTACAATAGTGGGGGCAATACGGCCGAACGGGAGGTGTCATGAGCGAAATCCACGCCATTACCGACGAATCCCTTGCACAGGCGGTACGGGTCGTGCGTGACGGAGGGCTGATCGTGATTCCCACGGACACGGTGTACGGCGTGGCCTGCGATCCGCGCAACGTCGAAGCCATCCGCAAGATCTTCGCGGCGAAAAATCGGCCGAAATTCAAGTCGTTGCAGGTGTTGCTGCCGTCGATCGAAAGCATGGAGAAGCTGCATCTCTACCTGCCGGTGCCGTTGAATCGGCTGGCCTCCATGTTCATGCCCGGACCGTTCTCTCCGATCGCTCAGGCGGAGAGGGATTGCTCCTTGGCCACCGTGCGCACGGATCCGGCCACAGGCATGGTCACGCAAGGAGTGCGTATCCCGAATTCCGCGTCGGCCCTACGCGTGCTGCGTGCCACAGGTCCGTTGGCCGCGACCAGTGCGAACCGTTCCGGAGAGGAAAGCGCGCAGACCGTTCAGGAAGCGGTGGCGGCGCTGGGGGAATCGGTCGACCTGTATCTCGACGGTGGTGCGACTCCCGGACACGTGGCGTCCACGGTGGTCGCCGCGGATCATCACGGACGCGACGGTATTGCGGTGCTTCGAGAGGGAGTGATCCGCTCGGCCACGATTCGAAAGGCCCTGACTGTGAATGGCGGTGCTTTAGACATATGAGAATCTATCTGTTCATTGCGGCGATCGCGGGCGGGGTCACGTATCTGATCACGCCTCTGATTCGCCATGTCGCCATCGAGATCGGCGCGGTAGGCGAGGTGAGGGCGCGAGACGTGCATACCATCCCGACGCCTCGACTGGGCGGCCTGGGCATGCTTATCGGGTTCACGGTGTCCATGCTGTTCGCATCGCGCATTCCGTTCATCGAAGGGCTGTTCCACGAATCGCAGCAGGCGTGGGTGATTCTCGCCGGCGCCATCATGATCAGTCTGCTGGGCATGGCCGACGATCTATGGGATCTCGACTGGATGCTCAAACTTGCCGGGCAGTTGCTGATCTCCGTGTTCGTGGCATGGGGTGGCCTGCAGATCATCTCGCTGCCGCTTGGCTCCTTGGTCACCGCATCGCCGAGCCTTTCCATGGCCATTACGGCGTTTCTGATCGTCGCGTCCATCAACGCGGTCAATTTCGTGGACGGACTTGACGGACTGTCTTCCGGCATCGTGGCGATAGGCGGCATCGCATTCGCCATCTACTCGTATATCATCGCGCGCAGTTCGCCGTCATACGCTTCCATGGCAACGCTCATCGACATCGCGATGGTCGGCATGTGCGTGGGATTCATCATGCACAACTGGCATCCGGCGAAACTGTTCATGGGTGATTCGGGCTCGATGCTGCTCGGCTACTTGATCACGTGCGCGTCGATCGTCATGACCGGCCGTCTCGATCCGGCCAGTATTCACGCCAGCATCTATCTGCCGGTGTTCATGCCGATTCTGCTGCCGATCCTCGTTCTGTTCCTGCCGATCCTCGACATGTGCCTTGCGATCGTCCGCCGACTGAGCAAAGGGCAGTCTCCGATGCACCCCGATCGCATGCATCTGCACCATCGCATGCTGCGCATCGGCCACTCCGTGCAGGGAGCCGTGCTGATTCTATGGGGATGGGCGGCGCTGATCGCATTCGGGTCGATCATGACGTTGTTCTTCAAGGCGAGATACGTGCTGGTCGGATTCCTCATCGCGATGCTGCTGCTGACGGTGGCCACCATGTATCCGTATCTGAAAAGACGAATTCCGGAAATACATGAGGAAAACAGGTCGGAAAGACCTGCGAAGTAGCACGGCTGGAGCGGCGTGACGGAAGTCGTATGACGGAAGTCGTGCGGACGTTGCGCGGTCGCGCCTGCCTGAGCGGGCGGAATCGCGATCATGGCGGAAACGGAACGAGCGCCGAACTTAGGCGGGGGATGCCGACCGGAGCGCGACCGACATTCCGCCGTGTCGTGTCGCGTTAAGTCCTACCGCATTCCTACAGTAAGCCTATGGCTACAATTCCTGATATGAATGCAGATTCCACGTACGCTCCACTTCCTCCGATTTTCGCTCAGCTTGGCCTCGCATATGACGATGTGCTGCTGCTGCCGAATGAGACGGACGTCATTCCGTCCGAAGTGGACACCACCACCCATCTGACCCGTAACATCACGATGAAGGTTCCGGCCATCTCCGCCGCGATGGATACCGTCACCGAGTCCGACATGGCGATCGCCATGGCGCGTAACGGCGGTATCGGCGTGCTGCACCGTAACCTCTCCATCGACGATCAGGCCGCCCAGGTCGATATCGTCAAGCGTTCCGAATCCGGCATGATCAGCGACCCGTTGACCGTGAGCCCGGATGTGACCCTCGCCGACCTCGACAAGCTGTGCGGACGCTTCCACATCTCCGGCCTGCCGGTCGTCGACAAGGAAAACAAGCTCGTCGGCGTGATCACCAACCGTGACATGCGTTTCATCGCTTCCGAAGACTATGACCGACTCAAGGTTTCCGAGGTCATGACCCGTGAGAACCTGGTCACCGGTCCGTCCAACATCTCCAAGGAAGACGCCCACGACCTGCTGGCGAAGCACAAGGTCGAGAAGCTGCCGCTGGTCGACGATGAGGGCCACCTGACCGGTCTGATCACCGTGAAGGACTTCGTCAAGACCGAACAGTATCCGGACGCCACCAAGGATGAGCAGGGCCGTCTGCGCGTTGCCGCCGGCATCGGATTCCTGGGCGACGCCTACAACCGTGCCTCCGCTCTGATGGAAGCCGGCGTGGACGTGCTCGTGGTCGATACCGCGAACGGCGAAGCGAAGCTCGCGCTCGACATGATCCGTCGTCTGAAGTCCGATTCCGCTTTTGCGGGTGTGGACATCATCGGCGGCAACGTGGCCACCCGTCAGGGCGCTCAGGCCATGATCGACGCCGGTGTCGACGCGGTCAAGGTCGGTGTCGGACCTGGCTCCATCTGCACCACCCGCGTGGTGGCCGGCGTTGGCGTGCCGCAGCTCACCGCGGTCTACGAGGCCGCTCAGGCCTGCCGCGCAGCCGGTGTTCCGTGCATCGCCGATGGCGGCATCCACTACTCCGGCGACATCGCCAAGGCTCTGGTGGCCGGCGCTTCCACCGTCATGCTCGGTGGCACCCTTGCCGGCTGTGAGGAAGCTCCGGGCGAGAAGGTGCTCCTGCACGGCAAGCAGTACAAGCTCTACCGCGGCATGGGCTCCCTCGGCGCCATGGCCCCGCGTGGCAAGAAGTCCTACTCCAAGGACCGCTACTTCCAGGCCGACGTCACTTCCAACGACAAGGTCGTTCCGGAAGGTGTTGAAGGCGAAGTGCCGTACCGCGGACCGCTGAACGCAGTGCTGTACCAGATGATCGGCGGCCTGCACCAGTCCATGTTCTACATCGGCGCCCACAACATCGCCGAAATGCCGGAACGTGGCCGTTTCATCCGCATCACCGACGCCGGTCTGCGCGAATCCCATCCGCATGACATCGTCATGACCGCCGAGGCTCCGAACTACTCCGGACGCTGATTTTCCGCGGTTTTATTCGGATTATTATCCGGATTGCCTTTGCCTGAGGCTGGCTGATTTCTGTTGAGGTTAGCCAGCCTCAGCTGATTTTGGGCGGCTATGGTTGAAGCCCGGCCTTGCCAGGCTGCTCCAGATCTTAACTTTGTCGGGTGTCTGAATCCTATTCCTTGTCAAGCTACTCGAGTCCTGATTTTTGTCGGACTGTTTGAATCCCGGTTTGGCATGGTGTGAAACTCCTGTTTGCAGTTGTTTGCAGTTGTTTGCGTCGGTTTGGGAATAACGGACGTGCCAGACTATTCCCAAACCATCGGAACCAGATGTGTTTGCGTCGGCGCGGGGATAGTGGGAGTGTCCGGGTATTCCCGTACCGACGGAATCAGGTTGGTTTGCGTCGGTTTGAGGATACTTGGGTTGGTTGGGTATTTCCATACCTACGCAATGGCGGCGGTTTGCGTCGGTTTGCGTCGGTTTGAGGATAGTATGGCCGGCAGGGTATTCCCATACGCCCGCAATCGGCTGATTTCACAAGGTGGGAGTCATTGTTGATGGATGCTCCGGCACTCCGGCCGTTCGAAGTTTTTCAATGAGCCGTTCCCTGTGCAGAGCGTCTTCGAAGTAGATTCTGACGATGGTCGTGACTCCCCACTGGTGAAGATTCCGTTCTCTGTCGCGCTGTTCGTTGACGATGCACTGAACCGTTTTCCCGCCGGTCATTGATGGATCGGTGTATTTTGCCATGCCGTCGAATTCGGCGATCACCACGCGTCCGGACGAGGTGAACCAGATGAAGTCGACCCTGTACCATTCATTGGGATTATTGGGATTGCGGATAACGTATTGGATGATGGGATTCTGGAATCCGCATTCGATCATGACGCCGCGTACGAATGATTCGCCACCATTGTCGCTTTTCGGATTCGCATATCGCAGCGCTCTTTCGATTGATGCGGTGCCGGTTTGCAAGGTTTCGCTGATTTCCGCTATCCGCTGCGGGAGTGTTCCGTCTTGAGCTATGGCGGAATCATAAATTGGAAGGGCTTTGCAGAAAGGAAGCATTCTCGCGCAATCCACGAGGGTTTGTTCCGGCGATGTGACCAGCGTTTCACCGACTTTGACGGTAACTGGCGATGTGATATGGATTCTTCCCAGGCGTCTGCCGGTCGGTCGTGTATTCGGTGAGCGTGTGGATGCGATGTACATTCCCGAACGATGAATGTCTCGTGGATGCTCATATTGGAGAAGCGCCGCGGCGGTCGTCCCCGCGAAGATGATTCCTGGATAGAGGATGGATATGGCGCGTGCCTGATGCTGTACTTTTTGGGTGAGGGTCAGTGAGTTCCAGTATGAGGCTTCGACGAAGACGCCTCGATATGGTGAGACGATTTCTCCTGCTTGTACTCTGCGCCGGAATGCGGCGCCGATTTCCTCTGTCGGTGCTATGGCGCAGCGTTCTTGGTTCCGTGCGATTTCCAACTGTCTGATGCATGCTTTGTGAGGTCTCATGCGTTGCATTATGCACAAGGCTTCTCATGCGTATACGGTTTTTCGACGGTTGTGGTCGGAGAACGGCGACTATAGCGTATCGAATGGTTCAAAGGCTTGGAATTCAGCCATTTTTCGGATTTTCAGGTTGTGGATAAACAATGTTGTGTCCGTTTCATGAGGTCTGTACGGTTTGTGCCTTCGGTATGTGCGCGTGGCTATGTGTTTTTCAGCGAGGTTCGGTTTGCGTCGGTATGGGGATAGTGTGCCCGGCAGGGTATTCCCATACGTCCGCAATCGGGTGTGATTGCGTCGGTATGGGGATAGTGGGAGCGTCTGAGTATTTCCGTACCGACGGAATGGGCTTGGTTTGCGTCGGTATGGGGATACCGGAGACGCCTGGTATTTCCATACGTCTGCAATACGCGTAGAAGGGGGGGCGGTGCGGATAGTCCGTCCGGAGAGTAGGCATCGTCGTATGCGGTCGTCGACTGTGTTTTGTCCGTATGTTTTCGGACAAAAATCGTGGCTTGGCATGAGCAAAGGCCTGGTCGCAATTTTGTCCGTATGTTTTCGGACAAAAGGCTTGGAATATAACTTGAAAGAGATATGTTGCTCCTTATGCCTAACGAAAAGAGTACGCAGAATAGTTTGCAATCGGTCGAAACGCTCGACCGGACCAACGATATGGAGCGCGGTCTGAACAGCCGTCATGTGCAGTTCATCGCCATCGGAGGCACCATCGGCACGGGCCTGTTCCTCGGCTCCGGCAAGTCGATTTCGCTTACCGGTCCAAGCATCATCTTCGTATACATCTTGGTGGGCGTGGTGATGTTCTTCCTCATGCGCGCCATCGGCGAGATGATGTACCGTGATCCAAGTCAGCACACCTTCATCAACTTCATCGGACGTTATCTGGGGCGTGGCTGGGGCAAATTCGCCGGCTGGACGTACTGGATCGCGCTGGTGCTGCTCGGAATGACCGAAATCACCGCGGTATCGCAGTACTTCGTCACGTTCTTCGACACCTTCGGCATGGACTTGAGCCGGTGGAAATGGTTGATTGAAGTATGCTTTCTGGTGGCGCTCGTCTGTGTGAATCTCATCGCCGTCAAGTTGTTCGGCGAGGTGGAGTTCTGGTTCTCCATGATTAAAATCACGTTGATCCTGGCTATGATCGTCACGGCCGTGGTGATGATCGTGATTGGTTACCACTATCCGGCTGTGCAGATTCAGGGTATGGATTCGCCAAGTCCCGCCGGACATGCGGGCGTCGACAATCTTTTCGCGAACTTCTCCATCGCGCCCAACGGATGGCTGGCGTTTCTCATGAGCTTCCAGATGGTGTTCTTTGCCTACGAGATGATGGAATTCGTGGGCGTCACGGTTTCCGAGACGAAGAACCCCCGCAAGGTGCTGCCCAAGGCGATCAACGAAATCATCGTGCGCGTGCTTGTCTTTTATGTGGGCGCGTTGGCGGCCATCATGTGCATCGTGCCGTGGACGACCTTCAAGCCGAACAAGGACGGCTCCTTCGCATCCCCGTTCATCATGGTGTTCCAGTATGCGGGGCTGAATTGGGCGTCCGCTCTGGTGTTCTTCGTGGTGATCACCGCGGCATCCTCCGCTTTGAATTCGTTGCTGTATTCGGCGGGCCGACACCTTTACCAGCTTGCGTCCGAATCCGATGCTCCTGCGTTGCGGAGGGTCGGCGAAGTGTCCAAGCGCAAAGTGCCGGCGCGTGCGATCGTCATCTCCGCCGCGTTGATTCTGTTCTCACCGCTTATCAACGCCTTCCCGCAGGTATCCAGCGCCTTCGTGCTGTTCTCTTCGGCCAGCTCGGCGGTGTTCCTGTTCATCTACATTCTTACGCTGATCGCGCATCGCCATTACCGTCGTTCGGCAGATTTCATTGCGGACGGTTTCGTGATGCCAGCTTGGAAATGGCTTAATACCATCGCCATCGTGTTTTTCGCTTTCGTCTACGTGACGCTGTTCCTTTCCGACGATACCCGAGGTTCCGCGGTGCTCGGTTTGGTATGGCTGGCGGTATTTGGCGGTTACTGCGTGCTGCAGCAGCGGTACGGGGATCGCGATTTGAAGGCGGCGCTCGGTAAGTAACGGCGGCGCGTCCGTACCGACGCAATTGGGTGCGATTGCGTCGGTACGGGGATAGTGGGAGCGTCTGAGTATGTCCGTACCGACGGAATGGGGTGTGTTTGCGTCGGTATGGGGATTGTGGAGTTGCTCAAGTATTCCCGTACCGACGCAACGTCCGTGGCGGCGGTCACCTGATGCGTCCGGTGGTGGCGCGAAGCGTGAGGGAGGTGGGCATGGTGGTGAACGGTTCCTCGAGGGTTTCGCCGGCGAGCAGGGCGAGCGTCTTCCGTGCCGCCTCGCGCCCGATTTCGGCGGGATTTTGGTGCATGGTGGTCAGATCCACGATGGATGCGCGCGGGTCGTCGTCGAAACCTACCAGCGAAACGTCTTGCGGTACGCGCACGCCGATTCGTCGCAGTTCCTTGAGCAGAGGGACCGCGGCCGCGTCGACCGACGCGCAGATGCCGGTCGGCTGTTTTGGCGCGCTGAGCAGTTGCGCGACTATGCCGGAGTAGATGTCCTGCTCGTTCTGGATGTCGATGTTGGGCAGCGACGGTACGACGATGATGTTGTCGTCCGAGTATCCGCACGATCGTGCCGCGTCGATGAATCCCTTCTCCCGGACGGCGTCCGAGCAGATGAACGGCGACGCGTTGACCGGTTGCCCCACATATGCGAGGGTCTGATGGCCCAATGACCTCAGAAAACGCACGATTGCGCCCATGGATTCCATATCGTCGATCGCGGCTCCGGCGTCGAGCCCGTGTTCGCTGGGCGCGTTTACGCCGACCACGGGTATGGTCAGCTCTCCGAGCGTCCGTTTCTTCGCGTCGTCGAAATCGAAGGACGCCTCGATGATCGCGTCCACATTGCGATTGCCAGGCAGGTTCTGGAAGAATCGGTCCAAGTCGTTCTGCGTCCATACGATATGCGGAATCACGTCGTATCCGGCGACGGACATCACTTCGTAGACGCCTTGGAACACGTTGGCGTTGAACCAGCTGTTGATTTCGCTTGGCAGCAGCATGGCGACGCGCATGGTTTTGCCTGATGCCAGCGCGGACGCGCTTTTTGAGAAGGAGAAGTGCAGTCGTTTCGCTTCCTTTTCCACGCGTTCGCGGGTTTCGGGGTTGACCCTGTCAAGTCCGCGCAATGCGCGGGAGACGGTGGAGACGGAGACGCCGGCGGCTTTCGCCACGTCTGCGATTGTTGTGCGGGGCACGTACGCTCCTTTTGCGATTTCGAGGGGATTGTTGGCTTTGATGTGCTCAACTGTAGCACGACACGCCCATTTTGTAAAAACGCTTGCATAGCTGGATATATTGCGATTTCAAGGTTTTGAAGGTGGTTGTTGGATAAAAGTGCGCTAACTGGTTGCGAAATTTTATGCAAGCGTTATTATTGAGGAAATCGAGCAGTTTGAAAACGGTAATGAAGCTGCACGAGGTAACTAATGAAACTTAATGAATCAGCGGTGTTTTATATAGGGCAGTGCTGATGCAAATGAAGTGCAAGCGCTTGTATACAAGGAGGTAAACATGACTGAAATCAGTGATCCGGCCCTGTGGTGGAAGCAGGCCGTGGTCTATCAGGTCTACCCGCGTTCCTTCAAGGATTCCAAAGGCGAGGGATTGGGGCAGATCGCAGGCGTCACCGAGAAGATCGACTATCTGAAGGAACTCGGCGTCGACGCCATCTGGCTGAGCCCGTTCTATCCGTCACAGTTGGCCGATGGCGGCTATGACGTCGACGACTACCGCGACGTCGATCCGAAGCTCGGAACCATCGACGACTTCGACGAGCTTGCCAAAGCCGCGCACGCCAACGGCATCAAGGTGGTGGTCGACATCGTTCCGAACCACAGCTCCAATCTGCACGAATGGTTCAAGGCGGCCCTCGCCGCGGAACCCGGCTCTCCGGAACGTGACCGTTACATCTTCCGTGACGGCAAGGGGCCGAACGGCGATCAGCCGCCGACCAATTGGGAGAACCACTTCGGAGGTCCGGCCTGGACCCGTGTGCCGGACGGCCAGTGGTATCTGCACATGTTCACCAAGGAACAGCCCGACTGGAACTGGAACAACCGCGAAGTGCGCGACGACTTCCTCAAGACCCTGCGCTTCTGGCTCGACCACGGAGCGGACGGCTTCCGTGTGGATGTGGCCCATGGTCTCGCCAAGGATCTCGACCGTGACGATCTGGACGATTATGTGGTCTGGTGCACCAACGACCAGCCTGAGGACGGCTCGCATCCGGTGATCGACCGCGACGAGGTGCACGACATCTACCATGAGTGGCGCGAGGTCTTCAACGAATACAATCCACCGGCGTTCGCGGTGGCCGAGGCCTGGGTGCGCCCGAGCCGACAGCATCTGTATGCGTCTCCGGACGATCTCGGACAGATCTTCAACTTCGAATTCGCCAAGAAGGACTGGATCCGCGACGATCTGCACCTGGCGATCGAGGAGGGACTGGAAAGCGCCCGACGCTCCGGCTCCACCGCAACCTGGGTCATGAGCAACCATGATGTGATCCGCCATGCCACCCGATACGCGCTTCCGCAGGTTCCGACGAGCGAATACCATCGCCTGCCGTTGGATTGGCTGCTCCGCGACGGTACCACGTTCGAGGAGGACCGCGAGCTCGGCACCAAGCGTTCCCGCGCGGCGATTCTGATGGAAATGGCGTTGCCGGGTTCCGCATACGTGTACCAGGGGGAGGAACTCGGCCTGTTCGAAGTGGCCGACATTCCGTGGGGCGAGCTTGAGGATCCGTCCGCATGGCGTACCTCGCGTTCGGCCAGCACCAAGGGACGCGACGGCTGCCGTGTTCCGTTGCCGTGGGTGGCTTCCGACGCTCCGAAGCTGGACGATTCCGATGATGAGTTCGGCCATGGCGGATCCTTCGGATTCTCTCCGGCCGGAGCTTCCGATCCGCATCTGCCGCAGCCCAAGTGGTACAAGGATTTCGCGGTCGACGTCGAATCGGAGGATCCGGATTCGATGCTGAACCTGTATCGTCGGGTGCTGGCGCTGCGCCATGAGCTGCAGACCACCAATCTGAGCCTCGAATGGTTGCCGGAAGACAAGCCGGGCAAGGCGCATGACGGCGCGAACGGCTTCCCGGGCGGCACCATCGCCTACAAGCGTGCCAACGGATGGGCGTCCATCACCAACTTCGGTGAGGAGCCGGTGGCGTTGCCGGCCGGGGAAGTGCTGTTGACCTCCGGACCGCTTGCCGACGACGGAAGGCTGCCGCAGGACACCAGCGCCTGGCTCAAGCTGGCGGAATAATCCGATCGACTGCCAATCGCAAGCGAATCTTCACAACCGTTGCCGCAGGTTCGGCGCCTGCGGCAACACACAACGGGCTTTCGCGGGCGTCACATGCCCATACGCAACACATGCGGCGTGCGCGATGCGAAGGCATACGGTGCAAAAGCGCACGGTATGAAAAACGCATACGACGTAAAACGCATGTGGCGCGACCATCCTGACGGCGTCAATAGCGACGCGGCCTCACCGCATCACGACAACACAGCACAACACATCACAAAAAGGGGAGCAATATGTCTGAAACCATCGCGGCAATGCCCGCACAGCAATCGCAAAGCAGCACGAAATGGCGCTTCACCGGAGGATTCCTTGCCTTCGCGGTACTGTCCGGCGCGGCCTTCTACATGACCATGTCCGTACTCGTGCCGCAACGTCTGCGCGATATCGGCGTCGACAACTCCACCGCGGTGCTCGGCACCATCAACGCGGTCGGCTCTATCGCATCGATTTTCATCGCGCTGTTCGTCGGCGCGCTGTCCGACCGCACGGCATCGCGTTGGGGCAAGCGTACGCCGTGGATCTTCTGCGGCGCGTTCATATACGGCATCTGCTTCTGGGCGTTGAGCCGACCGGTCAGCGCGGTGGCGATCGGAGTGCTCTATGTGATGGCCCTGATCGGCCTGAACATGGTGCAGGCGCCGATCTACGCACGCATCTCCGACCAGGTCGAACCAACCTCGCGCGCCACCGTTTCCGCGGCGATCGGCGCCGGCGGCGTGATCGGCCAGGGCATCGGCACCCTGGTCGGCTCCTCCCTGATCGAGCATATGGAACTCGGATTCGTCTGTGCGGGCCTGTGTGCATTGGCCGCGGGCGTGCTCTCCGTGGTGATCGCACCGCGTGAGCCTTCCAGCGAGAACATGCCGAAGAATACCGATGAACCGTTGTGGAAGGTCGTTGCGGCGTCGCTCACCCCGCCACTGAAGAACTGCTCGGACTTCTACCGTGCGTTCATCTGCCGCACCTGCCTGATCGTGGCATACCAGATGGTGTTCAGCTACCAGCTGTACATCCTGCAGGACTACATCGGCCAGGACAAGCTGTCGGCCGCGGCTTCCATCCAGGTCATTTCCGTGATCACCATGATCGTGTCCATCATCGCATCCCTTGTGGCCGGTCCGATCGCGGATATGCTCAACCGCCGCAAGGCACCGATCGTCGTGGCATGCGTGTTCTTCGCCGTGGGCCTTGCCATGCCGTGGATTTTCCCGACCCAGATGGGCATGTTCCTTTTCGGCGGCATCGCCAGCTTCGGCTACGGCATGTACCTGTCCGTCGACCAGGCGCTGAACGTGGACGTGCTTCCCGACAAGAAGACCGCCGGCAAGGACCTCGGCTTCATGAACATCGCCACCTGCGCGGGCCAGGCCATCGGCGTGGTCATCACCTCCACGCTGGTAAGCGTCCTCGGCTCCTATACGCCTGTGTTCCCGGTGGCCATCGTCATGACCGCAGTGGCGGCCATCAGCGTGCTGGGCATCAAGCGCGTGCGCTGAACCACGAACCGGCCGCACCTCATACCGCGGGGCAGGGAGCAATCTCCCTACCCTGCGGTATCTTCATATGTTCGGTTCCACGCAGCGGGCGCGGCCGCAAACATACGAAACGAGGCAACGATGGTAGATGCGCATGATGGCGAAACGTACACGTCCGAAGGCTCTCGCCTAATTTGGATCGACTGCGAGATGACCGGCCTGGATATTTTTGGCGGCGACGAACTCGTTGAGATTTCCGTGGTGCCGACCGACTTCGACCTGAACGTGCTCGACGAAGGCGTCGACTATGTGATCAAACCCAGCCAGAAGGCCGTCGACCACATGAACGACTTCGTGCGCGGCATGCACACCCGCTCCGGACTGATCAACGAATGGGAGCACGGACTGAGCCTCACGGACGCGCAAGCCAAAGTCATCGAATACGTCAAGCGATTCACACCGGAAGGCGTCAAGCCCCTGCTGGCGGGCAACACCATCGGCTCCGACAAGAAATTCCTCGACCACTACATGCCGGAACTCATGGAAAACCTGCACTACCGCACCATCGACGTGAGCACGTTCAAGGAACTCGCACGCCGCTGGTATCCGGCGGTCTACCTCAATCGTCCTCCGAAGAACGGCGGCCACCGCGCGCTCGCCGACATCATCGAATCCCTCGATGAGTTGCGTTACTACCGCGAAGCGTTCATGGCGCCTGTGCCGGGGCCGGACGATGAGCAGGCCAAGGCGATCGCGGCTGAGGTCAAGTCCACCAGCATCAACAAGGGCTGACCGAACCGCACGTTTGGCGGTGCCTTGCCGTACCCCGTGCGTCTTCGCGGTCGAAGGCGACGCGGGGCGGTGCATGGCAGCGCGGGGCGGCGTAAATCGATGCAATGCGTACAAAGCGACGCAGGAAGGATTCTCATATGAGCGCAGCCGACTGGACCACCATCAGCCAGCCGCAGGATATCCGGCTCGTAGTGGCCGATATGGACGGCACCTTGCTGGACGAGCAGAGCCGGATTCCCGAAGGATTCTGGAAGACGCTCGTCGACCTGCGCGCACGCGGCGTCGAATTCGTGCCGGCTTCCGGACGCCAGTACGCCACGTTGCTCAACATGTTCGCCCGGCGTGCTGCCGAGGTGCTGGACGGGGGAGAGCTTTCCTACATCGCCGAAAACGGCAACGTCGTGGCCGTCGACGGCGAGGTCGTTGAGGTGCATGGCGTCGATCTGGCCATCGCGCGCAACACCATCGACATGGTGGACGCCGCGGTGGCCGCGGGTGAATACGACATGGGGTTGGTGCTGTGCGGCCTCAAGACCGCCTACGTGCAGCGCGCCGACAAGCCTTTCCTCGACGAGGTGGGCAAGTATTACGCGGCCCTGAAGATCGTCGACGACTTGCATGACGTGCTGGATTTCGCGGTGGAACCCGATGATTACGTTCCTGGCGATGAGATTCTGCTCAAGCTTGCGATCCTCGATTTCGACAGTTCCGAACGCATGGCCGACGACAAGCTGGCGCACCTGAAAGAGGATTACCAGGTGGTCGTCTCCGGTGAGCATTGGGTCGACATCATGAACCCCGACACCGATAAGAAGCAGGGTGTGGAGGCGTTGCGCCGCGTTCTGGGCGTGGATGCCGCGCAGACGGCGGTTTTCGGCGACTATCTCAATGATCTGCTGATGCTGGAGGCGGGGGATTGGTCGTTCGCCATGTCCAACGCGCATCCCGATTTGAAGAAGGCGGCCCGCTACGTCGCTCCGTCCAATGCCGATCATGGCGTGCTGCAGGTGCTCGACAGGCTGATCGGCTGATTGGCTTGATTTGGATTGGTTGGATTGGCGGGATTGGTCGATTGATTGGTCCATCTGGCCGATTGGATTGATCGGCCGATTGATCTGCGTGAACCTGCGTTGATCGCATGGTTCCGTGCGGAACTGGAAGTCGAACGACGATGAAAGGCGTGCGTTATGCGGCAGACTGAAGCATTGGCGATTCTGAACGCCGGTGCGAACGTGTTCCTCACCGGTGCGCCGGGAGCCGGCAAAACGTACGTGCTCAACGAATTCGTGCATCAGGCGCGCGCCGATGGAGCGTCCGTTTCCGTCACCGCGTCGACGGGAATCGCGGCCACGCACATCAACGGCACCACCATACACTCGTGGAGCGGAATCGGGCTCGCCACCGCGCTGACCGACAACCTCGTGAAAACCGTGCGGACCCGGCGTGGACGCAAGTTGCGGGCCGCCGACGTGCTGATCATCGACGAGATCTCCATGCTGCATGCGTGGCTGTTCGACATGGTCGACCAGGTCTGCCGCATCATTCGCAAGGATACTCGGCCGTTCGGCGGTCTGCAGGTGGTGGTTTCCGGCGATTTCTTCCAATTGCCGCCGGTGTCCGTTTCGGGACGCGACCATGATCTGATCGCGCCGAGCGCGGAATTTCTGGCGTCGCGTGAGCGGTATGCCCGTGAAGGACTCAATCCGGAAGGGTTCGTCACCGAATCGTTGGTATGGCGTGAACTGAATCCCGTCGTCTGCTATCTGACGGAACAGCATCGCCAGGACGACGGCAGGCTGCTCGGTGTGCTCTCCGACATCCGCGCTGGCGAAGTCGACGATGACGACCGCGATCTGCTGCTTACCCGCTTGGGGGCCATTCCCGAGCCTGGTCAGCAGGCGGTGAACCTGTTTCCCGTCAATAAACAGGCGGATACGTTGAATGATCTGCGATTGTTCGAAATCAAAGAGGAGCCTCACGAATACTTTGCCGAGGCGTCAGGGCCGGTGAACATGGTGGAACGGCTCAAGAAGAACATGCTCGCGCCGGAACGGCTGCTGCTCAAAACCGGAGCCGCTGTGATGGCAGTGCGCAACGACGCCGACCATCAGTATGTGAACGGCTCCCTCGGCACGGTTCGCGGATTCGTCGCCGAAAACAAGGGCGGCTGGCCGATCGTCGAATTCGAAAACGGCAATATCGTCACCATGAAGCCGAATTGCTGGGAGATGCAGGACGGCGATACCGTACTCGCCAGTGTGAAGCAGGTTCCGTTGCGTTGCGCATGGGCCATCACGATCCACAAGTCGCAGGGCATGACGCTTGAACGTGCGGTCATGGACCTGCGTCGCACGTTCGCGCCCGGTATGGGATATGTGGCGCTCTCGCGCGTGGAGAATCTTGAGGGACTGTATCTGGGTGGAGTGAACGAGCGTATGTTTCTGGTATCGCCGGACGCGGTGCGGCTTGACGTCATGCTTCGAAGCGATTCGTCGGCCGCGGCCGAACGACTTGCGCGGCAGGGTGTCGGTGCGTTCTCTCCGTCGGCGCCGGGTGTGGAAGAGGATGATGAATTCGGTCAGGACGTCCTGTTCTGATGTCGTTCGCGGGCTGTTCAGCCCATCGTCTGAAGGGATCGGGCAAGATCGGGGTCGAGTTCGACTTCCGTTTCGAGATCTTCCGGGTCCGGATCCCAGCAACTGACAATCACGCAGGCCAGGCCGACCAGCAGCCAGACGGGATTGCGCTGCAGGAACATGGTGCCGGGAACCGCTTGCGGGATGACGAGCCAAGCCGTGACGCCGACTAATCCGAAGACGTTGAACAGTTTCTTCCACGGCAGCGAAATCAGCACGGCGCACAGCAGGGCCATGATCACGCCTATCCGCCCGTTGCCTTCCGAAAACGCGTCGGGCGCGATCGCGCAGAAGCCGAAATAGCAGATGATTCCGATCCAACCGAGTTTGTTCCAGATCGAAATATGCGCGGTGATGTGACGCATGATAGCCGTCCTCTCTTGATGTGCGTTACGGAATCGTCGTCTTTTCAACGATTGTATACACCTTGCAAGACTTATTTATAACTTTATAAATAAGATATTTTTTCTATGGTGCGCGACGGGTACGTCTCCTCGCCTGAGTAATTTGTAGCGTATGACCAAAGCACTTCGTATGTCTACCATGTTCCTGCGCACCCTGCGCGAGGACCCCTCCGACGCCGACGTTGTGTCGGACAAGCTTCTGCAGCGTGCCTGCTACCTTCGCAAGGCCGCGCCCGGCATTTGGACCTGGCTGCCGCTGGGCCTGAACGTTCTGAACAAGATCGAAGCCGTCATCCGCGAGGAGATGGCCTCCATCGGAGCCCAGGAAGTCCACTTCTCCGGTCTGCTGCCGCGCGAGCCGTATGAGGCCACCCACCGCTGGGAGGAATACGGCGACAACATCTTCCGCTTGAAGGACCGCCACGAAGCCGATTACCTGCTGGCTCCGACTCATGAGGAAATGTTCACCCTGCTGGTCAAGGACCTGTACTCCTCCTACAAGGATCTTCCGGTGACCCTGTACCAGATCCAGACCAAGTACCGCGACGAATTCCGCCCGCGCGCGGGCCTGATCCGCGGCCGTGAATTCATCATGAAGGACGCCTACTCCTTCACCCTCGACAAGGAAGGCCTCGTGCAGGCCTACATGGACGAGCGCGGCGCCTACGAACGCATCTTCAACCGTCTTGATCTGAAGTACGTGCCGGTGCACGCCATGGCGGGCCCGATGGGAGGCTTCGAATCCGAAGAATTCCTCGCTCCGATGGAGATCGGTGAGGACACCTTCGCCCAGTCGCCATCCGGAAAGGCCTGGAACGTCGAGGCGTTGACCACCCCCCGCCCGGAGGACATCGACTTCTCCAACACCCCGGCCGCCGAGAAGAGGCCGACCCCGGATGCCGCCACCATCGACAAGATGGTCGAATTCGCCAACGCCAACCATCCACGTTCCGACGGACGCGGCTGGGAGGCGTCCGACATTCTGAAGAACGTGGTGATCGCCGTCATGCATCCGCAGGACGAGGATCACGACGAACCGTGGCGCGAGCTTGTGGTCGTGGGCGTTCCGGGCGATCGCGTCGTCGACATGAAGCGTCTCGAAGCGCAGTTCACTCCGGCTGAGATCGAAGAAGCCAATGAGGATGATCTGAAGAAGCATCCGGAACTCGTCAAGGGCTATATCGGCCCGATGGTCCTCGGTCCGCAGGCTCGCGATGGCAAGAAGGCCGAAACCGCAGCCGAGACCGGTGACGCGCTGCGCTACTTCGTCGACGCGCATATCGCACGCGGTTCCGCATGGTTCACCGGCGCCGACGAGCATGAGGTCGATTACTATGACCTCGTGTACGGACGCGATTTCGAAGCGGACGGCACCGTCGAGGCGGTGCAGGTGCGCCACGGCGACATGAGCCCGGACGGCTCCGGACCGTTGAGCTTCGAGCGCGGCGTTGAAATCGGCCAGGTGTTCCAGCTTGGCCTGAAGTATTCCAACGCTCTCGGACTGAAGGTGCTCGACCAGAACGGCAAGACCGTTCCGGTGTGGATGGGCTCCTACGGCATCGGCGTCTCCCGTGTGATGGCATGCATCGCGGAGACCCACCACGACGATAAGGGCCTGGCATGGCCGGCCATCGTCGCTCCGGCCCAAGTGCATGTCGTGGCCACCGGCAAAGACGCGGTTGCGTTCGAGGCGGCCGAGCGACTGATCGGTGAGCTGGAGGCCAAGGGCATCGAGGTCATCTTCGACGACCGCAAGAAGGTATCTCCGGGCGTGAAGTTCAAGGATGCCGAACTGATCGGTGTGCCGCTGATCGCCGTGGCTGGACGCGACACCGTGAACAACGGCACCATCGAGGTGCGCGACCGCGACGGTGAGGATTCCCAGGCCGTGCCGGTGGCCGATGCCGCCCAGGTGATCGCGGAACGCGTCGCTGCGCTGCTGAAGTAGTCGGAAAAGTTCGGAGACCGACGTTTCCGAACGATTTCCATGATCGAGGGACCGTGCCTGTGGCACGGCCCCTCTTTTGTTGGGGAACCGCAATGGAAAACAATGCACCATGACGCTGTGGATGAGTGTGGATAACGGTGGGTTTTCCACACCCTATCCACGACTCGCCCGACCATGCGAAGTTATGCACATTCTGCTGAAAGCGCTTGAAACGGAGCTCTTTCATCGGGGATAGTTGAAGTACCGCGGAAACGCAACGAAGCGGGAAACCTGCATCTCCTCTCTCATACCCCATCTCTCCAACGCATGGTTTCCGCGCCTTAAAGGTGCTTTCCGCGGTCTTTATTCAGCGAACAGAAAGGACCGATCATGGCACAGCAGCAGGGGCTTCTCACCGTCACCGGATATGTGGGGGCGAACCCGGTGCAGTTCAATCGCGAAGGCATGCCGCATGCCAGTTCGTTCAGATTGGCGAGCACGCGCCGCTACTTCGACAATCGCACCCAACAATGGCGGGA
The DNA here is from genome assembly GCA_963590945.1 of Dysosmobacter segnis. Lineage (GTDB taxonomy): Bacteria > Actinomycetota > Actinomycetes > Actinomycetales > Bifidobacteriaceae > Bifidobacterium. The sequence goes on from CAVAQZ010000002.1 coordinate 121,668, forward strand.
CCTGCCGACCACGTGGATCACGGTGAAGGCGTACAGGGGATTATCGGAAAACATATGCCAATCCCTGAAAAAAGGGGAACCCGTACTCGTGAGTGGCACGTTGGCCACCGAAATGTGGGCCGACCAGAACGGCAGACAACAGTCGCGCGTCGTTCTGGAAGCCAGTGCGGTCGGGCATGATCTCAACTACGGCGTGTCCACATTGCGCAAGGTGCTCAAACAGAACAACGAGCCGAAACCCGCTCCGGCGCAGACGCCGCACACGGGTGCGGACCCCTATACGCGGCAGAACGCAGGACCGGTTGATGTGCTCGACGGGAACGGCCCCGCATCGGAACAACGGGAACCGTCGGCGGAAAACGGGGAACCGGAAGGATGGAACGTTCCCGCGGAGACGGGTCGGACCGATGAAAAAGCCGCCGAAACCCGCAAAGACGGGGAATTCGACGGCCAGGAGTTCTGAAAATGACTACCAGATGCGAACGCGCTGATCCGGATCCAGCCACATGCCGTCATCCGGCTGAACGTCAAACGCCTTGTAGAACAGGTCCACATTACGCGCGATGCCGTTCGTGCGGCATTCGGCGGGGGAGTGCGGATCGATCTGCAGATACTGTTCGGCCAGCTCGTCGCGATTCTTGGTGCGCCAGATCGAAGCGTAGCTCAGGAAGAAACGCTGCAGGCCGGTGAATCCGTCGATCCGCGGCGCCTGTTCCAAAGAGGACTCGATGGCCTGTTCGGATCCGTCCTTCTGCACACCGGCTTCCTGGTCAAGCGCGAACGCATAGGCCTTGAGCGCGATGTTCACGCCGCTCAGATCGCCGATGTTCTCGCCGATGGTCAACGCGCCGTTCACATGCGGAGCCTTCGACGGATCGTCCGAATACTTGTCGGCCAGCTGCGTCGGAACAAACTCGTTGTACTGGTCGATAAGCTTCCTGGTGAGCGTTTCGAAGTTGGCCTTGTCTTCCTTCGTCCACCAATCGTTGAGTTTGCCGTCGCCGTCGTACTGCGCGCCCTGGTCGTCGAAACCGTGGCCGATCTCGTGCCCGATGACGGCGCCGATGCCGCCGTAGTTCGCGGAGTCCTCGGCTTCGGGATTGAAGAAAGGAGGCTGCAGGATGGCCGCGGGGAACACGATCACGTTCATGGTCGGCTCATAGTAGGCGTTCACGGTCTGGGGGTTCATCAGCCATTCATCCTTGTCGACGGGCTTGCCGACCTTGGAAAGCTGATAGCCGGTCTCATACAGGTTGGCGGCTCGCATGTTCTGGGCGAACGGAGCGTCCTCATGCACGTCCAGCGCCGAATAATCGCGCCAATGGTTGGTGTAGCCGATCTTCGGCACGAACTTCGACAGTTTCTCCAGCGCCTTGGCTTTGGTCTCGTCTCCAAGCCATGCGGAATTGGAGATGGAGACGCGGTATGCGTCGATGAGATTGCCGACAAGCTGCTCCATGCGCAGCTTGGACGATTCGGGGAAATGACGCCTGACATACTCGCGGCCCACATCCTCGCCGCAGACGTTGTTGACCAGCGAGACGCCCCTCTTCCAGCGATCGCGCTGCTTCTTCTGGCCGGAAAGCACCTTGCCGTAGAAGTCGAAACTCGTGTCGGAGAACTCGTGCGGCAGCTCCGAAGCGGAGCCGATGATCACATGCACGCGCATCCACAGCTTGAGATCTTCGAGATCGCAATCCTTCCAGAAGGCGTCAAGACCGGTGATGAAGCTCGGCTCATGCACGATCGTCCGCTCGAAGAAGCCGCGGAAATCCAAAGGCCGCACCTTGGCCGCGGTGGTCTTGTCGTACGCGGACTGCCAGGCATCGATCCACGCATCGAGATCGTAATCGGCGAGCATGCCGCGCAAATCGGCGTAATCGGTGGGATTGTAGGTTTTGACCGAGTCTCGTGTGGCGACATTGTCCCAATGCTGCGCCGCGATACGGGTTTCCACATCGAGGAATCGCCTGGCCTGGGCCTGCGCGTCGTCATCCGTTTCGGCGAGCTTCGCTTTCCTCAGCTGCCTGGCCACCATCTCGACATACGCGTCACGGATTTCGCCGTAATGGTCCTCGCGGTAATACGCCTCATCGGGAAGCCCGAGCCCGGCCTGCTCGATGTGAATGATGTTCGTTTCGGGGGAGCCCGGGTCGCCGTACACGGCGATGCCGATCAGATCGGGGCCGCCGGCGGGATTCATGGCACCCAACGCGCGCACCAGTTCGGTCTTGTCGGACGCGGAGTCGATGGCTTCGAGCTGGTTCTCGATGGCCGTGAGGCCGGAAGCGTCGATGGCTTCGACGTCAAGGAAGCTTTTGAACAAAGCCTTCGATTTGACGGCCGGGCAATCATCGTCCTCAAGGATCTCGTGAATCTGGTCCTCGGCGTTCTCGGCAAGCTTGTCGAAAGAGCCGTAACGGGAACGGTCGTCGGGAAGGCGGTACATGTCGATCCATGGGCCGTTTACATAGCGGAAGAGGTCTTGTGCGGGAGAAGTCACGGCGGAGAACGATGCCGGATCAATGCCCGAAGTCAAAGTGGTACTCATGGTCTCACCCTATCCATCTTTGGTGACAAATCCGGCTGCTGGCGATCGCGCCACGCAAGCCTGCTGTAGAGCGCGCGAAGTAGGGTTGTAGGCATGATCGAACTGAAAACCCCTAAAGAGATTGAAGCGATGAAGCCCGCCGGACGTTTCGTCGGCGGAATCCTGCGCGATTTGAAGGAATTCACCAAGGTCGGCACCAACCTGCTGGAAATCGACGAATTCGTGCACAAGCGCATCGTCGACCGCAAGGGCGCATCCTCCTGCTATGTGGATTACGCCCCGGACTTCGGCACCGGCCCGTTCGCCCACTACATCTGCACTTCCGTGAACGACGCCGTTCTGCATGGCGTTCCGTATGACTACAACCTCAAGGACGGCGATCTGGTGAGCCTCGATCTGGCCATCAACGTCGACGGTTGGGTCGCCGATTCCGCCATCAGCTTCGTCGTCGGCAAGCAGGATCCGGACGATCTGCGACTGATCCGGTGCACCGAAGAGGCGCTTGAGGCGGGCATCGCCGCGGCCCAGCCGGGCAACCGCCTGGGAGACATCTCCAGCGCGGTCGGCGATGTGGCCAGGGAATACGGCTATCCGATCAACCTTGATTTCGGCGGCCACGGCGTCGGCCATATCATGCATGGCGATCCGCACGTGCCGAACGACGGCAAGGCCCACCACGGCTACAAGCTGCGTCCGGGACTGGTCATCGCCATCGAACCGTGGTTCCTCAAGACCACGGACGAGATCTACCAGGATCCGAAGGACGGCTGGACCCTGAAGAGCGAGGACGGCTCCCGTGGCGCCCACAGCGAGCACACCATCGCCATCACCGAGAACGGTCCGGTGATCCTCACCGTTCGCGACTAGCGGTCGACCGGGGCCGAACCGTCTACGTCCACGAATGCAAATCCCGCTTTGACGCGGACGTCGAGACGGTTTGGACCAATTCCGACGATTCGGATCCCTTGATGGTCGAAATCATCCGAAAAGGCGTTCATCCAACGACGCCTCCACAGTGGAGGAGGCGATTCGAGAGGACGCCTTTTCCGTTTCTTCCCCCTCTTTCCCCTTCCGCATGTGGTCGGTGGCCGTAGGATGGTTTTGAGACATGTCATAGGCGATGAAACACTCATGCCATATAGTGAGCGTTACTTTTGAAAAGGTAAGGAGCGGATGCGTATGGCAACAGCCAATCTCAGCGTGGAATCCAAAGACTTCACTCTGCCGGTGGTCAAGGCCACATCGGGGGCGGACGGCATCGTGGTGTCCACGCTGCGCAACGATGGTTGGGTCACGCTCGATCCGGGATTTCTGACCACAGCGCAATGCGAATCGAAGATCACCTACATCGACGGCAAGAATTCCATCCTGCGCTACCGTGGCTACCCCATCGAGCAGTTGTGCGAGCAGTCGGACTTCCTTGAAGTGGCATGGCTGCTGAGACACGGCGAACTTCCCAACCGTGAGCAATACGACCGTTTCATCTCCGACATCAACCACCGCACGATGGTCGGCGAGGATTTCCGCACGTTCATGGGATCCTTCCCCCGTACCGCGCATCCGATGAGCGTCATGGCGTCCGCCATCAACGCGCTCGCCACCTTCTACCCGGACACCACCGACATGTCCGACTCCGATCAATTGGACGAGGCCGCGACCATCATCATGGCGAAGGCCCGCACCATCGTCAGCTACATCTTCCGCCGTCGCCGTGACGAGCCGATGCTGTATCCGGATTATTCACGCGGCTATGTGGACGATTTCCTGCGCATGTGCTTCGCGGTGCCGTACGAACCGTTCGAATCCGATCCGCTGTACGTTCACGCGCTCGGACGACTGCTCATCATCCATGCCGACCACGAACAGAATTGTTCGACATCCGTGGTGCGCATCGCCGGTTCCGCCCATGCCAACCTGTATTCCGCCGTGGCCGCGGGAATCAACGCATTGTCCGGACCGTTGCATGGCGGTGCGAACGAGGCGGTGCTCCGCCAGCTCAAGGCAATCCGCGATTCGGGCAAGTCGGTCAGGCAGTTCGTAGACGACGCGAAGAACAACGGACAGCGTATCTCCGGACTCGGGCATCGCGTGTACAAGTCGTATGATCCGCGTGCGGCCATCGCAAAGACGTACCTTCAGAAGATCATGGAACGTGCGGACACGCTGAAACTGCCGATGGACGAGCGCGCGCTTTTCGATGTGGCGACCGAACTGGAAGACATCGCCCTCAACGATGAGTACTTCGTGTCCCGCCATCTGTATCCGAACGTCGATTTCTATACGGGCCTGATCTACCGTGCCATCGGTTTCGATCCGTCCATGTTCACCACGCTGTTCGCTCTGGGCAGGATTCCGGGATGGATCGCCCAGTATCGGGAGATGCTCGCCGACCCGAACACCAAGATCGGACGTCCGCGTCAGGTCTACACGGGTTATACGGAACGTTCGTACGTTCCCATGTCCGACCGCTGACGAGGGCACGAACCGGAATATACGGATATGGCGCGATTTTCGTGAGACGCATCCTGCAAAACGGATCGTATCTCATGAAAATCGCGCCATATTCGATGAC
>CAVAQZ010000002.1:126836-148642 GCA_963590945.1 Dysosmobacter segnis
CGGCGAAGGCTACTTGTGGTAAGGTTCTCCGGCGTTGATTTTGAAGGCGCGGTAAATCTGTTCCAGAAGAATCACGCGCATGAGCTGATGTGGGAACGTCATCTTCGAGAAGCTCAGCAGATAATCGGCGCGGTTGAGGACCGACCAGTCGATGCCGAGCGAACCGCCGATGATGAGCTGGATATGGCTCGTGCCACGCAACCCCAGATCGTCGATCTTGGAAGCCAGTTGCTCGCTGGTGAGCTGCTTGCCCTCGATGGCGAGGGCGATGACGAACGCATCATCGCGAATATGCTTCATGATGCGCTCGCCCTCTTTCTCCTTGATTTGGCGTTCCAGGGCCTCGCCGGCATGGTCCGGCGTCTTCTCGTCCGCCACTTCGACGATGCTCAGCCTGCAGTAACGGCCAAGTCGCTTCGAATACTCTTCGATCGCGTCGCGAAGATACTTCTCCTTGACCTTGCCGACGGTGATGAGCGTTATCTTCATGTTCAGTTCTTATGCAGCTTTTCGTTGAGCTCGATGCCGGTCTTGCGGTAGCGGGCCTCGATGCGTCCGGACACGGAGTTGCGGATGAACAGGATGTTGTCTTTTCCGGACAGATCCGCGCCCTTGACGGTTTCAAGCGGCTCTCCGGCCGCGACCTTGGCCTTGTCGTAGATGGTCACCTTGGTTCCGGCGGTGACGTACAGTCCCGCCTCGACCACGCAGTTGTCTCCCAAGGAGATGCCGATTCCGGCGTTCGCGCCGAGCAGGGAATGCTCGCCGATGGAGTTCTTGAGCTTGCCGCCTCCGGACAGGGTGCCCATGATGGAGGCGCCGCCGCCGATATCGGAACCGTTGCCCACCACGACGCCTTGGGAGATTCGTCCCTCAACCATGGAGACGCCAAGGGTGCCGGCGTTGAAATTCACAAAGCCCGCGTGCATGACGGTGGTGCCTTCGGACAGGTGCGCGCCCAGCCTCACGCGGTCGGCGTCGCCGATGCGCACACCGGTCGGCACGACGTAATCGACCATGCGAGGGAACTTGTCGATGGACAGCACGCTCACGTCGACATTGGGCAGTCCGGGGGCGGACTGGTTGGAAGCGGCCATCACGTCAAGCTTGCGCAGGGCGAAATCCTCGACGGCGAACGGTCCGTAATTGGTCCACACCACGTTGCTGAGCGCGGCGAAGATGCCGTCCAGGTTCAGCGTGTTCGGCCTCGCCAGACGCATGCTCAGCAGATGCAGGCGCAGATAGGCGTCCGCCGCGTCCTCGATCGGTTCGTCGAGATCGGAAACGGTGAACACCGGAATACGGCGCACTCCGCGTGCGTCGGTTCCCTCATGCGTCAGATTGCCGAAACTATGGTTCGGGCGGGAAATCTCAGCCGGAGCCTCGCCAAGCTGCAGCTGCGGATACCATACATCCAGGGTATTGCCGGCAGCGTCCACGCTGGCCAGACCCCAACCCCATGCGGTGCGTTGGTCGGTCATATGAATCTCCTTGCAAAACGAATTGCTTGTTGTGCTAGCAACATTAGCGGGAGGGGAAGGCCGTGAGCGGAGGGATTCCACGTATCGACGCGGTGCGGTCGCATGTCGCGATGGCTGAAAAACGCGTGTGCGCGCACGCAAGGAAAGTATGACGCATCGCGTATACTCGCCAATCGTGACTAGCTACCAGAAGGAACGTGAGCGCAAAGAGCGCCGCCGCCGCGTTGTGACGCGCGTGGTCGGTGTCGTTATTGCCGCGGCAATGCTCATCAGTCTGGTTGTTCCTGCTATCTACGCAGGTCTTTGACGCTCCGGACCCGCAGGGTTTGAGACGGGTCCGTATTTCCACCGAACCGGAAGGCTTTTCGGTTCAACGAGATTGTGGAAAACGTGCGGGCTCGCCGAAAACCGAAGGATTGTGCGGGAGCTGTAAGCGCATCCATGACAAAATAGCAATGAACGTATAAAGAAATGTATGGTGTAAACGATGGCAGATTTTGATTATTCCCAGGAAATCGGCGATGCAAGGGCCAAGTATGAGTCCATCGCCAAGGCCCTCGACGTGGACAGGCTTACTGCGCAGGCCAAGGATCTTGAGGTTCAAGCCGCGGAGCCGGGCCTGTGGGACGATCCCGAAAACGCGCAGAAGGTGACCAGCAAGCTGTCCGCGGTGCAGGCCCAGCTCAAGCGTCTCGCTTCGGCTTCCCGACGCATCGACGATGTGGAGACGCTGGTCGAGCTTGGTCAGGAAGAGGACGATCCCGACACCCTGGCCGAAGCCCAGAGCGAAATCGAGAGCATTCAGGCCGACCTGGCCGACATGGAGATTCAGACGCTTCTGGACGGTGAGTACGACGAGCGTTCCGCGGTCGTGACGATTCGTTCCGGCGCGGGCGGCGTCGACGCGGCGGACTTCGCGCAGATGCTGCTGCGCATGTACATGCGTTGGGCGGAACGCAACGGATACAAAGCCAAGGTCATGGATACCTCCTACGCGGAGGAGGCCGGCATCAAATCCGCGACGTTCCAAGTGGACGCGCCGTATGCGTACGGCCGCATGAGCGTTGAGGGCGGCACCCACCGTCTGGTGCGAATCTCCCCGTTCGACAACCAGGGCCGCCGTCAGACCAGCTTCGCCGCCGTGGAAGTCGTGCCGCTCGTCGAAGCGACCGATCACATCGACGTGCCGGATTCCGAGATCCGCGTCGACACCTACTGCTCCTCCGGCCCCGGCGGTCAGGGCGTGAACACCACGTATTCCGCGGTGCGCATCACCCATATTCCGACCGGCATCGTGGTGACCATGCAGGACGAACGCTCCCAGATCCAGAACCGCGCCGCGGCCATGGCCGTGCTGCAGTCCCGTCTGCTTGTGCTTCGTCATGAAGAGGAAGCCAAGAAGAAGAAGGAGCTCGCGGGAGACATCAAGGCGAGCTGGGGCGACCAGATGCGTTCATACGTGCTGCACCCCTATCAGATGGTCAAGGATCTGCGTACCGGACATGAGACGTCCCAGACGCAGGCCGTGTTCGATGGCGACATCGACGAATTCATCGAAGCCGGCATCCGTTGGCGTCATGAGCAGCGTCGTGCCGCGGCAGAAGAGGCTGAAGAGTAAGGAACTTCACGATGGCGCTGATCTCGCTCGAACATGTGAGCAAAGTCTATCCGAAGGGCTCGCGCCCGGCATTGGATGACGTCAGTCTTGAGATCAATCGAGACGACTTCGTCTTTCTCGTGGGCGCGTCAGGCTCCGGCAAAACAACGTTGCTGAGCCTTCTGCTGCGAGAGGAGGAGGCCACTGACGGCGAGATCCGCGTGGCGGGCAACGATCTGAGGAGATTGACCGCGAGGCAGGTTCCCCACTACCGTCGTTCCATCGGCTTCATCTTCCAGGATTACAAGCTGCTGAACAACAAGACGGTATGGGAGAACGTGGCGTTCGCGCTCGAGGTGATCGGCACGAGCCGCTCCACCATCAAATCGCTGGTGCCGAAGGTGCTGCAGACCGTTGGCCTGACCGGCAAGGAGAACAACTATCCGCATGAGCTTTCCGGCGGCGAGGCGCAGCGCGTGGCCATCGCGCGAGCGTATGTGAACCATCCGCAGCTGCTGCTCGCCGATGAGCCTACGGGAAATCTTGATCCGACCACGTCTTTGGGAATCATGGAAGTGCTGGATGCCATCAATCGCACCGGCACGACCATCGTCATGGCCACGCATAACGAGGAAATCGTCAATTCCATGCGCAAGCGCGTCGTCGAACTGCATGCGGGCAAGATCGTGCGTGACGAGCAGCAGGGATCTTACGATTCCGCGCTGTACTTCCCGGACGCGGAAGTCGAATCCAAATCGCAGCGGGCCCTAGGCAGGCAGTTGAACGTGATCGAGCCGCGGAACGACGCCGAAGCCGGTGCCGAAACCAATGACGAAACGGTTGTACGGGAAGGTGCCACCCGCATCGAGGTGGCGCAGAACGCGGTTGACGTCGTGGCTCAGACTCTGAGCGGCGAAACCGGGAATGAAGGTATCGCGCGACTGGCCAGTTCCGTGCATTCCGGGCGTACGGGGCGCTACGGTGAGGCGTTCGTGCCGGTTGAAACCACCCTGACATGGGGCAAGGGACTCGACCTCGAGAGTATGGAACGGTCCGAGAACTCCGAAAATTCCGAGGACACCGAAAACAACGAAAACAACGAGAACACCGAGAACACCGATGAGAACAACACCGAAAATAACGGTGCCTCCCATTCCGACGAGCCGGTGACTCCAATGGTTCCGCCTCTTCCTCCGGTACCGCCGGCGCCTCCCGTTCCGCCGGCACCCCGACTGGACGGAATATCCGATCCGTCCGAGGAAGACGGGGAAGTCGAGCACCCGGAGGAACCAGTGCAAGCCGAAACCTCTTCCCAAACCGAGACAAACGAGGAGAACGACTGATGCGTTTTCGTTTCATCCTTTCCGAAACATGGAATAGTCTCAAGCGCAATGTGCCGATGCTGCTTTCCGTCATGCTCGTCACGTTCATTTCGTTCCTGTTCATCGGTGCGTCCATGCTTACCCAGGCGCAGATAACCAAGGCGAAGGGCGATTGGTATTCCAAAGTCGAGGTCGTTGTGTGGATGTGCCCCGACGGCACCAGCCAGTCGGTGAACTGCACGTCCGGCACCGCGGCCACGCAGGAGCAGATCAACGATCTGCAGAAGACCATCCGCAACGAGCTCGCCAGCGACGTGTCCGAAATCACCTTCGTCAGCAAAGAGGATTTCTACAACGACACCTTCCTGCAGCAGTATCCGAACGGCGAATACCAGGGACGCACCCTCACCGCAGACGACATGCAGGATTCGCTGTGGCTTAAGTTGAAGAATCCGGAAAAATACCAGGTGGTTTCGGAAGTGCTTTCCGGACAGGAGGGCGTCGACACGGTAAGCGACCAGCGGCAGATCTTCGAGCCCGTGTTCGCCGTGCTCAACCGCGCGACCGTTGCCACCGCCGCATTGGCCGCGGTGATGGTGATCGTCGCGATCATGCTGACCGGCACCACGATTCGTATGTCCGCGGCATCCCGCCGAACGGAAACCGAGATCATGCGACTTGTGGGCGCATCGAATTGGACGATTCGCCTTCCGTTCATTCTGGAGGGCGTCATCGCATCATTGGTCGGTTCTCTGTTGTCTTGCGCGGCGTTGTCGGCTTTGGTGAAGGTGTTCATCACCGATTGGCTGGCCACGTCCATCAAGTGGATTCCATACGTGAACCAGACCACGGTGCTGTGGATATCGCCGATTCTCATAGCCGGAGCCGTGCTGCTGTCGGTGATCGCGTCGGCGGTGTCTCTGCGTAGGTATCTGAAGACCTGATCCAAACGTTTGCCTTCGAATACGGCCGTGCGCAAGGCGGATGGGAAGTTCCCGGGGCGCTCGCAGCGCTTCAGGAAACAATGATATGGTGTGGACCAGTGACGAAAGGAAATGAATGATGACCAAGGGCAAAGCCATCAGGCAGGTTTCCGCGGTATGCCTTACGAGCGTGCTGTGCCTCGCCGTTTCCGTGGCTCCCGATTCGCCGATGACCGAGAGCGCCTACGCCAACAACACGTACAGCAATCTGGTGAACGCGCAGAACGAAAAGGCCGCAAGCGCGCAGCGTGAGGCGGAACTACGCTCGCAGCTTTCCGGCGTTCGCGCCGATCTGGCCGATAAGATCGTTGAGCTCGACGAACTGACCAACACCAAGATTCCGGCCGCGCAGGAGGCCGTCGAACAGGCCAATTCGGAGGCGGCCAGCGCGCAGAGCGAGGCTGAGGCAGCCTCTTCCCGTCTTGAAGCCGCGCAGAAAGACAAGGAAAACCTCGAAGCGCAGATCGAACAGACCGGCAAGGACTACGATGACGCCCATGCGGCCGTGGCCCAGATGGCACGTGAGGACCTGCAGGGTTCCGATGCGTCCACGGTGATGAGCGTGGTGACCGGTTCCACCAGCACACAGGAGTTCATCAACTCCATGCAGTCGCGCGATGCGTTGTCCAGAACTGAGTCCAACGCCGCTACGGATGCCGCGAATACGCTGAGCACGTCCATGAATCGCAGCGAACGGCTCGAAGCGATCGAAAAGCAGATCTCCAATCTGAAAACGGTCGCCGAGACCAAGGCGGCCGCGGCTCAGCAGGCCGCGGCTTCCGCGCAAACCCAGCGTGACGAGCTCGACCAGTTGAGAGCGGAAGGCGAAAGCCGCCGTGCCGAGCTTGAAAGCCAGCAATCCGAACTGTCGGGAAGCGTGGCTCAACAAGCGGCCCAAACCGTGCTTCTGCAGTCGCAGGTCGATTCATACAATCGCCAGTATGCGGCGGAACAGGCGGCCGCTGCGAACCAGGCCAATTCCGGCACTCAGGGACAGACCGAGCCAAGCAACAACACGAACAATAATTCCGGTGGCGATTCGGGCAACAACAATTCCGGAAACAACGGCAATTCCGGGAACAGCGGCAATTCCGGAAACAGCGGTGGCACCACCGGCGGCCAAGGAACATCCAATGGCGATTACGGCAACGCGTATGTTGCCGGCCAGTGCACGTGGTGGGCATACAACCGACGACAGCAGATGGGAATAGGCACGCCCTCCTATCTGGGCAACGGAGGCCAATGGTATGCCACCGCGCCGTCGTATGGCCTGCGCGTGGACCACAGTCCGCAGGTGGGCGCCGCCATCTCGTTCCTGCCGGGCCAGGCCGGAGCGGACGGCTTCTACGGTCACGTCGGGGTTGTCGAAGCCGTTTACGGGGACACCATCACCATTTCCGAAATGAACGCGGCCGGTGGTCCGTATGTGGTGTCGTACCGTACGCTGAGCGGCGCGTCGCAGTATTGGTACGTGCACTGAGTGTCGTGCATCAAGCGCATGCTGGTCGCGCGTACCGAACACATATACCGAATGCACGCTGACGCAAATTTGAGGGGATAAGCAACCATATGGTTAAGGAACAAGGCGTGAAGCCCGTGGCGCAGAACAAGAAAGCGCGTCATGACTATGCCATCGAAGACAAATATGAAGCGGGATTGGTGCTGACCGGCACCGAAGTGAAGTCGCTTCGCGAAGGCCGCGCATCGTTGGCCGAATCGTTCATCACCATCGACCGTAGGGGAGAGATGTGGCTTGAAGGGGCCAATATTCCCGAATATCTCAACGGCACATGGAACAATCACGCGCCCAAGCGCAAACGCAAGCTGCTGCTGCATGCGGCTCAGATCGAGAAATTGTCTCGTCAAAGCCAGGCAAAGGGCTTCACCATCATTCCGCTGAGTCTGTATTTCAAGGATGGACGTGTGAAGGCCCAGATCGCATTGGCTCGAGGCAAGAAGGAATACGACAAGCGTCAGGCCCTGCGTGAGGAGCAGGACAAGCGTGAGGCCTTGCGTGCGATGCGTTACGCGAACAAGCGCACGCGCTGATGGAGCCGATGATCGAATGCGAGCGGTTCATCGGGGCGTTTTCCATGGCTGATCCTTGGCCGCTTTTTCATGATCACATTTTGAGCAAAAAAAGGTGTGATTTACGCGGATGTAGCAAAGACCTCTTATCGTGCCTGACATAGCTTGGTTTGGCTGGGCTAGTTTGGTTGGGTCTGAGAGAGAGGACTTACGATGACTCTGAATCGTGTCAAAGGATTCGTCGCGCTGACGTTGAGCGCCGCGATGATGGTTTCGCTTGCCGCGTGCGGCACTTCCGATGAGGAATCCGAGTCAAGCACGACGACCACCGGTTACGACGTTTCCAGCGTGCAGAAGGACGATTCGATCGCCGCGATGCTGCCTGATTCCGTTACCAAGGACGGCAAGCTGACCGTCGGCATGGACACGTCGTACGCTCCGGCGGAGTTCCTTGCCGAAGACGGCAAGACGCCGGTCGGCTTCGACGTGGACATCGTCAAGGCCCTCGCCAACATCTTCGGACTTGAGGCCGATCCGCAGACTTCGAATTTCGATTCGATCATTCCGTCCGTCGGCTCGAAGTACGATATCGGCGTCTCCTCCTTCACCATCACCGAGGAACGCATGGAAGCCGTCGACTTCGTGAGCATGTTCAAGGCGGGCTCCACCTGGGTCGTCAAAGAAGGCAATCCGAACAACGTCGACACTTCCGACCTGTGCGGCCTGAAGATCGCGGTGCAGACCGGCACCACCCAGGAGGAGGAAGTCAACGAAGCGCAGGCCCAGTGCAAGGCGGACGGCAAGGACGACATCGAGATCCTTTCCACCAAGTTGCAGACCGCGGTGACCACCAATGTTTCCACCGGCAAGGCGGACGTCTTCTACGCCGACTCCCCGGTGGCCGGCTACGCCATTTCCCAGAGCGAAGGCGCGCTTGAGGCCTTGGGCGAGGATGTCGGCGTGACCAAGGAGGCCGTGGCCGTGGCCAAGGGCGACACCGAAACCGCCGAAGCGGTGCAGGCGGCCCTGCAGAAGCTCATGGATGATGGCACCTATGGAAAGATCCTCAAGCATTGGGGTGTGGAATCCGGCGCCATCGACAAGGCCGAAATCAACCCGACCGACTTGAGCTGATTTATATCCACCGAAAAACGAAGGAAGCAACAGAATCATGGCGAAGAAGCAGACGGACGGCGAAGGCCTTGATATTCCCAATCGAATCGAGGCGCTGCCTGTCAAGCGCACCGGGCCGATCATCGCGGCGATTGTGGTCGCGGTCCTCGCCGTGATGCTGTTGCAGTCGTTGATCACCAATCCACGATTCGAATGGGATGTGGTTTGGAAGTACCTGTTCAACGAAAACGTGCTCGAAGGCATCCGATATACGCTGGTATTGACGGTGCTTTCCATGCTCGTCGCGGTTGTGCTGTCCGTGATTCTGGCGGTGATGCGCAAATCCGTGAACCCTGTGCTGCGTTGGGTGAGCTGGTTCTATATCTGGTTCTTCCGTGGCACGCCGGTGTATACGCAGCTCGTGTTCTGGGGATTGTTCGCGGTGCTGTTCCCTCGTATCACCATAGGAATTCCGTTCACGTCCGTCGAATTCTGGAGCATCGACTCGCAGTCGGTCATTACCGCGTTCAATGCCGCCTGGCTTGGCCTTGCGCTGAATGAGGCCGCCTATCTGGCTGAAATCGTGCGTGCCGGTCTTGATGCCGTCGATCCGGGGCAGAGGGAAGCGGCCAAGGCGCTTGGCATGAGCCGGCCGCTGATCATGCGGCGCATCATCCTGCCGCAGGCGATGCGCATCATCATTCCCCCCACGGGCAACGAGTTCATCGGCATGCTCAAGACCACATCTCTGGTGAACGCGGTGCCGTTCACGCTGGAACTGCAGTTCGCCACCACCGCGATCGCGAACCGGCTGTATAAGCCGATTCCGTTGCTGATCGTGGCATGCCTCTGGTATCTGCTGATCACATCCATCCTGATGGTCTTCCAGTCAATGCTTGAAAAGCATTACGGCAAGGGATTCGACGCCCGCCCGGTTGGGGCGAGGGGAAAGCGCGTTCCGTTGCCGGGCAAAACCGAAGGGGAGCCGAAAGACAACATCCGCAAACAGAACCAAGCCACATTCGTGGGAATGAACGCATAAGAGGGGACGGCAATGGGTGAAATCAAAGAAAATGGCGTCATTCCGGCGGTGAAGGCAACGCAGGTGCACAAGGCCTTCGGCAGCTTGCATGTGCTCAAGGGTGTTGACATGACCATCATGCCGGGAACGGTCACGGTGATCCTCGGCCCCTCCGGTTCGGGGAAATCCACGTTCCTGCGCCTGATCAACCAGCTTGAGAAGATCACGGGCGGCGAAATCCGCATCAACGATGAGATCATCGGCTACAAATACGTGACCAGGCACGGCCAGCAGGTTTTGCAGACCCTGACCGACAGGGAGAAATCCAGGCAACGCTCGAAACTGGGCATGGTATTCCAGCGTTTCAACCTCTTCCCCCACAAGACGGCGCTTGAAAACGTTATGGAAGCTCCGGTGCATGTCAAGCACATGAACAAGGCGGAAGCCCGTGAGATAGCCATTCGCGAGCTCCAGCGAGTGGGCATGGGGGAGCGCATCGACCATTATCCGGCGCAGTTGTCGGGCGGCCAGCAGCAGCGTGTGGCGATCGCGCGCGCTCTGGCCATGAAGCCGGAGATCATGCTCTTCGACGAGCCGACGTCGGCGCTCGATCCCGAACTGGTGGGCGAAGTGCTCAACGTCATGCTTTCGCTGGCCAGGGAAGGCATGACCATGGTGGTCGTGACCCACGAAATCGGCTTCGCGCGCGAGGTGGCCGATCAAGTGGTGTTCATGGACGGCGGCGTCGTCGTGGAGCAGGGTGGTCCGGAAATCATCGACAATCCCCGGGAGCCGCGCTTCAAAGAGTTCCTGCAGCACGTGCTGTAAACCGTTGTTTGTGTTCGTATTACAAATGTTCGCGGGAACGAAGCGGTTCGTTTCGCGATTGACACCATGAACCGATATGCTAGGGCAGTATGTGTGGAATCGTAGGATATGCAGGAAACGTGCAAACCTCATGCGGCAAGCCGCTGGAAGTGTGCCTTCAGGGATTGCGGAGACTCGAATACCGCGGATATGATTCGGCCGGTGTGGCATTGACCGCGCCCGGCATGGATCATGTGGAGGTGCGCAAGAAGGCCGGCCGTCTCGCCAATCTGGTCGAAGACGTGAAGCGCGACCCGATGCCGATGGCCACCGTGGGAATCGGACATACCCGTTGGGCCACCAACGGCGTGCCGAACGATGTCAACGCGCATCCGCACACTTCCCGTGACGGCAAGGTCGCCATCATCCACAACGGCATCATCGAGAACGCGTCCCAGCTGCGTCTCGACCTGCAGACCGAAGGATATCGTTTCTCTTCGGAAACCGACACGGAAGTGGCGGCGAAACTGCTGGGCAAGATCTCCGACAAGATCATCGAAGAGACCGGCAAGCCGGATCTGTTCAAGGCCGTACGGCGCTTGGCCCGTATGCTTGAAGGCGCTTTCACCATCCTGGCCACCGATTGCCGCCAGCCCGACATCGTGGTGGGGGCGCGTCATGATTCGCCGCTCGTGGTAGGGCTCGGTGAAGGTGAGAACTTCCTCGGTTCCGACGTGGCCGCCTTCGTGGCCTACACCAAGAAGGCCATGGAAATCGATCAGGACCAGGCCGTGATGGTGTCCGCAAATGAAGTGGTCGTCTCCGATTTCATGGGCAACATCGTAAGCGATCCGAAGACCTATACCGTGGATTGGGACGCTTCCGCCGCGGAAAAGGGCGGTTGGGATTCCTTCATGGACAAGGAGATCCATGAGGATCCCGCTGCGGTGCAGCGTACCCTGCTTGGACGTCTCGATTCCGAAGGCAACCTCAACCTTGACGAGTTGCGCATCGACGAGCATGATTTCAAGGTCGTCGACAAGATCATCGTTGTGGCATGCGGTACCGCGGCCTATGCGGGAACCGTGGCCAAGTACGCCATCGAACATTGGGTCCGCATTCCGGTGGAGGTGGAGCTCGCGCACGAGTTCCGCTATCGCGATCCGATTCTCACCCCACGCACACTGGTGGTGGCCATCTCACAGTCCGGCGAGACCATGGACACGCTGATGGCGCTGCGCCACGCCCGCGAGCAGGGTTCCAAGGTGCTGGCCATCTGCAATACGCAGGGCGCGTCCATCCCACGTGAATCCGACGCAGTGCTGTATACGCATGCCGGACCGGAAGTGGCCGTCGCGTCCACCAAGGCGTTCGTGGCGCAGATCACCGCGGCGTACGTGCTCGGCTTGTACCTGGCCCAGGTCAAGGGCGCGATGTTCCGCGATGAGATCGCGCAGACACTCGATTCCCTCAAGGCGATGCCGCGCAAGATCCAGTGGGTGCTCGACACCCAGACCAATGCGGTGCAGTCCGCGGCCGAACAGATGGTGGACGCCAGGTCATTCCTGTTCCTCGGACGTCACGTCGGGTATCCGGTGGCCATGGAAGGCGCGCTGAAACTCAAGGAAATCGCCTATACCTTCACGGAGGGATTCGCGGCCGGAGAACTCAAGCACGGTCCGATCGCGCTCGTCGACGAAGGCGAGCCGGTGGTGTTCATCGTGCCTCCGGCACGAGGGCGCAACGTATTGCACGCGAAGGTCATCTCCGGCATCGAAGAGGTCAAGGCCCGTGGCGCGTACATCATCGCGGTGGCCGAGGAGAACGATCCGGACGTGGAGCGTTACGCCGATGTGGTCTTCTGGAGGCCTGCCTGCCCGACGCTGATGAGCCCGCTCGTCGACGTGGTGCCGCTGCAGCTGTTCGCCATGGACATGGCCAAACTCAAGAACTATGACGTCGACAAGCCGCGCAACCTCGCCAAGTCCGTTACCGTTGAGTGATTCCGGCAAACGGCACCGGTACGTTACCGAAGAACCTCATATTCCATTCGAATATGAGGTTCTTTACGAGGATGACGGAATCATCGTCATCGACAAGCCGCATTTCCTTGCCACCACACCGCGCGGCATGTGGTATCGGGAGACCGCGCTGATACGGCTGCGCGAACGCTACGATGAGCCCGACATCGTCCCCGCGCATCGTCTCGACCGTCTGACGGCGGGTGTGGTCGTATTCGTGCGCAAGCCGGAGCTGCGCGGCGCCTATCAGATGCTGTTTCAGAATCGCAGGACGGAAAAGACCTACGAATGTTTGGCTCCACTCGCACCGTATGGGCGTCCGCAATACGGAACGATCTCAAGAACATGCGTGAACAGGCCGTTTCCGCTGATGCGCAGGTCGCATATCAATAAGGATCGAGGGCGATTGCAGGCTTACGAAACCCCGGATGTCACCAATGCGGTGACGTTCATGGAGCGGGGTTGCATGGTCCGTCATATTGACGGCAAAGCCTACGTGGATTATGTGCTGCGCCCTCAAACCGGCAAGACGCACCAGTTGCGTGTGCATATGAACGCGTTGGGATTGCCTATTCTCGGCGATGACTTCTATCCGGCGATTCGCGAACGCGCCTACGACGATTTCTCCCGTCCGCTGGAATTGGTGGCGCGCAGACTGGAGTTCTCGGACCCTGTGACGGGGGAGCCGCGAACGTTTGTGTCCAACGTTCCGCTTGGCAATGTGTGACGTCATGGTGATATGACACCACGACCCGTGTCTTTCGTTGTGGACATACCCTCTTTCATCACGTCGGTTGACGTTAGGATGATTTTCTGTTTGAAAGCCGGAAAACCGGCTGGGAATGAGAGAGGATTATGGAACGAGTTTCTGGGGCGGTCAGAGCCGCCATCAACAAATACAACGGTACGGAGCTGATCATCCGTATCATCGTCGGTCTGATTGCGGGTACGGTCCTTGCTCTGGTCGCGCCGCATATGACGTGGGTCGGTACGCTTGGCACGCTGTTCGTCGGTGCTTTGAAGGCCATCGCCCCGATTCTGGTGTTCGTGCTTGTGGCCAGTGCTCTCGCCCAAGGCACGTCCAGGTTGGATCGTCGTTTCGGAACGGTGATTTTCCTGTACCTGTTCACCACGTTCCTGTCCGCGGTCGTGGCCGTGCTCACTTCCCGCGCTTTTCCGCAGAAGCTGTCGTTGGGCAAGGCCGCCGAGGCCGATGTGGTGCCGCAGGGTCTTTCCGAAGTGGTGAATACGCTGCTGACCAATATCGTGGCAAATCCGATTCAGGCCATGATCGACGGCAACTACATCTGCATTCTTATGTGGGCCTGCCTGTTCGGCCTTGCCATGAAGCGCATCGCCAACGAGAGTTCCAAGGCGTTCATGGCCAATGTGGCCGACGGCGTGTCTCAGGTGATTCGCTGGGTCATCAATCTGGCTCCGTTCGGCATCATGGGCCTGGTGTTCAGCAATGTGGCCGACAATGGCCTTGCCGCATTCACGCAATACGGTTCGCTGCTTCTTCTGCTTGTGGGCACCATGCTGCTTATGGTGCTGGTGTTCGGCCCGTTGGTCATTTTCATATATCTGCGTCGCAACCCGTATCCTTTGGTCTACCGTTGCTTCAAGGAATCCGGCGTGACCGCGTTCTTCACGCGTTCCTCTGCGGCGAACATTCCGGTCAACATGCAGCTGTGCGAAAAACTTGGGCTTGACAAGGACATATATTCCGTGTCCATTCCGTTGGGCGCCACCATCAATATGAATGGCGCCGCCGTGACCATCACCGTCATGGCCATGGCGGCGGCGAATACGCTCGGCATCCAGATTTCCCTGCCCGCGGCCATTCTGCTGTCCGTGGTTTCCGCGCTTGGCGCATGCGGTGCGTCCGGCGTGGCGGGCGGTTCCTTGCTGTTGATTCCGATGGCCTGCTCGTTGTTCGGAATCAGCAATGATATCGCCATGCAGGTGGTCGGCGTCGGCTTTATCATCGGCGTGATTCAGGATTCCGTGGAGACCTGCCTGAATTCCGCTTCCGACGTGGAGTTCGCGGCCACGGCGGAATATCATTCTTGGCTCAAGCAAGGCCGTCAGCTGCCGTCTTTCATGTACTCCAAGAAGGAGCGCCAGAGGCTCGGCATCGAGGGGTGAGATGCGTACGGATAACGCCGGTTCCATTCGGGACCGGCGTTTCTTTTTGGAATGGACTACATTGCTAGGTATTCATAAGTGTTTGCGTGAATACTTTTGTGAGAATTTAGAATTCGAAATCGTTGGGAATATGCTAAAACCATCATTTGTTTGCGTAAACATTTGTTTTATGTTATGCTCTATCCAGCGAAGGGGCTGCTCAATGGTTGGGTGATTCCGCGCTGAAAGAACCGGCACAGGGGCCGGATGAAAAGGAGGAAGAACGATGAAGTTCGACAAGCGAATCGTGGCTCTGATCGGAGCGACTGCCATGGTTGTGCCGTTGGCGGCATGTGGGGGTGCTGATTCATCTTCGAGCCAGCCAGCCCAAGAGGGTGATGTCACGGAGATCACCGTCTGGGCCTGGGATTCGACGCTGACGCAAGTCGCCAAGGACTATGAGGAGAAGACCGGCATCAAGGTGAACCTCAAGAACGTCGGCACCAACACCAAGGAGTATACGCAGCTCGACAACGCTCTGGAGGCGGGGTCCGGAGCTCCGGATGCGGCGCAGATCGAATACTACGCCATTCCGCAGTATGCGATCAAGGGCAACCTGCTGGATATTACGGACAAGACTTCCGGCTATGGGGATTTCTATACTCCCGGAACATGGGCTTCCGTGCAGTTCGCCGGCAAGGTGTACGGCTTGCCGATGGATTCCGGCCCGATGGCCTTCTTCTATAACAAGGAGGTGTTCGATCAGGCCGGTGTCGACGCGGAATCCATCAAGACATGGGATGACTACTATGAGGCGGCCAAGAAGATTCATGCGCTTGGAGACAACTACTACATCACGTCGGATTCCGGCGATGGCGGCTTCTACGATTCCATGGTCTGGCTTGCTGGCGGCACTCCATTCGAGACCTCGTCGGACGGCACTGAGGTTACCGTCGATCTGACAGGTGATGAGGGTGTGAAGAAATTCAATGAATTCTGGCAGAAGATGCTGGACGAAGGATTGCTTGACACCAAGACCACAGGTTGGACCGAAGATTGGTTCAAGGGCATGGTGGATGGCACCATCGCTTCGTTGTTCACTGGCGCGTGGATGCCGGGCAACCTTGCCAACTCCGCCGCGGATGGCGCGGGCAAATGGCGTGTGACCCAGATGCCTACGGCCGATGGTTCCGTTACCAATGCCGAGAATGGCGGTTCTTCCTTGGCTGTGTTGTCTTCCTCCACAAAGGCTCAGGCGGCCTACGACTTCATTGAATACGCAAACCACGGCGATGGCGTGGCCACCCGTGTTGCCGGCGGCGCGTTCCCGGCGGATAAGGCTTCCATGGAAGAGGATTCCTTCAAGAACGCCACCACCGTCAAAAATTCGGACGGTGAGGAAGTGGACTATTTCGGTGGACAGAAGTATAACGAGGTTCTGGCTCAAGCCGCGGAAAACGTGTCTTCCAACTATCAGTTCCTGCCGTTCGAGGTGAAAGCGCGCAATGTGTTCGGTGATTATTTCGGAGAATGCTACACCGGCAGCAAGAAACTTTCCGAAGGTGTGGAAGCCTGGCAGACCGCTTTGCGGGATTACGGTACGGAACAAGGTTTCACTATGAAGTGATGCCGTTTCATCGCTGATCGGGCTGCCGTATCGATTGATGCGGCAGCCTTTTCCGTTTTTCTGTCGGCTTGGATGTCGTCGATGTTTTTTCGCGGCTTGCAAGAAGCGCGCCACGACATGAGGGGCCTAATTGAGTTCCATCACGGAGCCCCGGTCGATGAACTCGGGCGGAATCACCGTTTTGATGCCGGACGGCACCTTCTCGCCGTTGCATTGCCGTGCGATCATCTGAAAGGCTTCATTGCCGACGACGTCGAATTTCAGCCGCAATGTGGTCAGTTCGAGGCGGGGGACGATGCCTCTGAGAGAATCGTCCACTCCGATGATGCTGACGTCTTCCGGCACTCGTTTGCCGGCTGCTCTCAAACCAAGCATGGCGCCATAGGCCATTTGATCGTTGGATGCGTAGACCGCGGTGCAATCATGTTCGTGGGCCAGCGCCATGCCGGCCTGATAGCCACTGTCGGCCTCCCAGTCGCCGATGTATACGGGAGGAGCGGGGACGCCGACCTGCGCCAACGCGTCGCGCCATCCTCTGGTGCGGCTCTGCGCCGCACGCGAGACGGATGGGCCTGCGATGTGATATACGGTCTTGTGCCCCTTCGACAGAAAGTAGTCGACCGCAGCGGTGGAACATCCGTATGAATCGGAATCGACGGTTGGGCAATTGTTCGCGGGCTCTTCGGAAATAAGCACGACGGGCAGATCGGATGACGGCTTGAACTGGTTGAAATCGGTGAAATCGCGTTCCATGATGACGATCGCGCCGTCGAGGGGAAGTTCCTCCACCAGTTTTAACGCGCCGGACAGTGATCGGTCGTGTAAGGTGTCGAGGGTCCGGATGGTTGTGGAGTATCCGTTATCGGCCGCCGCTCTGACGATTCCTTCGAGGGTGCGTGCGTTGCCGTATGCGGACATGTGCGACAGCAGTACGCCGACGTTGTTGAATCTTCCGCTTTTGAGCGCGCGTGCGGCATAGTTTGGTCGGTATCCGAGACGTTCCATCGCCACTTCGACCTTTCGTCGTGTTTCGGGGCGGACGGCGTTGCTGCCGTTTGCGACGCGGGAAACGGTTTGCGGTGATACACCGGCTTCTTTGGCGACGCTTTGCAAGGAGACCGAGGTGCGTTCCATTGTCTTACCTCCTTGGGTGAAAGGGTGCGGTATCTATGGTACAAGGTCGGTGGATATAGTGTTTTCGTCACCATGTTTTGTATTTCCAAAAAAGATAATAGACGGAGTGAATTATAACAAAATTGGACATTTTTACGTCATGATGTTACGATGATAACGCAAACATTTAAAAGAAGCCGTTTCATGTTTTCAATGAAGGGATGTGAATCGGCATTGCCTCGAAGGGGAGGGTGCGATGTCCGCAGTGGAAGTTGCCGCCGATATGCCGGCTCATTCGGCGACGGCACGGATTAACAAGCATCATGCGGATTGGCGTGGTTGGAAGTTCATGTGGCCGTTCGCGTTGGTGTTCGTGTTCGTGTTCGTCGTCCCGATCATGTACGCGGTGTACATCAGCTTCTTCCAGAAACGCATGATCGGCGGCACGCGGTTCGTCGGGTTCGACAACTACGTTCGTCTGTTCCACGACCAGCAGTTCTGGAGCTCGGTCGGCAGGGTCGCGCTGTTCACGGTGGTGCAGGTGCCGGTCATGCTGTTCCTGGCCGCGGCGATGGCGTTGGCCTTGGATTCGATGAAGCTGCACGGCACGAGGTTCTTCCGTATCTCCACGTTCCTGCCGTACGCGGTGCCCGCGGTGGTCTCGACCCTGATCTGGGGGTTCATGTATGGCGCGAAGTACGGTCTGGTCGGCTCGTTCAACTCGTTCTTCGGCACGGACCTGGACGTGCTGTCGCCAGGCGTGCTGCTCGCGAGCATCGGGAACATCGTGACGTGGGAGTTCACGGGGTACAACATGCTGATCTTCTACAGCTCGCTGTCCACGATCCCGCATTCGCTGTACGAGGCCGCGTCCATCGACGGTGCGTCGGAGTGGCAGATCGTCAGGTCGATCAAGCTTCCGGAGCTGCGCGGCAGTCTGGCGATCACGGTGATCTTCTCGATCATCGGCTCGTTCCAGCTGTTCAACGAGCCGAGCATCATGCAGAACATGGTGCCGGGCAACGTGATCAACACGTACTACACGCCGAACATGTACGCGTACAACCTCTCGTTCGCGGGCGGGCAGAGCAACTACGCGGCGGCCTTGGCGATCACGATGGCCGTGATCACGATGGCCATCGCGTACGTGGTGCAGCTCAGGAGCATGAGGGACCAGATGCGCTGACGCGCGGGATCATCCGGTTTCCGGTTTTCGGGGTTTTCAGGGTTTTCGATTTTTCAAGGAGCATGAGATGGGTGTCGGATCGACGGATATCAGGGAGCGGGAGAAGGCCGCGAAAAAAGCCGAGCGGGAGCGTCAGAGGCGCGTGGCCAGGGACGAGGCCGCGGAGCGCAGGCGCGCGGCGAGGAGCGGGTTCGCGAACGTGGCGAACCCGAGGCGCAGCGTGCCGCTGACCGTGGTGTGCGCGCTGTTCGCGGCGTACTGCCTGTTCCCGTTCTTCTACCTGCTGGTCAACGCCACGAAGACGCAGGCGGACTTCACGTCCACGTTCGGTCTCGGGTTCGGTTCCACGTTCGCGCTGTGGGACAACCTCGTGACGGTGTTCACGTATGACGGCGGGATCTTCGGCCGCTGGTTCCTGAACACGGTCCTGTACGTGGTCGTGGGCGCCGGCGGCGCGACGCTGCTGGCGATCATGGGCGGCTACGGGCTCGCGAAGTTCCGTTTCCCGGGCCGCAGGGCGGTGTTCGTGGTGATCATCGGCGCGATCAGCGTGCCGGGCATCGCCTTGGCGGTGCCGCAGTTCCTGCTGTTCGCGAAGCTGAACCTGACGAACACGCCGTGGGCGATGATCATCCCGAGCCTGGTGTCGACGTTCGGCCTGTACCTGATGTGGATCTTCTCGGACCAGGCCGTGCCGACCGAGCTGCTCGAGGCCGCGCGTGTGGACGGGGCGGGCGAGTTCCGCACGTTCTTCCAGGTGTCGCTGCCGCTGCTCGCGCCCGGCATCGTGACCACCGCGCTGTTCGCGATCGTGGCGACGTGGAACAACTACTTCCTGCCGTTGATCATGCTCAAGGACTCGGACTGGTATCCGCTCACGATCGGGTTGAACCAGTGGAAGGACCAGGCGAGCACTGCGGGCGGGCAGGCGATCCAGAACCTCGTGATCACGGGTTCCCTGGTCACGATCGTCCCGTTGGTGATCGCGTTCCTGTGCCTGCAGAAGTACTGGCAGTCCGGCCTCTCCGCAGGCGCGGTCAAGGAATGATTGGCGAAAGGATGACGGAAATGTCTCAGCGTAGGGAGCATCGTTGGCCGCGGCCGTTGGAAGGCCGGTCGGAGCGTGTCTGGTTCGGTGGTGACTACAATCCGGACCAGTGGCCCGAAGAGGTATGGGACGAGGACGTCCGGCTGATGAGGCGGGCTGGCGTGAACCTGGTGTCCGTGGGCATCTTCTCGTGGGCCCGGATCGAGCCGGAGGACGGCGTGTACGATTTCGACTGGCTCGACCGCGTCATCGGCAAGCTCGGCAAGGCCGGCATCGCGGTGGACCTGGCGTCCGCGACCGCATCCCCGCCGATGTGGCTCACCCAAGCGCATCCGGAGGTGTTGTGGAGGGACAGCCGGGGCGTCGCATGCCAGCCGGGCGCTCGCCAGCATTGGCGGCCGACCAGTCCTGTGTTCCGTAGGTACGCGTTGAGGCTGTGCCGGGCGATGGCGGAGCATTACAGGGGCAATCCGTACGTGGTGGCCTGGCATGTGGGCAACGAGTACGGGTGCCACAACCGGTTCGATTATTCCGAGGATGCGGAGCGTGCGTTCCGTGAGTGGTGCGAGGGACGCTACGGCACGATCGAGAGGGTGAACGACGCGTGGGGCACGGCGTTCTGGGCGCAGCGCATGAACGATTTCTCCGAAATCGTCCCTCCACGTTTCATCGGCGAGGGCAACTTCATGAACCCGGGCAAGCTGTTGGATTTCAAGCGGTTCAGCTCGGACGCTCTGAAGGAGTTCTACATGGCGGAGCGCGACGTGCTGGCCGAGGTTGCGCCTGGCGTGCCTCTGACCACGAACTTCATGGTCTCGTCAGGCAACGCGACCTTGGATTACGACGATTGGGGCGGCGAGGTGGATTTCGTGTCGAACGACCACTACTTCACGCCGGGCGAGGCGCATCTGGACGAGCTCGCGTTCTCTGCGTCCCTGGTGGACGGCATTTCGCGCAAGGATCCGTGGTTCCTGATGGAGCATTCCACGTCGGCGGTCAACTGGCGTCCGGTCAACCACCGCAAGGAGCCGGGCCAGTTGGTGCGCGACTCTCTGGCGCACGTGGCGTTCGGCGCGGACGCGGTGTGCTATTTCCAGTGGAGGCAATCGGAGGCCGGCGCGGAGAAGTTCCATTCCGCGATGCTGCCCCACGCCGGCGAGGATTCGCAGGTGTTCCGGGACGTGTGCGAGCTGGGTGCCGACCTGGGCGCGTTGGCGGATGCCGGGCTGCTCGGCACCAGGCTAGTGAAATCCCGTGTGGCCGTGGTGTACGACTACGAGTCCCAGTGGGCCACCGAGCACACCGCGACGCCGAGCCAGAACGTCCGTCACGTCGACGAGCCGCTCGCGTGGTTCCGCGCGCTGGCCGACGTCGGCATGACCGCGGACGTGGTCCCGGTACGTTCGGACTGGGACGGGTACGAGGTGGCCGTGCTGCCGAGCGTGTACCTGCTCTCGGAAGAGGCCTCGCGCCGCGTGCGCGAGTACGTGGCGGGCGGCGGCAGACTGGTCGTGACGTATTACACCGGCATCGGCGACGAACGCGACCATGTGTGGCCCGGCGGCTATCCCGGGTCGATCCGCGACGTGGTCGGGGTCGGGATAGAGGAGTTCGCGCCGTTGGGCGGCGATTGTCCCGGTGTCCCGGACCGTCTCGACCTCGACAACGGCGCGTCGGCGAGTGATTTCGCCGATGTCATCGCGTCCGTGGGTGAGGGTGCGTCCGTGCTCGCGTCGTTCAAGGACGATCCGTGGACGGGTCTGGACGGGCGTCCCGCGATCGTTGGCAACGCGTATGGCAAGGGCCGTACGGTGTACGTCGGTGCGCGTCTGGGACGCGACGGCATCGCCAGGAGCCTGCCGTCGATCCTCTCGTCGCTGGGGGTGGAGGCGCCGCGGGCCGTCGAGCCGGGCCTGCTGCGTGTCGAGCGTACGGACGGCGAACGCACGTTCGTGTTCCTGTTCAACCGCACGCATGCGGTGGTCGAGGCTGTGGAGGACGGGACGCCGGTCGTCTCGTCCCTAGCCGACGTGGACGGTGGCGGGGTGTCGTTGCGGCCCAATGGAGTGGTCGTGCTCAAGAAGTGATGTAGTCGGTACGGCGACGGGCCGTCGGGAACTCGGATTAGCTGGGTCTCCGACGGCCCGTTTTCGATGCCGGTGTGGCGTAATAGCTGCCTATCGCCGCGGTTTTCTTCTCGATCGCCGTGGGTGTGCTTGCTGGTTTCGGTCCGGACAACAAGGCCGTCGGGTGTTTCGGCGTGTCGGTGTTCGATTATTTTGCGGGATGTGAAGGGGGAAATACTCGTCGTCGCTTCCCGGTCCGGACGTGA
>CAVAQZ010000003.1:0-113364 GCA_963590945.1 Dysosmobacter segnis
GTGTTTGGTTTCCAGATAGATTTTGCCTATGTATTCGCCGATAATGCCCATGGACAGCATGAGCAAACCGCCTATCAGCCATAGCGAACACATGATCGAGCCCCATCCTGAGACCACATTGTTGCTGGCCCAGGAAACGATTACATAGATGAACATGCCGAGACCTACGAGAATGGACAGCAGCCCTATACCGGTAACAAAACGAAGGGGTTTGACGGAGAAGCTGGTGATGCCCTCGATTGCGAAGCTGATCATTTTCTTCAACGGATATTTGCTTTCTCCGGCTTCGCGTTCGCCACGTTCGTACGTGACCATCGCGGTCGTGAATCCCAGGTCGGGCACGATGCCGCGAAGGAACAGATTGACTTCTTGATATTCGGAAAGCGTCTGGAGCGCGGCGCGCCCCATCAGACGATAATCGGCGTGATCCCGAACCGTTTCGGCTCCCATCCAAGCATTCAACGCGTAGAATGCTTGTGCAGTGTTGCGTTTGAACCATGTGTCCTTGGCGCGGCTTGAGCGGACTCCGTATACGATTTCGGCTCCGGAAACGTACCGTTTGACGAAGTCGTCAAACACATTGATATCGTCCTGAAGATCGGCATCCAAGCTGATGGCGGCATCACATCCATCTTCGAGTGCGGTCATCAGGCCGGCCAGCAGCGCATGCTGATGACCTCGATTGTGGGCGAGTTTCGCACCGTGAAACAGCGATGGGTCGGTGTCGTGAAGATGCCTGATGTATTGCCATGTGCCGTCTTTCGATCCATCATCGACGAAGAGCACGCGACTATCTTCGGAGATCAGGCGGTCGGTCTTCAGACTGGTGATTTTATCGCGCAATACCGGTGCTGTAATGGGAAGCTGCTCCTCCTCGTTATAGCAAGGAATCACGAAGAATATAGTTGGTTGCTGACGTCTTCCGACATTCGTTTTTGAATCGGCCATTTTTTCCCCGTATGTTTCGCTCTCTAATCTATTTACATACTATATGAATGAAGGGGGAAAATTACCTCGTTACCCCCATGGAGAGGTGGTTTCCTGTTGGGGCAATGAGAGGCCGTTGACGCCCCTTCACCCCAGATAGCTTCGCTGCACGCTGTCGAGCATGTGTTCGGACGTGAACTTGCCGAGGTATGTCTCCCGCACCTCGGCAGGGGAGAATTTGACTCCGCGGAACCGTTCGGAAATAACCTGTTTCACGCGGCGGCATCCTTCCTTTACGTCTCCCGCCGGGAACAGATATCCATTCACTCCGGGCTGTACGACCTCATTGCTGCCGGTCACGTCTGTGGCAACGATCGGCACTCCGGCGCGCAGAGACTCGACCAGTGAGTACGGCAGCCCCTCATACAGTGAGGTCAGCAGATACACGTCGAACGCCGACACCACGTACTCCGCGTCATTACGGTAGCCAAGCAGATGCACATTGTCGGCAATCCCATTGCCGTCAACGAACCTCGCCACGTCATCCTGCAGATCGCCATCGCCCACGCATACGAAATGCACTCGCGGATCATGCTCGACCACCATCTTGGCGATCTTCACGAAGGTCATCGGATCCTTCTGTGCTGCCAGTCGTACGGTCGAGCCGACGATGACCGCATCCTGTGGCAGGTCGGACAATCCCAGAGCGCGCAAAGCCTCATCCCGTGAAGGCAGCGCGATGTTGGGAATGCCGTTGTACACGACCTTGAACTTGGTCGGCTTGTCAATCCTGTGCTCCAGTGCAATGTCGCGCTCGCCCTCGGAGACGTTGAAGGTGAGCGTTGTGAACAGCCGGCTGAACGTACGTTCGATCAACGCGAACACCTTTTTCTTCGATTCTGAAAACTCCTGTGCCTGGAACGCGTAGGCGTGGGGAGTGTAGAAGACCTTCGGCACACGGCCTCCAACGGCTGCGGCGCGGCCTATGATACCGGCTTTCGAACTGTGGCAATGCAGGATGTCGGGATGGATCTGCCTGATGAGTTTGCGTACTTGGAGCCAAGCCTTGATGTCGTGCTGTGGGGAAATGCTGCGAACCATTTCTGGAACGGGGACGAGCGTCGCGTGCTTCCTCATTTCAGGAATGGCCTTACGGTAGTAGTCGTCGATTCGGCTGGTTCCGTAGGCGACCGTTATATCGAACTTGTTGTGGTCGATGCCGTTGACGATGTCTACGACATTGCGTCCGCAGCCACCCATGGCTTCCTGGACAATAAGTAGTTTCTTCTTTGCTGCGGTCACGATGTTCCTCTGACTTCTTGTGTTTTTTGAGACTTTCGTGCGAATGCGGTAATGCGATCGTCCCGCGCCATTATACCCTCTTGAACGAGGGGTGTTGGGTGCAAAAGCACCCCTTGATGACGTGTCTTGCGTGTAGTATGCGAGAAGATGTCAGGAAATGTTGGAAGGGAAAGCTGAAGTATGGCGGGAAACGAGTTCAAGGAATGGCCGGAAGTGTATTCTCCGAGCGGAACTCATGATGATCAAGCCCCGATGACTTATGATTTTCCTCTGGCGGAAGTGGATGGCGCCGCTGCGGAGGGTGTGTCTCGTGGACTCTCGATCAGTGGTGCCGCAGATGCCGCGGCAAATGCGAAACCGGAAGGGTTCGTATACCGGCACCGTCGTGAACTGATTGCGGTGGTCTCCATTGCGGTGGTCGCGGCCGTGGTGTCGGGAGTCTCGTTTGGCTTGCGCAACCGCGTCGATAGTCAGGAAGTGCTGAGCTCCTGCCAGCAGTCCGTCGATATTTACCAGTCGAGCACGGAACGTTTGAAAAAGACCGTTGACGGCGCGGCCGATGACTTGCAGATCGCGGAGAATCAGGTACAGGATTCGCAGACCGTGACCGACCTTCATGAGGCGGTCGACAAGGCCAATGAAGAGACGGACGTCAACGTCAGCTGCGATGCCTCCGCGTCGGTCGAAGACAATCGTGCCAGCGATGAGAAGCTCACCGCGGCTACCCGTGAGTTGGGAAACAAGGTTGAGGCCATCCTCAGCGCCAAGACCGCTGTTGAGCGTTCCAAGACCGCTCGCGATACGGCTGTGGCCAAGGCGGAGTTGGTTGATAAGGTCAATGAGGGTCAGAGCGTGCTTGCCAATGTGAAATCCGCGGATTTGAATGCTCGACAGGATCTGTCCGTCGCGTTGAACGATTCTCAGCAGGTGGCTACCACGTCTACCTCCGGTAGCCCGAGCACGTATACGGACCAGCTCAACAAACTGCAGGATGCCATCAACAAGTACGCGGCATCGGCCTCATCGGAGTGAATGCATGGTTTCGCGTGATTGCCATGAAAATGAGGAACGTCATGGTTATCCGGCATTCAGCGGAACATCTTGGATGGAAGAGGATCCACGGAGAAGCCCGGTGTGACTGCGCGTAAATGACCGGAGGGCGGCGGTGTGAACCGTCGCCCTCCTTGTTTTGTGGCTATTGTGACTATTCGTTTGTAGAGGACTGGTTGTCCGAATCCGTTCCCGTGTCGGAGCCGGAATCCGGGTCCGGAGTTGGGGTCGGTTCCGGATCGGGTGTTGGTTCCGGGTCGGGCGTCGGCGTCGGTTCCGGTGTTGGTTCCGGATCTGGTGTAGGGGTCGGATCCGGGGTGGGTGTTGGCGTTGGCGTCGGTGTGGGGTCGGTTCCGGAACTGTCGCTGGAACTGGAACCGGAGTTGCTGCCGGAACCGGAGCTGCTGCCAGAACTGGAGTTGTTGCCGGAACTGGATCCGGAACTGGAATTGCCGCCATTGTTGGCGGACGTCGAGGAACTCTGCCTGTACTCGCTTGGGTTGTAATAATAGTATTGACGTCCGTTGTTGCTCGTGCTCTGCTGCGCGTTCTCGTACACCTGATTATCGGCATTGTACTGCGCTGAAGACTTGGTGACGGACTGTATGGCCTTATCGACCGCAGTACGGGCTTCGGTGAGTTGTTCGATGGTCGCGTCATCGTTCTGCAGCAGGCTGTTGGCGCTGTCTATGGCCTTCTGCAGATCAGTGCGGGTCTGTTCGTCGGCCACACTGTTTTGGCTTGATTCCAACAGTTTCGTGGCTTGATCGACGGTGCTTTGCAGAGCTTGCCTGGCGGCCTCCACGCTGGAGGTGGCTTGCGCTTCACGGGCTTCGGTCACGGCGTCGGAAGCGGCCGTCAATGATTTCAACGATTTCTTCATGGCATCAGCGTTCTTGCTGTTCTGATTCGCCGCTTGCGTAAGGTTTTCGGTTGAGAGGGATGCCACGCATTGCGTCGTCGGAATGAAATCGTAAGTGTCGGAGAGTTCCGCCTTCAATGTGTCAAGGGTGCTTGCATCCGCCAGCTCGCTGGCGGGAATCGAGGTAAGCAGATTCGCGCTTTGAATCGCGGAATCATACTGCTTCTTGATCTTCGCGTAGCGAGAAGCCTCTTTTTCGCAGGAACCGAGCGCCTGCTGATTGGCTACGGTCCGCGAATGGTGCCAGAACGCTGCGCTACCGGCCACCACCAACGTCAATACGGCTGCGGCTGACGCGACTATGATGATACGGCGTTTGCGTTTCTGCACGTCTTTCGCCGCCGCCTCGTCGCGGGCGGATGTATCCTCGGTGATCCGCGGCATTGTGCCGGTATTGGCCGCATGGTCGCTTACGGGGACGCCTTCGGACGGGAGCGCGGTGGTATCGTCGCCCTCGGGCTTGATGGTTGTCGCCTGCAGTGAGTCAACGGACGTTTCCTCTTCATCATTCTTTTCGACTACGCCCTCGGGCGCGACTGCATCGATGAATGGAATGGGCGGCCAAGACCAGGTGCCCGCCACCACATCACCACGGTAATACGGCGGATTTGCGGCAGCGGCCGGAGAATCGGTCAGCGCAACCGTTTCCAGGATGGTTGCGGAAGTGCCGAAACTCAACGATTTCAGAATGTTGCGGATGGAAGAGTCGATAGCGTCCGCGGTTTGACGGAAGGTGAAAAAATCCTTGCGGAACGGATCGGCGATCGTGCCAGCTGACGGCAGCATCGGACGAACCATCGTGGCCTGTGCGATCACCGATTGCAGGCGTTCCGGCAGCGTGACGCCTTTAATCATGTTCTGCTGAGCGCAATATGCGCACATGTTCGAAAAATCCGTCAGTGTGAACGTGTATCGCATGGCGGACGGTGAGATTGCGACGATGTTGTGCTGCTGCGTCTCCTCGAAGCAAAGGATCAGGTCGCATGCATCGGCGATCTGACGTGTCAGTTGCTTCGAACGGAATGCGGAGGAATCAATGCCCGCCGAAGTGAGCAGGGAAGCGCTTGAGGCGTCGATTCCGTGACCGACGAGACTGTGTGTGCCGGCACTGTCCACTTCGAGGGAGGTTCCGGTGGTATACATACGGAACAGCAGCTCGCCCAGGGGGGATCGGCAGACGTTACCGGTACATACGAACAGAACGCGCATGCGTGGAATACCTTAACTTTCGGGTGATGACAAAAATCGAATCCAGTATATCGCATCAGCTATACGGGGGAGAGGGTATAGTTATCGGGGGATATGGAAAGAAAAGGGATATGCGAACATGGTCAACGAAGGTCGCACAGCCAATAGCGGGATTGCTTCATCTGCTCGCCCGAGAGGACCCAGACATTCTGCGTCGAATCGCTCCAGAATGGAATCACGTTTCAATACGGGCGTGGGCAAAGTAGTCGTTGCTTTTTTGTGGATGTTGACCGTGGCCATTGCGGTTTGCATGGTGTTGCGGGTGCTGCCCGAACCGATGTCTGGAAGAGGGATTTTTCCGCTGCTGGTTCCATTCGTTCCGTATTTGGCGGTGGTGTCGGCCGTTCTTGTTGTTATATCGCTGATAAGCCGTAGAAAACTGCTGGCGACGGTAAGCGTAGTATGCGTGATTTTGCAGATCGTATGGCATTGGGGATATTTCGTGCCCTCGGTAAAACTTTCCGACGCCGCTCGTCAGGCGGTAGGTGCCGATGCGTTGAACATTACCGACGGATATGCGCGCATCATGACGTTGAACACGAAAAACGGTAATGCCGATGCGGAAGATATCGTGCGAATCGTTCGTGAGGAGCATGTGGAAGTGCTTGCTCTGCAGGAAGGAACCTGGAGTTTGCGTGATCGGCTGGAAGCGGCCGGCTTGCGGGACATACTGCCGTATGAGATCGATGCGCAGCATACGGATTACAGCAATGGCGGAGAAAACGCGCTGTGGAGCGCCATGCCTCTTCAGGATGAGACGGAAGACCTGGTAACGATTGAAACGTCTTCGATTCCGGCCGCGTCCGTCACCATGAACGGCAAGACCGTTCGGTTCGGTTCGGTGCATCTGCAATCTCCCCGTCCGGGCAATCTTGGATTGTGGCGCGATAATCTCAACACGATCGGGCGGATACAGACCGAAAGCGACGTCTCTCTCGTGTTGATGGGCGATTACAACTCGGTATGGGACCATTCCGGATTCCGCAGCATGCTGGGTAGCGGATTCGTGGACGCGGCGGAGCAATCCGGATCGGGATTCCATCTGACGTATCCGACGAATAAAGGTATTGTGCCGGCTTTCTCCGAAATCGATCATATTGTGCATAGCGACGGCGTGGTGGTCGGTGATCTTTCGACGGCGACGGTTTCCGGTACCGATCATAAGGCATTGCTGGCAACGTTGGAAGTGGAATGAATTGAACGGTGGGTGCCCGAAACGATCATAAAGTTTTCGGGTACCCACCGTTATGCGCCATGTGCGTTATGCCGTGATGTATAACGCGGCATAAGGTGTGTGACGTGCGCTATTACTGCAGATGATGCTTTGTGGCTGCAGCCATGCCTGCGATGGAAACGACGGTCAGCAGAAGGGCGACGCCTGCAAGGGCGAGCACCGTCGAACCGGTCTTTGACAATTCCGGCTGTTTCGACTTTGTGGGCTGGTTCGGAACCTGAGGTTGCCGTTCCGTCACCGCTCCGATGGCCACGCGTATCGTGGCGCTCACCGTGTCATGTTCGGCCGATCTCATCGCAACATTGCCGGATTCCTCGCCGTCGACCGTATTGCGAACAGCGGTGATGGTGACTTCCTGACTGATGGAGTCGTAGGATTTCCCGTCGCGTACGGCTCGAACGGCGGTGTCGATCGCATCGTTCACAAGTTGAAGCTGCTGGCTGTCGGCGACCAGCCGGTAATCGGCGATCGCGTTCAATGCGGTGCCTGTCAATTCGATCAAGCCGTCATTGCTCAACGGCTGCAGATCCTTCGAAGGAGTCAACTCCACGGAAGGGGTGCTGCTGACGATCAAGAGTTCGGTGATGCGGAACATGCCGTCATCATCGTGCGTCAAGCCGAATCCGTTGGCCAGATATTGCGTAACGTTCGCAGCGTCCGAGAACGAACCGTCCAATATCGCGAGCGTGTCCAATCCGGACGGAATCGTACCGTGGAATTCGCCGCCGCGAATGGTCACGTATCCTAAATATTCGGCTGAATCCATCTTTTCGAACAATGTGGGAGCCGTGAAGATGCCGTCTGAAAAATAACCTTCCGCCGAAGACTCTTCGGTTTCCGCGAAACGTATCAGCGTGGACTCGGACTTGTATGTTCCGCCTTTTGCGTATAACGCTCCGTAGCAGTCGATTGCGGGTGATTGCCCGCCATCGACTGTGCCCGGTCCGATTATGGTCAGGGATGTTCCGGACGGAATGGTGATGGCCGCAGTCGGAGGAACGCTCTCGCCAACCTGTAACGAGTGGCCGTTCAAGTCGAGGGTGATGGCTCCGACTGCCGTTGACGTAGACACGGTTACCTGTTCGTTCACGTCGGAGAGCAACGTCACCGTGGTGTTTTTCATGGAAACATGATCAAACGCGTCTTGCAGTGTTGCGTAAGTTCTATTGCCAACCTGGGCGGCTGGAGACGTCTGGTCTTCCTGTGCCGCCGCCGATGAAGGCGCAATGAGAACACTTAACAAGGCCAGCAAGGCCAACAAGACGGTGGGTATCCCGAAAAATCGTATTGCCGAATGTCCCCTCTTGAGGGGCTTTGCATTCGATGCCGATGCTTGATTACTACGTGCCATTGTAGTTCTTTCCTTATTTGGTAAATAATATGAATATTGAAATGTTGTAATGAGATGAATATTTATAAATATTTTGTAGGTGAAATGTTTATGTAGGTCATCCTCGGCGATGAGGAATTTATGAGATAGAGCATGACGTCATGTTATGTAAATTATCTCATAAGGATGCTTTTAATGCAAGTTGAATTAGTGTATTTTTGATTGATTATTAATATTTCTGTGAAAATATTTGAATGATAAGAATGCTCTCCTGGGAGGCTCGACACGTTGCTTGCATTTTGCGGGCGGTCGAAATGGTTTTTCCGAGGGCTGTCCGTCGAGGCGCTCCTGACGATCATGCGATTGACGATTTCCCTTCGCGGATTCATTGGGTGGCGACTGCGTGGCGACTGTGACACGGGGCTGGTGGGATATGAGCCCCCCCCTTATCGGGGGAGTGTGTTACCGTGTATGGGGTTAAGGAAATTAGGGAGAAAAGAGAGAGATTTCATGCGAGGTGGAGCCGTGGGTTTGCAGAAAGAGGCGCGAACTCAAGAGATTCACGTAATCTCCTCCGGCACTCGGGATGAGGCTCGATTGTATTCACGAGGTCAAGGGGAGCGTGATTGGTCGCGTTATGAGCCGATGACGTTTTCCAACACTCCGTTCCGTACTAAAGAGAACGGTAAAAAGGCCCATCGATCCGCATCCGCCACCCCGAAGTGGCGTTATGTTTTCGTGGCCAGCCTGATCGCGGTCGATTTGGCGGTGATGTTCTTCTCGTTGACCATCAGCCTGTTGGTCAACGATGC
Source organism: Dysosmobacter segnis (assembly GCA_963590945.1). Taxonomy (GTDB): domain Bacteria; phylum Actinomycetota; class Actinomycetes; order Actinomycetales; family Bifidobacteriaceae; genus Bifidobacterium. The sequence goes on from CAVAQZ010000003.1 coordinate 8,826, forward strand.
CGCGTTCGACACCATCGGCACAGTCATGCCGTTCTGGCTGTTTCTTGTCTTTTTCGGATTCATCTGGGTGCTATGCCTTACTTTCGCTGGCACGTACCATCGTCATGTCATGGCCGAAGGATACGAACTGTATGCGAAGATTCTCAATGCGTCGCTGCTGACCATCGTCAGCTACTGCTGCCTTGCGTTCGTCTTCAAACTGGCGTTGCCGCGCACGGCGCTCATCGTCGCACCCATCATCGCCCTCTTCCTTGAAATCGGTGCGAGATGGCAGATGCGATGTGGGCTGCACGCCAATCGAAGGAAGGGTTCCTGTAAATACAAAACGGTGATCGTGGGTTCCTCCGATGGGATTAACCGTGCGCTGCGTACCATGAACGACTGCTCGAACTGGGGCTATGAGCCTGTTGCGGTATGCCCGATCGAGGCGGACACGTCGTCCGACGACGCGTATGTGGTTACCGCCTATACTCCTGACCCGAACATTCCCGGCGCCGACAGGCTCAAGGTTGTGTCGTTCAACTCGGCGTTCCCCCGTATCTGCGAAAGCCTCGGGGCGCAGGAAGTGTACGTCGCCGACGTGCTTTCCCGTGATTCCGACATGTTGCACGGAATGTCTCTGGCGGTGGAATCCCTGGGCATGGAACTCGCGTTGGCCGTATCTCTCGCCGACGTGAGCGGACATCGACTCTACCTGCGCAACACAACGGAACAGCCGATATTGCTGGCCAGCCTGCCGCAGTACGACGCCGCCACGTATACTGTCAAGCGCGTTCTCGATATTATCGGATCGCTGTGCGCGCTGATTATCTCCTCCCCGATCATGCTCGGCGTGGCGATCGCCATCAAACTCGATGATGGCGGTCCGGTGTTCTTCAAACAGACTCGCATCGGATTGCATGGCCAGCCATTTGAAATGTACAAATTCCGTTCCATGGTTACCAATGCCGAGGAGCTGAAGAAGAAGCTTGCGGAGGAAAGCGGTCAGGGCGATCGTTTCATCTTTAAGATGAAAGACGATCCTCGCATTACGAAAATCGGTCGCTTTATTCGCAAGACATCGCTTGACGAATTCCCGCAATTCTTCAATGTACTCAAAGGGGACATGTCTCTTGTGGGCCCGCGCCCTGCCTTGCCGGAAGAAGTGGCCCGCTATGGTTCCCTCTATTCCGCGTGACTGTTGGTGAAGCCTGGAATTACCGGTCCGTGGCAGGTGTCGGGACGGTCCGATCTCTCTCAGGAGCAGAGCGAATATTTGGATGTTTCCTATATCGAAAATTGGTCGATCGCCGGAGACATCATAATTTTAGCGAAGACCGTGCTTGTGCTATTCAGGGGGACGGGGGCATATTAAAGAGGTAAGGGGTGAATAAAAGGTATAAATCCGCCTAAAAAAGAAATTGCGGAATGATGTATACTCATTCTGTAATTTTTATTCATATTGAATAGGGGGCGGAAATGTCTGTTTTGCATGGGTTCGAGGAAGTGAATACGAGCACGCCGCATGGCAAACTCTCCATGAACATCACTAAAGATGCGGTGCGCTTCAACAAAGCTACCGTCATGACACTCGGAAATCCGGAATATGTAAAACTTCTGGTCAACGAAAAAACTTCTCAGATTGCGATTTCCCCCTGTGCCAAAGGGAGTGCCAATGCCATTAAATTCTGTGAAAAGGGAGGAAAAAACACCGCTTCTGTTACGTTGAAAGAGCGGATCGTAATGTCGGCGGCGTTGAAATTCGTGACGCTTTCCGATGAGGTCGCGGACGATGAAGTCTCTTACGTTGCGCTTCCCGGAACGTATTACGAGGAAGAAAATACGGCGGTATTTGACGCATCGGGCGTGGAACCTGGCGTTATGAAGAAGCGCGGTCGTAAGAAGGCGAACGCCTGATTCGATTGAGCCGCGCCCCGAACATATCTGGATTTCCTCGATCCGGCAATCGGGGCGCGGTTCGTATGTGGCATGGAGCCTGTTTCTTTTTGCAAGAACAAGGGTGCCCCCTTATTTTGAACGGGGGTTGCGTGATGTGATATAAAGAGAAAGCTAAACGCAGGTAACGAGGTATCGAGGGCACATTGAAGCGGGGTCATGATTATGGTGCGCGGAATCAGGCTCCGCGGGACGACAGCGTTCAAAAGAGTGTCGTAGAAGGAAAAGATCCGCATACCGCAAGGAACGTCGTACTTATTGTGGTTGCGGTTCTTGTGCTGTTGGTTGCGATATCGGCGATATTCGGCGTGAAGTTCTACAAGCAGGCGCAGTCCGTGAAAGAACACGAAGGAAAGGCGCTTTCCGCATTATCGATCATCAACAAAACCAGCGAACTCGAGAACGCCGAAACCGCCGCGGCGGCCATGCGGCAGGCGCAGACCGAAACTGCGGAAGCAAAAGCAATCGCACACGGAACATTGTGGAATGTCGCCGCGAAGATTCCGTTCGTCGGTTCGGACATCGCAACGGTGCAAGGCATGACGGAAGTTGTGGACGACATGGCGCAGCAGACCCTTCCCCAGCTTGCCAGTATCGCGCAACGACTGGCGAATTCGGATCTTTCCGGTGAGGATGGGCATCTCAATCTGCAGCCGATCGTTGATATCCAAGACGATTTCTCGAAAGTCAACAAGCTGATGAAACAACAGGCCGGCACGTACAACACGTTGGCCGAGCCCAAAATCGGTGTCGTGAAGAGCGCCTATATGCAGGGCAAAAACGAGCTCAACAACGTTTCCACGCTGATCGATCAGCTCAATGGCGCGTTGCAGATGATGCCGTCCTTCCTGGGGCAGAATGGTTCGCGCACTTATCTTCTTGCCGCGCAGACCACGTCCGAAACGCGGTCCGGTGGCGGTCTGGTCGGGTCTCTCGGCACCATGACGGCCGAAAACGGCAGGATTGTGGTCGGAGAGTTCCATCCCAACGCGGAGTTCATCAACGGCGGCAACGGCAATGATTCGGAAAGGAACGTGTTCTCCAAGCCTCTCGGTTTTTCCTTCGACGTGCGAGACACCTTCGCGGTGCCGGATGTATCGCGCAACGCGGAGATGCTCAATGCATCCTGGCAGCGATCGCAATACGCGTGCGACATCGATGGACTGATCTCCATCGACCCGGTGTTCATTCAGAAAATGGTGGAGATCACCGGCAATGTGACGCTTGACAACGGTACCGTGCTTACGGGGCAAAACACCGCGGAGTATATGCTGAACACCATTTATAAAGACATTCCCGAAGACCAGCAGGATGCGTATTTCGAGTACATCGCGAAAACCGTGATGGACAACGCGTTCGGCAACATGAACGCCGACCAGATGATGAAAGTGGTGCAAAGCATTGGTGAATTGGCGGAAAATCGCCATTTCTACGCATATACATTCCATGAGGATGAAACGCAGTACTTCCAAGGTGCCGGTCTGGCCAAAAGCATTCCGGAAAGCGAAAGCGAACCGGAAGTGGGTATCTATCTCAATGAGCAGAACCCTTCGAAAATAGGCTGGTATATCAAGCGCGAAAGCGAAGTGACCCGAGTTTCGAGAAACACCTACCACGTGAAATACACGATGACGAACACCCTGACTTCCGAGGAAATGGCCTCCTGCACGCAATACATTCTCGGCGGTGTTCAGAAGGGCGTTGACGGTGAAATCGTTGCGCCCAGCGGAACGTCGGCGCAGCGCGTGCTGTTGTATGCTCCGGCTGGCGGGTCGATCAGCGGGCTGACCACCAGCGGGGATGTGCGTGATCAGGGCGACGCCACCATGGACGGCAATCCGCTCAATTCGAGCATGGCGTACATCGCCCCCGGGAAAAGCGTCGTATACGAGTTTGATGTGACCGTATCCGATACGGCCACCACCGATCTGAAGATCGACCAGACACCAAGCGGCAAGTTGGAAAACGACGTGACCTACAACTACTGATTGTGGTTTGTGGGATTGCCGGCGACTATGCCCATGACTGTTTTGCGATCGTAGGTATTCAACGTGAGGCGGCAATCCACGACAAACGAACCGAATCCGAAAATTGTGCATAAGAGGAAAGCTGCGTTTCTGAGTTCTCTTGATGTGCATAACTATGTGGATTCTTGGGTGGCGTGTGGATTTCTGGGGTGCTGTGCGGACTTCGGAACTGGCGTGCGGATTCCAAAACCGTTATGCGGATTATTTTGAAGTAGTGTCGATTCTCAAGATGGTGTGTGGATTATTTTCTATATAAAAGAGTTAAACGAATCTCTTATTTAAAAAGAATCGTTGTGATATAAGAACTATTATTTTCGCATGTATGTAAAATGTAGATTTATTAATCCACATGTTGGTCTAAAATTCGCACGATATTATAAAAATCCGCAAAATGGTTTAAAAATCAACAGAGGATGTTGAAAATCCGCACAACTACCCGTGAGTCCGCATTGCTTGTAGGAAATCAACACGGTCTCCAGTGAATCCGCAAGGTATGAAGAGAACGGTATGAAGAGTGGCCGTGGTCTGTATGTTACTGACGCTGTAGTTTGGGTTCGGCGACGAGGAATGGGAAATGAGGGACTGGGAATTTAAAAATCCGCCTTCCAATCCAGTGTGTCGGTGGCGTAAGCGGGATGCTGGTGTCGTGAGTGGAACGTCAGCAGCACGAGTGAAGTGTCGGTGGTGCGAGCGGGACGTCGGTAGTGCCACCGGGCACCGGCAGCGTGAGTAAAGCGCCATTATGGTGCCCGGCGGGTGTCGCTAGAACGTTAGCAGGATGTCGCTAAAGCGAGCGGAGCATCAGTAGCATTTGTTGGCAAGCCAGTAGGTGTAGGCACCCTGGATGGAGCCGTAACTCTGTTCGCAGTAACCCCAGAACCACTTGAGCTGGGTTTGGTAGTTGGTGGCCCAGTCGGATCCGGCGGAGGCCATCTTGCTGCCGGGCAGTGCCTGGGGGAGTCCGTATGCGCCGGAGCTGGCGTTCGTTGCGGTGACGCTCCAGCCGGACTCATGGCTGATTATGTACACGGTCGCGGTGAAGTCGGCTTCGGTATATCCTGCCGAAATCAAGTAATCGTGAGCCCATTGCTGCATTTCGCCGGCCGGTACGGTAGTGCCGATCGATGAAGAGGATGAAGAGGACGATGAGGACGACGAGGAAGAGGATGATGTTCCGGTGCCGACGAGAATCACCTTGTCGGTCGGAGCTTTCTTCACATACGAGCTGACCATATTCGAAGATACGACAGTGCTGCCGGACTTGGTGACGATGCTCGTGGTTTCGAGCACGCCTTCCTCGCCTTCGGTCTCGACCTTCTCCTGACCTTGTGGAAGATCCGCCGTCTCCTTCTTCACGACGTTGAACGCGATCGCCGTATCAGTCACCTCGACGGACGCATCGGCGCGTTCGATGGTGATCACGGTTTTCTCGTCGACTTTGGTGGTCAGCGATGGGGAGACGGTGTCTTCCGGATCAAGCGTGATGTTTCCCGCTTCGAGAACGGACTTCACGTCCGTGAAATTGGTTCCCGGAACCACGCGGGACTTGCCGTTGATTTTCACGGTCACGTACGAGGTGTCTGCGCTTAGGAGATCTCGAGCGTTGCCACGGGACGCTTCGGAGGTGGAATCGGTCACGGAGAAAGCGGTCACCTGCTGTTCGTCTGTGGTTCCTGAAGCGGAAACATACAGATTGCGAGAAACGATGCCGCCTGTGGCCAGCAGTCCCGTTGCCGCAACCACCGCGGCGATCTTCACCAGCTGAGTCTTGTTCGGCATGCTCAGGGTGAATGAGGACTTGCGATTGCCGTGCTTAGCCATTCTGCTCCTATAAAGCGTTTTCGAGGGCCTCGACGGATTTCATGACAGGGCATGGAGCGCGCCTTTGCAAGGCTCCGTCGGAACGCGCACCTTAAGTCACGATTCTACCTCATCGATGGGATGAAGCGAAACGAATGTGAGGGTATCCAATCGGTATTATTCCTCGGATTCCTGGCTGAGATCGAGATTACGGACTTGGCTGATCAGATCGTCGAGGTCCGATGCGCGCAAGGCCCCGGCCTGCTGGAACACGATTTGCTGGTTCTTGATGACCATCAGGGTCGGAACCGCCTGCACGTTGGCCGCGGTAGCCAGATCCTGATTCTGGTCGATGTCCACTTTGGCGAAGAACACGTCCGGATTGGATTCGCTCGCCTTCTCGAACGTCGGGCCGAACGCGCGGCACGGTCCGCACCAGGTTGCCCAGAAATCAACGAACACCAGATCGTTGTTCTCCACGATCTGGTTGAATTCCTGCGAAGTGACCGCATGAGTCGCCATGGCTGCTCCTTGCTGAATATTGCTTTGTGCTTTGTCTGCGATTGTACCGTTACGCGTCACGTTCCTCGCCGGTTGTGAATTTTCCAGTCTATTCACATGGGATGCGTGATAATGGGAAGCATGCCAGTGATGAATGATGAAGTCCCCGATGAGAACGATTTCGACGCGGGTCGCCGTCGTGGCGAATTTGACGGCATAACACCCGAAGCGTTCATTCGCGGAACGGGCAATCCTCCAGGGTGGCTTTCCTCCGATGAAATCGAACGCATGCGTGGCGAGATGCCCATACCGTACGTGCTGGTGGTTCCGGTGCGCACGGATGATCTGGGACGCGTCTGCCAAGTCGGCTCGCTGTTGCGCGTGACCGACGAAGGCGGTATCGAACGCACGTTGATCGCGGGACGTGTGCTGTATCACGAATCGTTGCGCGAAGCCATCGCGCGCAATGTCGCCAAAGACCTCGGCGATCTTGCTCTGCCGCAGCTTCCCGTGAGTCTGCAGCCGTTCACGGTGGCTGAATTCTTCCCGATTCCTGGATTGTCGGATTATTACGATTCCCGCCAGCATGCGATCGCATTGTGCTACGTGGTGCCGATCGCCGGTGATTGCAAGCCTCAGGATGAAACGCTCGATGTGGAATGGGTCGAACCCGACAGCGAGGTCCTCGACACGTTCATCAACCAGATGGCAGACGGCTACGGAACGCTGGTACGTCAAGCATTATGCTGGGCCGGCCGGTAGTCGGCGAAGCCGGAAGTCCCGTCGATGCTTGAACGCGAAACGTTGACGATGCCGAATCGTCGGAACATAGGGACTCCGAAGCCACCGGAACCGCCGAAACCACTGTGAAGACCATCGAAACCCATTGAACCCACCGATACGGAGACGAATATGACGATTACCGTGAAAAACAATGTGCTGAAGGAAGGCTCGGGCATTCCGATCGTGCTCGTGCATGGCTTCCCCGTCGACCATCGCATGTGGTCCGACTGCGCCGAGAAACTGGCCGGTCTGACCACGGACCATCCGATTTGGGCTCCGGATATGCCAGGTGCCGGCGAAGGCCCGATTCCCAACGAGGAAGCCAGTGGAGGCATGGCCGAGGACGGCACGTTCCCGCATGCCATGGATCTCATGGCCCGGTCGTACGTGGACATGGTGCGTTCCGCCGGCTTCGACAAGGCCATCTGGGTCGGCCTTTCAATGGGAGGCTACCTGATCCTTGACATTCAGAGGCTTTTCCCGGAAGCGGTGGCGGCGCTCGCGCTGTGCGACACCAAGGCTGACGCCGATTCCGAAAAGACGAGGGCGAACCGAGTCGCGATCGCGAAGCAGTGCGAGTCGACCGGCACCCACGAACCGGTCATGGGATTCGCCCAGGCCACGCAATCCGATTCCTCCATCAAACAATCGGACGAATACAAGCGCCAGTTCACGCAATGGATCAACGAACAGCCCGCAGCCGGCATCGCATGGCGCGAACGCATGGCTGCCGGACGTCCGGATCTGAACGACGTGCTGCCGCGAATCAGTGTTCCCGTCGCGGTGATTTGCGGAGATAAGGATCCGTCAAGCCCGCCCGCGGTGATGCGCCCCATCGCCGAAGCGATGACGGGCACGAGCGTGCAGCTGACCGTGATCGACGATTGCGGCCACTTCAGCGCGTACGAACACCCCGCGCAGGTCGCGAAAGCATTGGCCGATCTTACTGGTCGCGTCGGCTGAAGAGGCAAACCGGACGATCATCCGAACGAAACCAGCCGAACGAACATACGATACGAATCATCGGAAAGAAGAGTGAGATGAGCGTGTTCTCTCCACTGGCGCTGACCCAGACCCTGCCGTTCCTGCCACTCGCCCAAGGCGACATCGACTACGAATCGTCACGCAGAAGCGAGCCCGACCTGTTCGAAACGGTACTGTTCGAACCGGCCACGAAAGTCATACTCGTAAAAGACGGAAAAGTGGCGGTGCCGCACGGACAAGGCGCGATCGCGGATTACGCGAATGTGAAAATGCGCCTCGCCCAGCTGCCGGGCGCATACGTCGCGGCGGAGCTCAAAAGCCATCCGGCGGCGCTCGCCATCTTCCTCGGAACCTATGGGGGGCAACGCGGCGAACGCGTGGTGGCCGTGGACGTGACACGTGTGAAACCTGACGAACCCATCGTTTCCGACAGTGCGTTCGAAGGTGCCGACGATGCTTTCGCGGAACATGATCCGAACGAGGCGGATGCAAGGAACGCGCGGTCGAAATCGCTGTTGGAAAGCGCCTCCGAACGTTTCGACTGGGTCGATCTGCGCGGATTCGCGCCCCATGCCAGTGCACGAGAAGCTGGCCAGGCAACCACCGCCGTGTCTTTGAGCGTTTGGCATGCGCGTCAACGGCATTGCCCGACGTGCGGCGCTCCGACGCAACCCGCGTTTGGCGGATGGGCGCAACGATGCGGTAATGAGGCGGACGGCAATCGCCTGCTGTTCCCTCGCGTGGAACCGGCCGTGATCACCGCGATCGTGGACCGTGACGATCGTCTTCTTCTGCAGCACAACAGCGTGTGGGGAAATACCGGACTGTATTCCGTCTCCGCCGGATTCGTGGAAGCGGGAGAGAACCTTGAACACGCATGTCGGCGTGAGGCCAAAGAGGAGGTCGGCATAGAACTTGGCGAACTGAAATATCTCGGTTCGCAGCCGTGGCCGTTCCCCGCGTCGCTCATGATGGCGTTCAAGGGCGTGGCCAACACCACCGATGTATGCGTGGACGGCAAGGAAACGTTGGTGGCGCGTTGGGTGACCCGCGACGAATACATGAACGAACTGATCACCGGACGAATGGAAGCGCCCGGCAAAGCCACGATCGCGCGTTACATGATCGAGGAATGGCTTGGCCACGAACTGCCGTAAGCGAATGTCGAGCGTACGGCAATGGTCAATGTCGTACAATGAGCGGCATGAGCGAAGACAAAGACAACAAAGTGAACCTCGAAATACCCGAACATCTCGAATACTCCGACGAGCATGTGTGGGTGGACGCGTCGGTCGAACCGGCCATGGTGGGCATCACCGAATACGCCACGGACCAGCTGGGCGAACTCGTGTACGTCGATCTGCCGGAAGTCGGCACGCAGGTGCAGGCCGGAGACGAGGTCGCGGAACTTGAATCGGCGAAAGCCGTCAGCACGCTGATCGCGCCGGTCGCGGGCACCATCCGCTACGTGAATTCCGAAGTCGCCGACGACCCGAGCATCATCACCTCGGATCCGTACGGCGAAGGCTGGATCTTCAAGATCGAGCTTGAGGACGACGAGCCGGATCTGCTGTCCGCGGAAGAATATTCCAAGGTGGCCAGGTAGGAACTTCATGCATGGGAGGGTTCGCATGCCGCCTGACTCATGGCGGCATGCGAACCCTGAAAGTTCCCTGATTTTTCGCGGGGAGGCGACGAATGCCTCCCAACCCGCTCCTATAGTGGAGATTATGAGCGAACCACAGCCACTGCCGCAATCCGAGCCGGAGGGACGGCGCGTATCTTCCGACGACATGCCGACCGTGCCGATCCCCGCCCGTAAGGTGGTTACCACCTTCGACGCGGCATCGAAGCATGAACGCATCGAAGCCAAGCCGCCGATGGTTCGCTGTTGCCGTCGTGCCATCACCAAGGGCTTCGGCATATGGCTGAAATTCTCCACGGCTCTGGTTCGCAGACTCGACTGGTACCCGCGTGTGGAGCCATACGTTGGTTACGGTACCGAGCATTACTCCCGTCTTGTATGCCGCACCGTATACGGACCGTTCAAAAGGCAGGCCGGCCGCATGACCCGCGGTATCCGTGCCATGCTCACGATTCCTTCTCCGCATACGAAAGTGCGTATAGCCATCGATTCCGTGCCGATCGAAACCGTGCAGGTGGGCGCTTCGGAAGTGTACGACGCAGTCGGCAGCAACCGTGAAGTGTCGAGCGAATTCGTGGCATCCGATTCCGCCGGTTATCTCGATCTTGTCGCGGAACATTCGCTTGAGCCCGGCATCCACGACGTCTCATACCGGGTACGCAGCCGCAAGCCGGTCAACGCCAAACTGTTCACCATTCCAAGCGGCACCAAGGTCGGCGTCATCTCCGACGTCGACGACACCGTCATGGTCACAGAGGCGCCGAGCCTGATGAAGGCCGCCTACAATCTGCTGCTGCTCAATCCAAAGAAGAAGGTGCCGGTCGCGGGCATGAACCTGCTGTTCAACCGCATAGCCGACATGTTTCCGGACGCGCCGTTCTTCTACCTTTCCACATCTCCGTGGAACGTGGAAAGCTCGATTCGACATCTCATCGAATACCACGGTTATCCGGAAGGACCGCTGTTGTTGCGGGACCTCGATCCGCGCCCGAAAACATTCATCCCCTCCGGTGTGCAGCACAAGCTCGAATACGCGGAGCAGCTCATGGCCGATTTTCCGGATATGAAGTTCATCCTCATCGGCGATGACGGCCAAAAGGACCCGACCACGTACGCCACGATCGCAAAGCGTTATCCTGGGCGTGTGCTGGCGATCGGCATCCGGCAGCTTTCACCGAAGGAGGTCGCCGGAAATCTCGGCGCGGTCGCGGGGCGCGTTCCCACGCAGCCGATTCCGGTCACCGACGTTCCCGTGTTCACGGGTACCACCGGATCCAACCTGATGAAGACCATGCTGCCGTACCTGAAACAAAAGCTCGGCGAGTGATTCGACGGTACGTGAACCGGTATAATCGCGTGCATGACTGAATTCTTCGACGTGCCCTGCGCCAAGCGCGTACCCAAGGAACGTGTTTTTCACGGCGACGTTTTCGTGGATGATTACGAATGGCTGCGAGACAAGGAATCGCAGGACGTGCAGGATTACGTGGTTGCGCAGAACCGATATTGCGAACAGCGGATGAGGCCGCTGAAAACGTTGCGTGACACGTTGTTCGAGGAATTCAAATCGCATGTGCAGGAAACCGACATGTCGGTGCCCACGCGCATGGACGGCTACTGGTACTTCACCAGAACCAAGCAGGGTGAGCAGTATGCGGTGCAATGCCGTCTGCCGATCGCGGGACCGGACGATTGGGATCCGCCCACCGTCGAACCGGGAGTGCCGCTCGAAGGCGAGCAGGTGGTGTTCGACACGAACATCGAGGCGAAAGGGCACGACTTCTTCCGCGTCGGCGGCATGGATATCTCCAAGGACGGCTGTTGGATGCTGTACGGCGTCGACACGAAAGGCGACGAACGCTACGATTTCCGCATCCGCAACATAGCGACCGGAGAGGAACTGCCGGAACATTTCGATGGCATCGGCGGAGCCTGCTTCACTGCGGACGCCAAATGGGTGTTTTACGCGTTGCTTGACGAAGCATGGCGTCCGTACGCGGTGATGCGGCATAAGGTCGGCACTCCGGTCGAACAGGACGTGGAAGTATACCGCGAGGAGGACGAACGCTTCTGGGTCGGCGTAGGACTTTCCTTCGACGAGCGGAACATCGTGATCGGAACCGGTTCGAAAACCACCACCGAAGTGCTGTTGCTCTCCTGTGAGAATCCGGAAGGCGAGTTCCATGCGTTCATTCCGCGCGAGACCGACGTGGAGTACGACGTGAGCTTCGCCTGCTTCGAAGGAGCCGGCGAAGATGGCGGAGACATTCCGCTGGCCGTGGTCTACCACAATGCGTTGAACCCGAATTTCGAGATAGACGTGATCGACATGCGCTCGCATGAACCGCCATACCGTCTGGGCGAGGGCGTGCGGGTGGCGGTGGGCTCTCCGTACGGCTGCGAGCATGGAGACGATGTTGAGCCGGGCGCATCCATGCGACCGATCGGCACGCCATATTCGAATCCTTGCAATCCGGCCATTTTGCAGGGAGCGCATGGCCTTGGCATCGAAGGAATCTCGATTCACCGTCATTTCGTCACCCTGCAGTACCGCGCGGAAAGCCTGACGCACATCGCGGTCATGACCAAGCAGGCCGCGTCCGAGGATTTTCTTGCCGGACGCCCATGGCGGTTCACGGAACTCGTTCCGCACGCGTTGGAGGACGATTGGGACGTCGACGAGTCCGTCGACGAGATCAACGAGGAACGTGCCGCGGTGTGGGCCGCGGTGGATGGCGTTCCCGTTGCCGTCGACGATACGGCCGGTCCGCATGCGCGCGATCTGCATGGCGGTTCGGATGACGGTTCGGGACGGAACATGCTGTTAGCCGCGGCACAGGGAGAAGGCTCCGCGGTGCATGGCGTGTCCCGTAAGGCCATGACGTCATCCGACGGCGCCACCGCCGATGAAATGCCGGGGGAGACCCGTCGCCTATATTCGATCGGCGCCGGTGGAAATCCTTCCTATGACGCGCCTCGCATGCGTTACTCCTTCTCCAGCTATACCCGACCGGGCGAGTTGCATGACATCGATCCGGCCACGGGAGAGGACCGTCTGCTCAAACGCGCGACGGTGCTCGGCGATTTCAATCCGCGCGATTACATGGAACGTCGTGTGTGGATCACCGCACGTGACGGCGAGCGCATTCCCGTTTCCTTGGTGTGGAGGCGGGATGTGCCTACCTGTGATTCCGCGATGTTCATTACCGGTTATGGCGCGTATGAGATTAGTTCCGATCCTGGGTTCTCCGTTTCGAGGATCAGCATGCTTGACCGTGGCGTGCTGTATGCGGTTCCTCATATTCGTGGCGGCGGTGAGATGGGTCGTGCGTGGTATGAGCAGGGGCATTTGCTTAACAAGAAGCATTCGTTTGAGGATTTTGTGGATGCGACGCGTGCGTTGCAGCGTTCGGGGTTGGCGTCTGCCGCGCGGACCGTGGCCGATGGTGGTTCGGCTGGTGGTCTTCTGATGGGTGCGGTGGCCAATATGGCTCCGGAATGTTTTGCCGGTATTGAGGCGGATGTGCCGTTCGTTGATGCGTTGACGTCGATTCTTGATCCGTCGTTGCCTCTGACCGTTACGGAATGGGATGAGTGGGGGGATCCGCTGCACAATGAGGACGTATACCGCTATATGAAGGAGTACTCGCCTTATGAGAACGCTCCGGAGAGCGAGGATGATTCTCGTGTGGCGGTGTTCCCGAAGATTTTCATCACCACGTCCATGAATGATACTCGTGTGTTGTATGTCGAGCCGATGAAATGGCTGGCTAAATTGCAGCGTGCGGGTGTTGACGCGGTGGCGAAGGTCGAGGTGGAGGCCGGTCATGGTGGTACTTCCGGTCGTTATAAGCAGTGGCGTGAGGTTTCGTATGAGAATGCGTGGTGCTTGGGCGTCATGGGAATAACCAGCTGATGGCTGCGGCATTGGGCGTTGCGTTTGTGCGGTGGGGAATGTCCATTTGCTGAGCGTTTTTTGCTTGCGTCGCATAAGGGTGACTAGAGTCGCGTGCTATGAGTGATACAACGAAGAAGTACACGATCGCCGTCATTCCTGGCGATGGTATTGGCAAGGAAGTTACTCCGTGGGCCCAGAAGGCTTTGGAGAAAGCCGCTGAAGGCGTTGCCGAATTCGAATATGAGAATTTCGATTTGGGTGCCGAACGTTACTTGCGTGATGGTGCGATTCTTCCGCAGGAGGAAGAGGAGCGCATCAAGAAGACCGATGCGATTCTGTTGGGTGCGGTCGGTGACCCGCGCATCAAGGCGGGTATTCTTGAGCGTGGCCTGCTGTTGAAGTTGCGTTTCGATCTTGACCAGTATGTGAATCTTCGTCCGTCCAAGCTGTACAAGGGCGTCACCTCGCCGCTCGCCAATCCGGGAGACATTGATTTCGTGGTGGTGCGCGAGGGTACCGAAGGACTGTATTGCGGGGCCGGCGGAGCCGTGCGCCGCGAGACCCCGAATGAGGTGGCCACCGAGGTTTCCATCAACACCGCCTACGGTGTCGAGCGTGTGGTGCGTTACGCCTTCCAGTTGGCCATGAAGCGCAAGAAGCATGTGACCCTCGTGCATAAGAAGAACGTGCTCGTCAATGCGGGCGATATGTGGCAGCGCATCGTCAACAGGGTGGCTGAGGAGTATCCGGAGGTCTCCCACGACTATCTGCATATCGACGCGACCACCATTTTCATGGTGTCCGATCCGTCCCGTTTCGATGTGATCCTTACCGACAACCTGTTCGGAGACATCATCACCGATGAGGCGGGTGCCGTGGTCGGTGGCGTTGGCTATTCCGCTTCCGGTTGCATCAACGCGTCCGACGAGTATCCGTCCATGTTCGAGCCGATCCACGGTTCCGCGCCGGATATCGCCGGCCAGAACAAGGCCAATCCGACCGCTGCGATTCTTTCCGCCGCCATGCTGCTGCGTCATCTCGGCTTCGACGAGGCCGCAGCCCGCATCGACACCGCGGTTGAAGCCGACATCGAGGAGCTTGGCTCCACGGTGCGTTCCACTGACGAGGTGGGACGCGATATCCTGGCCCGCATGTAAGTGGCTTGCGGTGCGGTGAACGTTGCATGCGCTTGATGCATGGAACGTGCGCCCAGTACCCGTCGGAGTAGGTCCATCCCGAAACGACGGGTACTTTTTAGGGGAGAGAACGGTAAAAAATCAGGGTCGGCATCAGGGATGTACGCCGATAATCAGACAAACGGTGCGATATTGTGGAATCATGAACGAGCACAACAACGAATTCAACAGCTCCGACCAGGTCAACGACCCGATCGTCGAGAACACTGAGAACGCACAGTCCTACAATCCCGACTTCTATGCCGCGCAGCAGCAGGACGCGCAGAACGCATACGGCCAGTCGGCGCAGGTTCCGTACGGTTCCGAAAACTCCTACGCGCAGTACGGCCAGTCCGCCGGGCAGAACGCGTATACGCAGCCGCAGCACAGCCAGCAGTATGCGCAGCAGCCATACGATCAGCCGAACGCTCAGCAGCAGTATACGCAGCCGCAGTACGCGCAGCCGAATGCTCAGCAGCAGTACGGTCAGCCGCAGTATGGCCAGCAGCCATACAATCCGCAGTATGGCCAGCAGTACGCGCAGCCGCAGTACGGCCAGACGATGCCGGTGGGACAGGCGCAGAAAAGCAAGCTCGCCGCAGGACTCCTGGGCATCTTCCTCGGAAGCCTCGGCGTGCACAACTTCTACTTGGGCAACACAGGCAAGGCCGTGGCGCAGTTGTTGTTGACCCTGATCGGATGGATCATCATAGTCGGTCCGATCATCTCCGGCATCTGGGCGCTGGTCGAAGCCATCCTCATCCTGTGCTCCAGCTACGGCTCTCCGTGGCATAGGGATGCGCATGGCGTCGAATTGACGGACTGATGCATAGAGGCCTATACAAAGAACCGGGCGGCAAACTCGTGGGAGTTTCCGTCCGGTTTTCCAATGCCGGTGACCGTACGCAGCTTAGCGTCGAATGCAGCATGGACGGGGATTTCTTCCTCGACGGCGGCGACGGCGAGATGCAGGAGATGATTCGCGGCATCGAACAAGCCCTGTGCGGGCAGGCGATGCTTGAAACCACGGAACGCGACGTGGAGCAAGCCGTCGACGCGGTCATACGCGGTTTTCCGAACGTGCGCATGACGGGCATGGACGCGCGGGGAATCGCAATCGCATTCAGCAGAGCGATGGCGGAATGCCGGAACCGAACCACGCAAACCGAAGCCGCGCAGCCGGAAACCGTGCAAACGGAAGCCGTGCGGACTCAACCCGTACGGACTCGAATTCCGCAGATGCGCGACAACGCGCCGGACGAACACGAATGCGCGCGTCGCTGGAGAAATCTCGACTTGCGTATCGTGCACGACCATCCACGCGGCCCACGCGAACAGATGGACATCGACGTGCAATGGGCGCGGCAGGTCGCGGCGGGAGAACGCGAGCCAACGCTGCGCATATGGGAATGGTCGGCTCCGGCGGTGGTGATAGGACGATTCCAATCACTGCAGGACGAAGTCAACATGCAAACCGCGCAAGCCGAAGGATTTCAAGTGGTACGGCGATGCACGGGCGGCGGCGCCATGTTCATAGAGCCAGGCAACACCATCACCTATTCGCTGTACGCGCCCCTCGAATTCGCGCGCGGCATGAGCATAGAGGACTCCTACAGACTCTGCGATCATTGGCTGGTGGAAGCCCTCAGGAAAATCGGCCTCGACGTGCGGTTCTCCGGACTCAACGACATAGCCACGCAACACGGCAAACTCGGCGGTGCGGCGCAACGCAGATTCGCGTCCAGGAACGGCGGGCCCGGAGCGATCCTGCACCACGTGACGCTCGCCTATGACATCGACGCTGAAAAAATGACGCGCGTATTGAACACATCACGGGAGAAAATGTCGGACAAGGCCGTGAAATCGGCGATGAAACGAGTCGACCCGATGCGCTCGCAGACGGGCATGAGCAGAATCCGGATCGTGAGGCATCTGCTCGAGGCCGCCGAACGAGTTACAATGTAGCCCGGACGGTCGAGGAGGACTCGGTCGGGGAAATGGACAAGGCCGGAGGTGCGTGGAGTGGATTCTGCGAACGAAGTGAACGGAATCAACAACGAAAGCGCGACATTGCTGCACACCGCATTGTTCAAACAGGTTTCCCCGGAACAGGCGAGGGAATTGCTGCCAAGCCTGCAACGCGCCGAATACGCCAAAGGCGACTATATCTTCCGTGAAGGAGACACCGACCATCGTATGTATCTGCTGGAGGAAGGCCGGGTGAAACTGACCCGGCAGTCATCCGACAGGCGGGTGCAGCTGCTCAGCATCCACGCCTATGGGGAAGTGCTCGGCGAGATTCCGGTATTCGACCCGCACGGAGGGCCGAGAACCGCTTCGGCGGTGGCCATGACCAACGGCACGCGTGTTGTCTGGCTTGAACATGACGCGTTGTTCTCATGGCTCAACGAGCATCCGCAGGTGGCTGTGGATATGCTGCAGGTGCTGGCGCACCGCATGCGGGACAATAACGAGCGTATTTCCGATCTGGTGTTCATGGATGTTCCCGGACGCCTGGCCAAAACGTTGCTGAATCTGGCGTCACGATTCGGCGAGCCGGTCGAGGAAGGCGTGAAGGTACCGCACGATCTGACCCAGGAGGAGATGGCCCAGCTCGTGGGCTCTTCACGGGAAACGGTGAACAAGGCGTTGACGGATTTCGCGAACCGCGGTTGGATCGCGCGTGAGGGACGTTCCATAATCATCTATCAGCCCGGCATGCTCATCCGCCGGTCGAAACGATAACGGGAACCTCTTGCAGGGGGTATGATCCGCGGTGGGCCGGACGAATCCTCCGGAAAGCCGTCCGCTTTCGGTTTATTTCCAGGATTCCTTGAATTTGCAACGTTTTTGTGAGAAACGTGTGTTGGCGATGTGCGGGTCGTTGATTAGTAGACCCGCCAATTTAGAATGGTCAGCATGCCCAAGAAGACAACTTTGACTGCTCGACGTGTGATTACGCTTGTGATCGCCTATATCACCTTGTGCGTGGGCGGAGGCGTGGCCACAAGCCTGTTCCTGCTGCCCACCGTTTTCGGTATGAACAATGTGGCGAAGGCCGTCATCCCGTCGCTTGCGGTTGAGGGCATTGATTTCGACGTGACCAGCCTGCCTCAGAAATCGACGCTGTACGCGTCGGACGGCACGTCCGTCATCACGGAATTCTGGGATCAGAATCGTGAGGTGGTCCCGCTGAAGAACATCTCCAAGGCCATGCAGCAGGCCGTGGTGGCGCGAGAGGACAAGCGATTCTTCTCTCACAGCGGCGTGGACGTGCAGGGCGTGTTCCGAGCGTTCTTCCAGACCTACGTCAAGGGCGGCGACCAGCAGGGCGGTTCCTCGCTGACGCAGCAGTACGTGAAGAACATGCTTATCCAGCAGGCGGAACAGGACGACGATCCGATCGCCCAGTACCACGCTTCGGAAGACACCATCGCGCGTAAGCTCAGGGAGATGCTGATCGCGGTGCAAGTGGAAAAGAAATATTCCAAAGCCGAGATCCTGCAGGGATATCTGAACATCGCGCAGTTCGGCGGCAACAGCCTGTACGGCGTGCAGTCGGCGGCAAAACGATACTTCAACACCACCGCGGACCAGCTCACCATAGTGCAGGCGGCGACGATCGCGGCGATCACCAAGAACCCGAACGCATACGACCCCTCCGTCGAGGCGAATCAAGAGGAATCGCAAAATCAGCGCAACATCGTGCTCCAGCTGATGCACGAACAGGGATTCATCACCGACGACGAATACAACGAGGCCGTCAACACCCCTCTCGTGGACACGCTGGATATCCAGTCCGTCTCGACCGGCTGCATGGCGGCGAATTACGATGCCGGATATTTCTGCGATTATGTGGTGCACAAGATCCTGAACTCCGAGGAATTCGGCAAGACTCAGGAGGCACGAGAGAAGCTGCTGAAGGAAGGCGGCCTCAAGATCGTTACCACGCTTGACATCGACGCCAACACGTTGCTCAACGAAACCGCGCGCAACACCATCCCCGCGGACGACGCGTCCGGCATGGAAATAGTCATGGCATCGGTGAAACCGGGTACGGGAGAGGTCCTGGGCTTCGGTCTGAACCGAACCTACGACGCCACCGAAGCCGCGAAGACGGACCAGACCAAGGATTCCATGAACTACGCGGTGGATCGGGCGGACGGCGGCGGCATGGGCTTCTCCGTCGGCTCCTCGTGGAAGCCCGTGAACCTGGTCGCTTGGATGGAGGCGGGGCATTCCGTCAACGAGAACCTGCAGACCACCACCAAGTATGCGACTTCGCTCTTCAGCTGCGACCGGTATTCGGGCGGAACCGACACGTGGAGCGTGACCAACGCGCTTACCAACGGAACGGTGAATCCGGAAACCCCGGCGCTCGCGTTGGCAAGGTCGCACAACACCACACAGGCCTCCATGGGCACGATAATCGGCCTGTGCAAGGTTGCGGACACCGCAACGGAACTCGGCTACCACGATGCCAACACCGGCGAGACCCTCGACCAGACCACGTCGTTCGTGCCGGCAATGCTCGTCGGAAACGTGAATGTGTCTCCGCTGACCATGGCCAGCATCTATGCCGTGTTCGCATCCAACGGCGTGCAGTGCGATCCGATCGCTCTGAAGACGGTGACCGATTCGGACGGCAACGACATCGCAGTGCCTTCCGCGAACTGCCATCAGGCGGTCGATCCGGAAATCATCCAGACCCTTGCCTGGGCCATGAACCAGGGTGTGACCAGGGCGGACGGCGCGGGCACCGTGACCCAGCTGGCCAACGGGCGCAAGACGTTCGCCAAGACCGGTACGCATGAGAACCAGCTGGTCACCACCGGTGGTTTCATCCCGAACGAGATCGCGACCTTCGTGCTGGTCGGCGATGTGCAGAACCCGGTCGGCCATCCGATCGAGAACATCGCCATCAACGGAGAATACCACAGCTATTGGGACGGTTCGACCATCGCGGCTCCGGCATGGCGCGACTTCATGAACGCCTATGCGGAGCGCAAGCAGCTGGCCATCGACAATGATTACGGACAGGCCGCGGCGAAGTATTCCACGACGTCCTCCACGGTGACGAGGATCGGCGGAGGTTCGCAGAGCGCCACAAGCCAGCAGAGTTCCGTCATTCAGCAGCAGAACCAATCCGTTCAGGGAACCACCCAGGATTCCACGCAGACGCAGCAATGATCGCCGTGGCCGCGTATCGCGCGCTGATGTGAACAGTCGATGAACGCCCGTCCAAGCGACGGGCGTTCATCGTAGAATGCAGGTAATGCCGAATACGACGGCATGAAGGCGGATCGCAAGGGAGACTGCTATGGGCGGCAACGAAAAGAAATCGAAGAAATCAAAGAAAAACGGTTCGGCAAGACTGTTCGAACCGATGACCCTGCGTGGGACGACCGTGCGCAACCGTATCTGGCTTCCACCCATGGACACGTATTCGGCTTTGGCACAGGACGGCCTTCCCACGCCGTTCCACTACCAGCATTACGTTTCCCGCGCGATGGGCGGCTTCGGCATGATCATCGTGGAAGCCACCGCAGTGGCACCGGAGGGCCGCATCTCGCCTTGCGATCTTGGATTGTGGAGCGATTCCCAGATGGCCGCATGGCATTGGATCGTCGCCGACGCCAAGAAGGCCGGCGCGACCATGGCGGTGCAGCTCAACCACGCGGGACGCAAAGGTTCCACGGGGTGTTTCTCGATTGGATTCGAAGATGCCAGCGTGCCTGAGGAATTTGGCGGATGGCGGACCGTATGTCCGAGCGCGAACGCTTTCGGCTCGCTCGCCAAGCCGCGGGAACTGAGCGTGGACGAGATCCACGCCATCGTGAACCAGTTCAGGGATGCCGCCTGGCGTGCCTCCGCGGTTGGTTTCGACGCGGTGGAGATCCATGCCGCGCACGGGTACCTGCTTTCGCAGTTCCTCGACCCGCTCGTCAACGAGCGTGAGGACGAGTATGGCGGATCGTTTGAAAACCGCATCCGCATGCTGGTCGAAGTGGTTGACGCCATCCGCGGTGTGATTCCCGAAACCATGCCGCTGCTCGTGCGAATCTCCGCCACCGATTGGGCTGCCGGCGGTTGGGATCTCGATCAGAGCGTCGATCTGGCCAGGATCCTGAAGGAGCATGATGTCGATCTGGTGGACGTTTCCACAGGCGGCATCATTCCCGACGTGACCATTCCGGTCAAGCCGGATTATCAGGTTCCGTTCTCGGACCAGATACGCTCCCGTGCCGGTGTTCCCACCACGGCTGTGGGATTGATCACCAAAGCGAAGCAGGCGGAAAAGATCGTGAAATCGGGTGCCGCGGACGCGGTCGAAATCGGTCGAGCAGCGTTGCGCGATCCGTATTGGCCGCTGCGTGCCGCAGCCAAGCTTGGCGTGCCTGTGAAGGAAGCGCCCTACCAGCCGCCGTACATTCGCGGATCGTTCCGTTGACGCGGCCGATGTCCGCGCCGGCTGGGCCGTTCAGGACATTTGGGCCGGTTGGGCCGGTTGGGCCGTAATGGGGATCGGCTGTGATACGGGAGGACTTGCATCCAAGTCGCCGCATCACAGCCGATCCCTTCGTATCCGTGGCGCTTGCGTCAGGCGTCGATGCCGACGGCCTGCGAGACGTGGTCGAATCCGTCCTTCTTGAGCAGGTCGGCCAGTCCGCGCTTGAGCACGGTGATCTGCTGCGGTCCGCGGTACATCAGCGCGCTGATGAACATGACCAGGCTGGAGCCGGAACGGATCTTCTCGTAGGCCTGCTGCGGGGTGAACACGCCGCCGATGCCGGCGATCGCGAATCGGTCGCCGTATTCGCGGTAGGTCCGTCTGATGCGCTCGTTGCTGGCCGCGTAGCATGGTGAACCGGAAAGACCGCCCTCCCAATCGCGTGGAATACTCATGCCGGTGCGGTCCTTCTGCAGGTTCGCGATCGAAAGGCCTTGCACGTTGTGCTCGGCAAGCACGTCGAGTAGATCCTTGAATTCCTCCCAGGACTTGTTCAGCGGCATCTTCACCAGCGTGGGTTGCGGGCGGTCGATCTTGTCGAGTTCGGTGAACAGGCGGTCAAGCGCTTCGGGGCTTGAATTAAACGGTTCCCCGGCCATCGTGTTCGGGCAGGAGATGTTCACCTCCACCATGGCGCTGCGGCCGGCCGCACGGCGCATCGAAATGCAATAATCCTCGATGCCCTCGTCGAGATCTCCGGTGAGCTCGTCGTTCGTGCGGGCTATGGAGATCGACATCTGGAGGTCCTTGGCCTTGGTCCACGCGGCTTCCGCGCGCGGAATCACCACTTCGGAACCTTCGTTGGCAAGCCCTACGTGGACGATCATCGAATTGTATTCCGGCAGGCGGTGGAACCATGGACGGGGGTTTCCGGCGCAGGGACGGGAAGTGGTGGAACCCACCGTTTCGAAGCCGAAGCCGACGTTGTCCATGAGGACCGGCATTTCGCAATCCTTGTCGAGGCCGGCGGAAAGGCCGAACGGATTGGCGAAGTCGACGCCCATCACGTTGGTCTCGAGCACGGGATCGGTATAGTTGAGCATTTCACGGCACAGCCACATCAGCGGGGGGATGTTTTTGGTGATTCTGCAGAACTCGATCATCTGGCTGTGGGCGACATCCGGTGTTTTGTTGAACACAAAATGAGGTTTGATGATGTGCTTGTAGCCGAAGGTGAAGAGGTCGGTGGTGGCTTTGTTCACCGCGTCGTGCCAATAATTTTCAGAAACATACGTCATGGTTGTCTATTGTCTCACTTGGAATGACGAATTCCAAGAGATGGCGATTGGAATCCGGACGCATGCGACGGTTCCCGAATTGGGATTCGGCTGATTTTTCTTAAGATTCATAGTGCGTGCGATTTTGTGCGTTTCGACGGCGAGAAGCGCCTTTTACGCCATTTGTACCGTGAAAAACGCGCGAAACGCTCATCTCGGTTTTTCTTTTGAGAGAATGTGTGCGATAATGTTCGAATGATATCGTCACAACGTCAGCATCTGATTTTGAGCCGTCTACGCACGCGCGGTGCGGTGCGTATCACGGCATTGTCCAAGGAACTGGGCGTCTCGGCCATGACCATCCGCCGCGATATCGCCGACCTGGCCGACAAGGGCCTGCTCAAGCGAGTGCATGGCGGCGCCGTCACCACGAGCACGCTCCTCAGCGAACCGCTGTTCTCCGTAAAGTCGCAGATGGACATCGGTCTCAAGGACGCCATCGCGCAGGAAGCCGTAAAATATGTGGCACCCGGCGACGTGATCGCGATCGGCGGCGGCACCACGGCATATGTGTTCGCGCAGCACCTGCTCGAATCCCAGCAATCGTCCGGAATCACCATCCTCACCAACTCCATTCCGGTGGCGGAACTGGTGCAGGCGCTGGAATCGAAGGACGTGGAAGTGATCGTGACCGGTGGCGTGACCACCCGTTCCAACTCGCTCGTAGGACCGATCGCCGACAAAGTTGTGGCGTCGCTGCGGGTCAACACAGTGTTCCTGGGCACGCATTCCGTATCCATTCCGCGCGGCTTCCTCATGCCGAACTCGCTTGAGGCCGCAACCGATATGGCAATGATGGACATTGCCGATCGCACGATAATTTTGACCGATCACACCAAGTGGAGCTGCACATCATTGTCGCTTTTCGCACGCTTCGACCAGGTGGACACGGTCATTACCGATGATGGACTCGATCCCGATTCGGTTGGGAAAACAAGGGATTTGGTCAAAGAGCTCGTGCTGGCGCACCAGACCGAGCCGATTCAGGAAAGTGAGTAATCACAATGAGTGAATTCGCCAACTACACTCCAGGGGAGTACGCGAAGGAGCACATTCGTATCACGCAGACCACTCTTGCCGACGGCCGTGCGTTCTTCTACCTCGACGACGATCCGGAGTATGTGTCCGGCGCGAAGACGCGTGAACTCAACGATCCGCGTCAGCTGGCGTACCGATTCGCCAACCAGCTCAACGCGGCCGGGGAAGAGGTGCCGTACGCCGCTCCGGAAATGCGACGCGATCCGCTGACCGGCGATTGGATTCCGATGGCGACCGCGCGTATGAACCGACCGATCACCGCGGGTCCGGGCGCCACCGCGAAGGGTAATCCGCTGGCGGCGCGCAAGCCGGGCGATCCGTACCAGGACGGCGAGGTTCCGGACACCGACTACAACGTTGTGGTGTTTGAAAACCGCTTCCCGTCGATGGTGCGTGTGCCGGGTCGTTCCGAGGCCGTGGAGTATGTCGACGGCAACCCGCTGTGGGAGAAGAAGCTCGCCGCGGGCCGTTGCGAAGTGATCTGCTTCGACCCCGACGAAGACGGTCTGCCGGCCGATCTGCCGGTCTCCCGCCTGCGCACGGTCGTTGAGGCATGGGCGTTCCGTACCGCCGAAATCTCCAAGATGGAAGGCATCGAACAGATCTTCCCCTTCGAGAACCACGGACAGGAAATCGGCGTCTCCCTGGCGCATCCGCACGGACAGGTCTACTGCTATCCGTTCATCGCGCCGAAGATGGAAGCCGAGTTGCAGCACACGGAAGCCTACCACGAGAAGACCGGCGGCAACCTGCTCAAGGACCTCATGAACGCCGAAATCGAAGCTCAGGAACGCATCGTCATGCGCAACCACAGCTGGGTCGCCTACGTGCCCGCCGCCGCGCGCTGGCCGCTTGAGGTGCATGTGGCTCCGGTTCGCGACGTGCTTACCCTGGACCAGCTCAACGATCAGGAACGCTGGGATCTGGCCGTGATGTACTCCACTCTGCTGAAGCGCGGCAACGCGTTCTTCGACACGGGCGACGGCAAGGGCATGGACCTGCCGTACATCGCGGCATGGCATCAGGCTCCGATCCACGACGCGCGCCGCGAGAACTACCGTCTGAACCTGCAGTTCTTCTCCTTCCGCCGCGCCGCCAACAAGATCAAGTATCTCGCCGGCTCCGAATCCGGCATGGCCGCATGGGTCTCCGACACCACCCCCGAACTCATCGCCAATCGCTTCCATGAACTCGGCCCGATCGACATCGAAGGCTGAGCGAAACTCAGCGACAAGCATAAGGAAACAACAATGACTGATGTTGAATTCATCGAACCGCTTTCGCACGACGAAGGCGTGAGAATCGCCGTCGACCTGTTCAAATCCGCATACGGAGAGGAGCCGGCCGGAGTATGGGCCGCACCGGGCCGAGTGAACCTCATCGGCGAGCACACCGACTACAACGCGGGCCTGTGCCTGCCGATCGCGTTGCCGCACCGCACCTTCATCGCGCTGAAACCGCGCGAAGACACGAAAGTGCACGTGGTCTCCGACGTGGCGCCGGACAACGTTACCGAAGCGGACCTCGATGGTCTTGCCGCCGGTGGCGTGGAAGGCTGGGCCGCCTACCCGGTGGGAGTGGCATGGGCTCTGCGAGAAGCCGGCTTCGATACGGTGAAGGGCTTTGACGCCGCCTTCTCGTCCTGCGTGCCGCTGGGATCGGGACTAAGCTCCTCGGCCGCCATGACCTGCTCCACCGCACTGGCCCTCGACGACGTGTACGCGCTGGGCTACGGCTCCACCGATGCCGGCCGCGTGACCCTGATCAACGCTGCCATCAAGTCTGAGAACGATATGGCCGGAGCCTCCACCGGAGGACTCGACCAGAACGCTTCGATGCGCTGCTCGCTCGGCCATGCGATCCGCCTCGACTGCAAGCCGGGACTTACGGCCGTGGAAAGCGTCGAACCGAAGGACTTCGACCTCGACAAGTACGGTTTGGAACTGCTGGTGCTTGACACCCGCGCTCCGCATCAGCTCAACGACGGACAGTACGCGCAGCGCCGTTCCACCTGCGAACAGGCCGCCGAAATCCTCGGCGTCGCCAATCTGCGTGTCACCGCCGAAGAAGTGGAATCCGCGTCCGATCCGGAAGCGGCATTGGCGGAGGTGCTTGGCAAGCTGGAAGATGAAACCATGAAGAAGCGTGTACGTCACGTGGTCACGGAAATCGGCCGTGTGGAACAGTTCGTGGATGCTTTCGCCGCAGGTGACATCAAGACGGCGGGAGAATTGTTCAACGCTTCGCACGATTCGTTGCGCGACGATTATGAGGTCACCGTGCCGGAGCTCGATACCGCCGTCGATGTGGCCCGCGCCAACGGCGCGTACGGCGCCCGCATGACCGGCGGCGGCTTCGGCGGCTCGATCATCGCATTGGTCGACAAGGGCCGTGGGCACGAGGTCGCCCAGAAGATCGCCGACGAATTCGAAGCCAAGGGCTTCAACGCACCGCGCGCACTGCCGGCATTCGCCGCAGCCGCCGCGAGCCGCGAAATCTAATGACGATTCCCGGTACCGAGACGCGCGTTGGGGCATGTTCGTGAAACGGCATACCCCAACGCGCGTTATGCATTCGTTTATTTGCGGATCAGATTATAGGCGGCATAAGCGGCGGCGATGACCAGACCAGCGGCTGGTCGGGGGAACCGCTTGATGAGTGCCGGCATCACGCCGGAAATCGCAGGCGACACGCCGTATGAACTTACGAAGAATTTGCAAACGTGATAGTTTGACCGCTGTTTTGAAAAACCGCATGGCTTAGCCGAAATATCAGGCTTGGCCATGTGGTTTTTTGTTGCCCGAAAACGGGCGGTTCGCGAATCGAATGACCGTCCCGCAACACGGGTCAATCACACCTATTGCCGTCGAGAGAGGAAAGACGTTGTCCGAAAACATGGCAACGCAGCAATCGCAAGTCATCATGCGTCCGCAAGGAATCGCGGTGCATGCGCAATCACAGGAGAAAGAACGCTTCGCACACCCGCATAAGGTGATGCTCGGCCTGTACATCGGCGCATTCCTCGGCATGCTCTCCGAAACGTCCATGAACATCGCGCTGCCGGACCTGTGCGAAACGTTCGGCATCACCACCGGCACCGCGCAATGGATGGTCGTCGGCTACATGCTGGCCATCGGCGTCGTGCTGCCGTGCGTGGGCTTCCTGCTCAAATGGATCAAGGCGAAGACCCTCGTGCTCGTGGCGCTCGCCTGCTTCTTCGTGGGCTCCGTGATGTCCGCGGCGTCTCCGATCTTCGCGCTGGTGCTTGCCGGACGAATCATCCAGGGCATCGGCACCGGCGTCGTGCTGCCGACCATGTACGCGGCCATCATGCGCGTGTTCCCTCCGCAGAAAATCGGTGCGGCGAACGGTGTCGCCGGACTGGTGATCATGTTCGCCCCGGTGATCGGCCCGACCCTGGCCGGCCTTCTTATCGGCGCGTTCTCCTGGCGTACCATCTTCGTGCTCTTCGCGGTCGTTTCCGTTGTGGCCTTCGTATGCACGTTCGCCACGTTCGTGACTCCGATCGAAACCACCCGTCCGAAGGTCGATCTGCTGTCCGTGCTCGCGTCCGTCATTGGTTTCGGCTGCCTTGTGGCCGGCGTGAGCCTTGTGGCCGATATGGGCTTCTCCGCTCTGGTCGTCGCTCTTCTGGTCATCGGCATCGTGGTTGTGGCGTTTTACGCGTACCGTCAGCTGCATATCGAAAATCCGGTGCTTGATCTGCGTGCCCTGGGCATCGCCACATTCCGCACCCCGGCTTTGATGGTCACCTGCTCGTTCGCCTGCACACTGGCCATCATGTTCCTCTCTCCGCAGGAATTGCAGCGCGGACTTGGCCTGAACTCGTCCGTGGCCGGCGTGCTGATGCTCGCCGGCGGTGTGGTCAACGCCATCTTCTCGTTTATGACCGGTCGCTGGTACGACCGTGTCGGTGCCCGTCCGCTGGTTCGCGTGGGCGCGGTTGTGGGCATCGTCGGCTCCGTGCTGTTCCTCATGATCGGTGTCGGTACCGCTCCGGCGTTCTTCGTCTTCGCCCACGTGGTGTTCATGGTCGGCATTCCGCTCATGCAGCAGGCCGCACAGTCCGCGGCGCTGAGAGGACTGCCGCGTGAGCTCGCGGCGGACGGCTCCACGATTCTCAACACCATGCAGCAGGTGTTCGGCGCCATCGGCACCGCGATCGCCACCTGCCTGCTCGGCATGGGTTCCGGCGCAAGCGATGCGGAAAGCTTCGTTGCCGGTTCCCGTTACGGTTACGTGTTCGGCCTGGTGCTGATCGTGATCGTGCTGGTGTTCTCCTTCTTCCTGAAGGAAGAGCGCGTGGAGCGTAAGTAGGGTTCGTTCCCGCTGTTGCCATGAGGGTCCGATTCATCCGTTGCGGAAGGATCGGGCCCTCTTTTTCTGACACAAGTCGTAATTTACGGGCCTTGTTTGCAGTTTGTGGCTTTTTTGATGTTCTTTCCATTTTTAAAAACGGCCATTTTCCAACGATTTTGGCCTAATTGTTTTCGGATTGCGACGTTGGATTTGCGCATAACTCGCAGGATATGGCTGTATCTCGCGGTTGTGCGTCACGGAAAGGGGGTATCGGCGGATTTTTTCCGCAGGTATCGACGGTTCCGGATGGATGTCTGACGATGGTCGGGGCATATTCGGGATTTCTTCGTGCTTTGATAATCCGGTGGCGACTTTGGGTGTATTGACGGTTTGGATTCATGAGCAGCGGCAGCCCCTCGGCCTGGGGATTGATGGGATATAGTGGGCGGCATGGTGACTATTACTGATGTGGCTCATGAGGCGGGGGTTTCGAAGACGACGGTGTCTTACGTGATTTCCCGCAATCCCCGCATTTCGGAGGAGACCGCGAAGCGCGTGCGCGAGGCCATGGAGAAGCTTGGTTATGCGGTGAATCACAGTGCCAGGGCTTTGTCCACATCGAAGACCATGACGCTGGGATTGCAGGTGAACGCCGAAGGCAACATGAAGGTGTCTCTGACCCGGGGCGCGTATCTGTGCGAATTGGCGGACTTCGCGCGTACGCGGGGCTATGACCTGCTGCTGATGAGCAATCGCAACGGGGTTGAGGGGATCCGTGACATCGCAGGTGCCGGCAAGGTCGATGGTTTGATTCTCATGGATATTACGTGCGAGGAGCCGCGTATCGAAGCGGCGATCGAATCGAAGGTGTCGACGGTGCTGCTGGGCATTCCCGAGGATCCGAAAGGATTGGACGAGGTCGATACGGATTTCGAACGGGCCGCGCACGAATTGATCGCGCTGTTCGAAAGGAAGGGGCATCGTGAGATAGCGTTGGTCCATACGCCGGAAGGAACGCTTGGCAAGGGCGCGAACTTCGCCGTCAGATTCAGGCGGAGCGTGATGGCCGAAGCCGAAGCGAAGGGAATCACGTTGCATGTGCCTCCGCAGGAGGATTGGAGCCTGCCGCCAGCGGAGAAGCTGAGGGCGGTGCTGCAGCGGTATCCCGACATCACCGGTGTGATCATCGACGACGACAATACAATCATCTCGACGCCGCAGGTGCTGCTGGAATTGGGCGTTTGCGTGCCGGACGACCTGTCCGTGGCGGTGGTGGTGCCGGATGTGCTGCGTGAGCAGATGCGCATTCCGTATACTGCGATCGACATCAATCTTCCGGCGGTGGCGCAGGAGGCGGTCGAAACGATGATCCGGAGAATCGAGCATCCGGATGCGCCGTCGGTGACGCGGTTGGTCAGCCAGCCGTTGACGGATCTTGGATCCGTGAAGGAACTCTGACACATCCTGTTTTCGTTAACAGTTGTTCTCCCGTCTTGCGACACTCCGTGTAGAACCGGTTCACCTTTATATTTGACTCACGTCTTGTAGTGCGTTATTTTTGTTATGTGAACCGGTTCAACAAAGAGGTGGGCTGGTGAGGACAACGAAGCCATATGAAAAAGGAGGGTGTTCCATGGGAATGAAATCCGACGGACGCGCACTCGAATGGCGAGGCGAAGGCGAAACCCTGCGCATCGAACCCTGGGGTGCGGATAGCGTGAGGATCCGGGCTTCGAAGAAGATGCCCATCGATGACGTGAATTGGGGCCTGCTCGACGAACACCATGAGCCCGAAGGCGCGGTCGAAGTGGCCATCGACGAAAGCGCCGGCATCGCGACCCTGACCAACGGCAACCTTGTGGTGACGACCCACATGTTTCGCGAAGGCAACCCGGGCGCGGGCCATACGGAAAGCCTGTGCGAACTCAGCTTCTCCACGGCGGACGGAGTCGAGCTCTTCCGCGAACTGCCGCAGCACGGCGCGTTGAAACTCCATGCGCGCCACTACTGCCCGGCTGGCGGCGGCAGTCAGAAAATCGAAGCGTTCTTCCAGGCGAGCGAAACCGAGCATCTCTACGGTATGGGGGAGTACCAGCAGTCGTATATGGATCTCAAAGGCTGCTCCTTCGAACTGGCGCACCGCAATTCGCAGGCGTCCGTTCCGTTCGTCGTATCCTCCGCAGGCTACGGCTTCCTGTGGAACAACCCCGCCATCGGCAGCGCCGAATTCAGCAAGAACCGTACAAGCTGGAAAGCCGAATCCACCCGTCAACTCGACTACTGGGTCACAGCGGGCAAGACGCCGGCCGAAATCGAACGCCACTATGCCGACGCCACCGGCCACGCACCGGTCATGCCCGAATGGGGACTGGGATTCTGGCAATGCAAACTGCGCTACTGGAACCAGGAGCAGGTGCTTCGGGTAGCCCGTGAATTCAAACGCCGCAACATTCCGATCGACGTGCTCGTCATCGACTTCTTCCACTGGCCGCACATGGGAGACTTCCGTTTCGAAAAGGAATTCTGGCCCGACCCGAAGGCCATGTGCGACGAACTGCACGGCATGGGCATCAAGGTCATGGTGTCCGTCTGGCCTCAGATCTCGCTCAAATCCGAAAACTACGAGACCATGCTCGAAAACGGCTTCCTCGTCGGCGCCGAACGGGGCATCGACGTGGCGAACATGTATCAGGAACCCAACCAGTTCTTCGATGCCACCAATCCGCAATCGCGTGAATTCGTATGGAACAAGTGCAAAACCAACTACGTGGATCTCGGTATCGACGCCTTCTGGCTCGACGAGGCCGAACCCGAATACGGCACCTACGACTTCGCCAACTACCGGTATTATTCCGGCCCCAACGTATCCACGGGCAACATCTATCCGCGTGAATACAACCGCGCCTTCTACGAAGGGCAGCTCGAACAGGGACGTGAAGGCGACATCGTCAACCTCACGCGATGCGCATGGGTGGGCGCCCAACGGTACGGCGCATTGGTATGGAGCGGCGACGTGCACTCCACGTTCGAGGACCTCAAGGCGCAGATCACCTGCGGCATCCACATGGGCATGGCCGGCATCCCATGGTTCACCACCGACATGGGAGGATTCGCCCTCGGAGACGTCAACGATCCAGCCTTCAAGGAGCTGTTGATGCGCTGGTGCCAGTTCTCATGCTTCTCGCCGGTGATGCGCAACCACGGATACCGGCTCGGCATCCAGCCGGACGGTTCGATGGACGAAACCATCACGGCCGCGGACGGCACGAAGCGCGATCCGTCCGGAGTCGACAACGAACCATGGACCTACGGCGAGGAAGTCGAACGGGTGATGGTCAAATACATCAACCTGCGTGAGCGGCTCCGCCCCTACACCAGGGACCTGTTCGACCAGGCGCATACCCAAGGACAGCCACTCATCCGCGGACTGTTCTACGAGTTCCCCGAAGACAGGCAGGCCGTCGACATCGCCGACGAATACATGTTCGGGCCCGACCTGCTGGTCGCACCGGTCGTCGAACAGGGGGCGCGCGAACGCACGGTTTACCTGCCGGGCGATGCGGACGAAACCTGGACCAGTCTTCACGATGGAACCCGGTATCCGGGCGGCGAACACGTCACCGTCGACGCGCCGATCGATGTCATTCCGATTTTCGCGCGTAACGGACGAGATCACGGTTTGACCGGCCTGATCTGATTCGATCGAATCCTTCTCCTTCACCCTGCCATACGCGAGTCGTGGTGGTGTGCGGCGGTCGATAGCCGCATACCACCACGGTCAACCGCGCAATCCCCGCAAATCCTTGCAACGAAAGGCCAACATCATGATCTCCATGGTAGGCAAAACCATCCGCAAATGGTGGGCGCTCTTCGTGCTTCCCACCTTCGCGGCGTTCGTCATCGGCTTCCTCGCGCCATTCGCCATAGGCGTGTATCTGAGCTTCTGCAAGTTCACCACCGTTTCCGACGCGCAATTCGTCGGATTCGAAAACTATACGAAAGTGTTCACGGACGGTACGTTCCTGCACGCGCTCTGGTTCACCGTCGCGTTCACCATCGTCACGACGATCATCATCAACGTGGCCGCGTTCTTCGTGGCCTACATGCTGACCAAGGCCTTCCGCGGAGCCAACGTGTTCCGTTCGGTGTTCTTCATGCCGAACCTCATCGGAGGCATCATCCTGGGCTATATCTGGCAGCTGCTGCTCAACGGCGTCCTCGCGCACTGGAACCGGTCGATCACCTTCTCAGGCATGTACGGATTCTGGGGATTGGTCATACTGCTGTGCTGGCAGCAGATCGGCTACATGATGATCATCTACATCGCGGGACTGCAATCATTGCCCAGCGACGTCATGGAGGCCGCCCAAGTGGATGGCGCGAACCCGCGGCAGACCATGATGCACGTCACCATCCCGCTGATGATGCCGTCCATCACCGTCTGCACGTTCCTGACCGTCACCAACGGGTTCAAACTCTTCGACCAGAACCTCGCGTTGACCAACGGCGCGCCGTCGCGCATGTCGGAAATGCTTGCCATGAACATCTACACCACCTTCTACGGACGAGTCGGATACGAAGGCGTGGGCCAGGCCAAAGCCGTGATCTTCTTCCTCATCGTCGCGGCCGTGGCACTCATCCAAAACAAGCTCACCACATCCAAGGAGGTGACGGCGTGATGAACGACAACAAACGTATGAAGCACGCTCCATTCTGGACGATCCTGTTCACACTGCTTTCCCTGGTATGGATCTTCCCGATCGTGCTCGTACTCATCAACTCCTTCAAACAGAAGGCGTACATCTCCCGACAGCCGTTCTCGCTGCCATCGGGCAAAGCCTTCGTAGGGTTGGAAAACTACGTGCGCGGCATCGAACGGACCAATCTCATCGAAAGCTTCGGATGGACCCTGTTCATCACCGTCGGCGCGGTGGCCCTGATCCTCGTGTGCACGTCAATGTGCGCATGGTGGATCGTGCGCGTGAACAACCTGTCCGCCAAACTGCTCTACACCATGTTCCTGCTCAACATGATCATTCCCTTCCAGATGGTGATGTTCCCGCTTTCGAAACTCGCGGACTCCCTCAAACTCAACACCCCATGGGGAATGTGGGTCCTCTACCTCGGATTCGGCGCGGGACTGTCCGTCTTCATGTTCACCGGCGTGATCAAAGGACTGCCATCCGAAATCGAAGAGGCCGCGATGATCGACGGAGCCTCCGTTCCGAGAACCTTCTTCACCATCGTGCTGCCGATGATGAAACCGAGCATCGTGTCCGTG
Source organism: Dysosmobacter segnis (assembly GCA_963590945.1). Lineage (GTDB taxonomy): Bacteria > Actinomycetota > Actinomycetes > Actinomycetales > Bifidobacteriaceae > Bifidobacterium. The sequence continues at coordinate 42,001 of CAVAQZ010000003.1, forward strand.
GCCATCCTGCAGACCATGTGGATCTGGAACGACTTCCTGCTGCCGTACCTGACCCTCGACCTGCGCAAGTACAAGACCATGTCGATCGCGGTGCAATACCTCAAAGGCGGTTACGGATCGGTGGACATGGGAGCCATGATGGCCTGCCTGGTACTGGCGATCGTCCCCATCATCATCTTCTACCTGTTCTGCCAGAAGCACATCATCGCCGGTGTCACCGCAGGAGCGGTCAAAGGCTGAAACCCATCGTGCAAACCGGGCTTTCCAACGAAGGAAAGAACCGCAAAGAAAAGGAAAAAGAAAGGAAAACAACCATGAACAAGACCATCAAGCGCACGCTTGCCGTCGCGGCATCGCTGGCAATGGGAGCGACCATGCTCTCGGCCTGCGGGTCATCGACCAATGTGGACTCGTCCAAAGGCAAGGTCTACTACCTGAACTTCAAACCTGAAGCGGCCGACCAATGGAAGGAAATCGCCGAAACGTACACCAAAGAGACCGGCGTGCAGGTCACCGTGGAAACCGCGGCATCCGGCACCTACGAACAGACCCTGAAATCAGAAATGGCCAAAGACCAGGCGCCGACCCTCTTCCAGGTCAACGGCCCGGTCGGCTACGCCCGCTGGAAGGACTACTGCGACGATATGAAGGACACCGCGGTATATGAGCAGCTGGAAGATTCCAGCGTGGCACTGACCGACGGAGACAAGATTGTCGGCATCCCGTACGTACTCGAATCATACGGCATCATCTACAACAAGGAACTCCTGCAGAAATACTTCGACCTTTCCGACGCCGAAATAACTTCCATCGACGAACTCAACTCCTTCAAAGCACTCAAATCCGTAGCCGACGGCATTCAGAAGCACAAGGATGAACTCGGCGTGCAGGGAGCCTTCACATCCGCAGGATTCGACTCATCCTCCGACTGGCGATTCAAGAGCCAGCTCGCAGGCGTGCCGCTCTATTACGAATTCAAGGCGGACGGCATCACCGAACAGCCGGCCACAATCACCGGATCCACACTGCAGAACTTCAAGAACATCTTCGACCTGTACATCACCGACTCCACCGTCGAACCCACACAGCTGAGCTCCAAGACAGGCGAGGACGCCAACTCCGAATTCGCATTCGGCGACGCGGTGTTCTACCAGAACGGCACATGGGCATGGACCGACCTGTCCAACGCGGGCGTCGAATCCGACAACGTGGGCATGCTGCCGATCTACGTAGGCGGAGAAGGCGAGGAAAACCAAGGCCTGACCACCGGTTCCGAAAACTACTGGTGCATCAACTCCAAGGCGTCCGACCTCGACAAGCAGGCCACCGCGGACTTCCTCGAATGGATGATCACCTCCGACGACGGCAAGAACGCGCTCGCGGTCGAGATGGGATTCTCCACCCCGTTCAAGACCTTCTCCGACGTCAAGACGGAAAACCCGCTGATCGACGCCTATTCCGAATCACTGAAGGAAGGCAAGGAATCCGTTCCATGGACCTACACCATGATCCCGTCCGAACAGTGGAAGAACGATCTCGGCTCCGCGCTGCTTGAATATGCGCAGGGAACCGGCGACTGGGACGCGGTCAAAAGCGCCTACGTGGACGGCTGGGCCGCCGAATACGCGGCGGCAAACGAAAGCTGACACAGTGAATATGGCGAAATAGGCCGTCTCACAATGTAAGGCGATCGATTGAAAGGCACGTGTTTTGGCACGTGCCTTTCCTATACTTGGGGTCACATCCGGCGTTCGCCGGGGCAACTGGATATTCGTACCTAACGTTTAGGGAGTTCCATGAACAAGGCAATCATCACCGTCGTCGGCCAGGACACTGTCGGCATCATCGCACGCGTCTGCACCTACCTATCCGAACACCAGGTCAACGTGCTCGACATCTCTCAGACCATCATCGACGGTTTCTTCAACATGATGATGATTGTCGACTACTCCAATGCCGACAAGGAATTCGGCGAGACCGTCGACGATCTCGAAAAGCTCGGCGACGAAATCGGCGTGCGTATCCGCTGCCAGCGTGAGGAAATCTTCACCAAGATGCACCGCGTCTGATAGGGGAGAAGAGGAACGCATATGCTGAATATCATGGAGGTCCACGAGACCAACCAGATGATCGAGCAGGAAAAGCTCGACGTTCGCACCATCACCATGGGCATCAGCCTGCTGGACTGCGCGGCCGACAGCGTCGACGAAGTCTGCGGCAACATCTACAACAAAATCACCACGTATGCCAAGGATCTCGTTTCCACAGGCAAGGCCATCGAACGAGACTTCGGCATCCCGATCGTCAACAAGCGAATCACCGTCACCCCGATCTCGCTGGTCGGCGCAAGCTCCTGCAAGAGCTCCGACGACTTCGTGAAGATCGCGCATGCGCTCGACAGCGCGGCCAAGAAGGTCGGAGTCGATCTGATCGGCGGCTATTCCGCGCTCGTGTCGAAATCCATGACCCCGGCCGAGGAGATGCTCATCCGCTCCCTGCCGAAGGCGCTGTCCGAAACCGACATCGTATGCTCGTCCGTGAACGTGGGCTCCACCAAAACCGGCATCGACATGAACTCCGTCGAACTGCTCGGACATATCATCAAAGACATCGCGCACGCTACCGCCGACAACGATTCCTATGGTTGCGTCAAATTCGTGGCGTTCTGCAACGCCCCGGACGACAACCCGTTCATGGCGGGCGGCTTCCACGGCGTGACCGAAGGCGATGCCGTGATCAACGTCGGCGTCTCCGGTCCGGGCGTGGTCTCCCGCGCCCTCGACGAGGCCAAAGGCAAGAATTTCGAATTCCTGTGCGAAACCATCAAGCGCACCGCGTTCAAGATCACACGCGTCGGCCAGCTGGTGGCCCAGGAGGCGTCCAGTCGACTCGGTGTTCCATTCGGCATCATCGACCTTTCCCTCGCACCCACCCCGGCCGTGGGCGATTCCGTCGGCGAAGTGCTCGAGAAGATCGGTCTCGAACAGGTCGGAGCTCCGGGAACCACCGCAGCGCTCGCCATGCTCAACGATCAAGTGAAGAAGGGCGGTATCATGGCGTCCTCCTACGTGGGCGGCCTCTCAGGTGCGTTCATTCCGGTTTCGGAAGACAAGAACATGATCGACGCCGCATCCAACGGATGCCTGACCATCGAAAAGCTCGAAGCCATGACCTGCGTATGCTCGGTCGGCCTTGACATGATCGCCATCCCGGGCGACACCACCGCATCGACGATCTCCGGCATCATCGCCGATGAGGCGGCCATCGGCATGGTCAATCAGAAGACCACCGCCGTGCGCGTGATTCCGGTCGAAGGCAAGGGCGTCGGCGAGATGGCCAACTTCGGCGGACTGATGGGCTATGCGCCGATCATCCCGGTGAACCAGACATCTTGCGAGGCGTTCGTGACCCGTGGTGGACGAATCCCCGCGCCGATTCATTCGTTCAAGAACTAAGGTTCCTCTGACAAGAGCCCGACCTTCCTGTATGGAGGGTCGGGCTCTTTGCATCTATACAGTCGATCATCGGCCGGCCTGGTGGCCGGGCTTTGTTGTTTCCTCGTTCGGACCTTTCGGTCCTCACTCGGCGGAGCTATTCGGAAGCACACCGTGCTTCCTCATCACGCTCCGCCCGCAAAATTCAGTTGGCGCCAGGCCTCGTAGATGGCGATGGACGCGCAGTTGGTCAGGTTCAGCGAGCGCAGGCTCGGGCGCATGGGCAGACGTACCTGTTCGGCCACGTGCGGGCCGGCCATGATGTCCATCGGGTCGGGAATGTTGCCGGGTTCGGGGCCGAAGAGCAGAATGTCGGTCGGTTTGTATTCGATTTCCGTATACAGCTTGGTGGCGTGCGCGGTGAATGCGATGATGCGTGAATCCGGCATCGATTCGACGAGGTTGTCGAAATCCGGATGCAATACCACGTGTGCCATGTCGTGGTAGTCAAGGCCTGCGCGGCGCAGTTTGGTGTCGCGCAGGTTGAATCCCAGCGGTTCCACCAGGTGCAGGATGGTTCCGGTTACCGCGCACAGACGGATCGCCGAACCGGTGTTGCCGGGGATTCGGGGGGAATAGTAACACAGGTGCGGTGTGGAGGTTTCCGCTTTGGCCGCGGCTTCCGCGCTGAGCATCGCGTCGACTACGGAGATGGGATTGCCGTGCGCGTCGGTCACCAGTTCGTCGGGGCCGTAGTTTGATTTGCGGTAGCCGTATTCGAACATTTTCTCGACCTGGGCTTCGGCGGCTTGCGTGTTGCAGGCTTCGCCGGCATGTGCTTCATTCGTCATAAGTGCTAAGAATAGGAATGATGAACGACACGAATATTTCAGTGCGGAACGCCCATGTCAGTAGGGAAAGCGGTGGTGAGGCGCGTGGTCTGCTTGCTGAATGGTGGCGGGTCTGCGCGCGTGATCTGCCCTGGCGGTTTGGGCGTACCTCGTCGTGGGGCGTTCTGGTGTCGGAGGTGATGAGCCAGCAGACCCAGATGAGTCGCGTTGTGCCGTATTGGAATGAGTGGATGGAGCGTTGGCCTGATGCCGCGTCTCTTGCGGATGCGTCTAAGGCTGATGTGATTGCCGCGTGGGGTAGGCTCGGCTATCCGCGGAGGGCCTTGCGTCTGCAGGAGTGTGCTCGCGTGGTGGGTGAGCGTTATCAGGGTGAGTTGCCGCAATCGTATGAGGGGCTGACGGCGTTGCCGGGAATCGGGGATTATACGGCCAGCGCGGTGTTGTCGTTCGCGTTTGGGCGGCGGGCCGTGGTGGTCGATACGAATATTCGTCGGGTGCTTTCTCGTGTGTTCCTCGGTGAGGAGTCGTTGGGAGGTGCGGCGAGCGCTGCGGAGCGTGCGTTGGCCGAACGTATGCTGCCGGATGATGATTGTGCGGGATACCGGCGGTTCGACCGTCCATCGGTGGTCTGGAATCAGTCCGTGATGGAATTGGGCGCGGTGGTGTGCACTGCGAAGAATCCGTTGTGTGAGCGGTGTCCGATTTCGGGGGTCTGTCTGTTTCTGGAACGTGGTCGTCCCGGGTTGGGGGAGCGGCGTACTCGGCCTCGTCAGCGGTTCCAGGGGACGGATCGGCAGGTTCGTGGGCTGGTGTTGGAGGCGTTGCGTGGTTTGCCGGATGGTTTGGTTTCTCTTGATCGTGAGGGGATTGAGGGATTGTGGCCGGATCATGTGCAGCTCGACCGTTGCGTCGCATCCCTTGACGAGGATGGTCTGATTGAGATTCTGCCTTCTGGTGGCGTGCGTTTTCCGTCCTGAGTCATTTGCGGATGATTTTCAGGTGCCGCACGGTACACTGAGGAGTCATGGCGCAGAGGACTTCCACGAAAAACGGCGGGAAACGTGATTCAAGACAGCAGGCTGTGTTTCGTCGTAGGCGAATCGTTGCGGGCGTTGCCGCTGTGATGGCGGTGGCGTTCGTGGTGTTCTGCGTGTACTCACTTTCCCGTGGACTGGTTGCCATCAGCAATCAGATTCATCATGCCGACGTGTATGCGCTCAGTCGTGAGGAGGCTCCTTCGCCGGCAGGGCAAAGGAAGAGCGGCATACCGGATTGCGATGCGAAAAGCGTTTCGTTGACCTTGACTCCGGCCGCGTCGAGTTTCGCGGTCGGCGGATCGCTTGATTTCACGACTTCCGTTGCCTATGACGGTTCCGGCAAAGTCGGCTGCCTGGTTGATGTTTCGACTTCCGGAGTCATTTTGGAGATTCAGTCGGGCGATGATGTGATCTGGCGTTCCGATGTGTGCGTTGTGGATTCGGATTATCGTTTGATCGCGAAGGGGGATGAGGTCAAGCAGACGGTCACGTGGCCGGGCACGCGCACGGGTGATGAGTGCGCGGAGGATCAGTCGACGTTGCCGAAGGTGGACCGTGGCACGTATACGGCGCGGATTTCGCTTGCCGGTAAGACGAACGCGAAGTCCGATTTGGTTGCGATCACCGTTGAATGACGATGTGATACGGTGCCGTTGAACGGCATTGCCGCATGGGTCTTCGCCGTCTGTGCGCCGTGGATTTCTGGACGTTTGAAAATCCGTAGGTTATGTTATCCTATTGACTTTGCGTACATGCGTGTCATATAGCGGGCACGCTGACAAGGAAGAAGCGCCCGCGTAATCGGCATATGGTGGCCATTGAGGGCGCTTCCGGGGAAACATATCGAAACGATTTAGCGAGCGATAAGGAACGTCCATTGGCTGAGGCTACGACGAACACCACCACCATCATCGCACGCGCCGACCAGCATGACATTGATCTGCACAAGGCGTCGGACCGTGTGAACTTCGGCTCCATCCGAGAGCCCATTGATGTACCCTACCTGCTGGGTGTACAGACCGACAGCTTTGATTGGCTCATCGGCAACGAGCGCTGGAAGCGCCGCGTCGAGGAGGATCTGGAGAACGGCACCAATACCGTGCCGCACACCTCCGGCCTCGACGAGGTCTTCCAGGAGATCTCTCCGATCGAGAACTTCGCTCAGACCATGAGCCTGACCTTCTCCGATCCGTATTTCGAGGAGCCGCGCCACACCGTGCAGGAGTGCAAGGAGAAGGACTACACCTACTCCGCGCCGCTGTACGTGAACGCCGAATTCGAGAACGGCGACACCGGCGAGATCAAGTCCCAGACCGTGTTCATGGGCGATTTCCCGCTGCAGACCCCGCACGGCACCTTCATCATCGGCGGTACCGAGCGTGTGATCGTGTCCCAGCTCGTGCGTTCCCCGGGCGTCTATTTCGATCGCAATCGTGACCGCACCTCCGACAAGGAAGTCTTCGGCGCGAAGATCATTCCGAGCCGTGGCGCATGGCTTGAGTTCGAAATCGACAAGCGTGACGTGCTCGGCGTGCGTGTGGATCGCAAGCGCAAGCAGTCCGCCATTGTGTTCCTCATGGCCATCGGCATGACCAAGGATGAGATCGCGGACGCGTTCAAGGATTATCCGCTGGTCATGGACGCCCTTGCCAAGGAGACCGTCCAGACCCAGGAAGAGGCTCTGACCGACCTGTACCGCAAGATCCGTCCGGCCGACACCCCGACTCCGGAAGCCGGCCGCAACCTGCTGGACTCCTTCTACTTCAATACCAAGCGTTACGATCTGGCCCGCGTCGGCCGTTACAAGATCAACCGCAAGCTTGGTCTGGAGAAGGAAGTCAACGACCGCAGCCTGTCTCGCGAAGACATCATCGCCACGATCAAGTACCTGGTCACCCTGCACGCCGGCGAAGACAAGTTCCCGGGCAAGCGTGACGGCCAGGACGTCGACCTGCGCGTGGACGTCGACGATATCGACCACTTCGGCAACCGTCGTATCCGTCAGGTCGGCGAGCTGATCCAGAACCAGCTCAGGACCGGCCTGAGCCGTATGGAACGCGTGGTCCGCGAACGCATGACCACCCAGGATCCGGAGGCCATCACCCCGCAGTCCCTGATCAACATCCGTCCGGTGAACGCCACCATCAAGGAGTTCTTCGGAACCTCCCAGCTGTCCCAGTTCATGGACCAGAACAACCCGCTCGCCGGCGTGACCAACAAGCGTCGCCTGTCCGCGCTGGGCCCCGGCGGCCTTTCCCGCGACCGCGCTTCCATGGAAGTGCGAGACGTGCACCCGTCCCACTTCGGCCGTATGTGCCCGATCGAGTCCCCTGAAGGTCCGAACATCGGTCTTATCGGCTCCTTGGCGACCTTCGGCCGCATCAACCCGTTCGGCTTCATCGAGACCCCGTACCGTAAGGTCGTCAACGGCCATGTGACCGACGAGGTCGAGTACATGACCGCTGACCGCGATGCCGAGCACGTGATCGCGCAGGCCAACCAGGAACTCGACGAGAACGGCAACTTCGTCCAGAAGCAGGCCCTTGCCCGAGTCGGCGAAGAAGAGGCGGTCGACGTTCCGGTCAGCTCCGTCGACTACATGGACGTTTCCCCGCGCCAGATGGTTTCCGTCGGCGCGTCCCTGATTCCGTTCCTGGAGCACGACGAGGGCCACCGAGCGCTGATGGGCACCAACATGCAGCGTCAGGCCGTGCCGCTGATCGAATCCGAGCGTCCGCTCGTCGGCACCGGCGCGGAATGGCGCGCCGCCGTCGATTCCGGCGACGTCATCCTGGCCGAGAAGCCGGGCGTGGTCACCTACGTGTCCGCCGACATCATCCGCACCATGAACGATGACGGAACCACCAGCTCCTACAAGCTGGCCAAGTTCATGCGTTCCAACCAGACCACCTGCTACAACCAGGTCCCGCTGATCCACGACGGCGAACGCGTGGAAGCCGGCACCGTGCTGGCCGATGGCCCGGCGACCCAGAAGGGCGAAATGGCCCTGGGCAAGAACCTGCTCATCGCGTTCATGCCGTGGAACGGCTACAACTACGAGGACGCCGTGATCATCTCCCAGCGCCTCGTGCAGGACGACACCCTCAGCTCCATCCACATCGAGGAGTACGAGATCGACGCCCGTGAAACCAAGCTGGGCGCCGAAGAGATCACCCGCGACCTGCCGAACGTCGGCGAGGACGCGGTCGCCAATCTCGACGAGCGTGGCATCATCCGCATCGGCGCCGAAGTCGAAGCCGGTGACATTCTGGTCGGCAAGGTCACCCCGAAGGGCGAGACCGAGCTGACTCCGGAAGAGCGCCTGCTGCGCGCCATCTTCGGTGAGAAGAGCCGCGAGGTGCGTGACACTTCGCTGCGCGTGCCCCACGGCGAGACCGGTACCGTGATCGCGGTCAAGGAAATCACCCGCGAAGACGCCGAGGAAGACGGCGACGAGCTGCCGAACGGCGTGAACCAGATGATTCGCGTCTACATCGCGCAGCACCGTAAGATCACCCAGGGCGACAAGCTCTCCGGCCGTCACGGCAACAAGGGCGTCATCTCCCGCATCTTGCCGGAAGAGGACATGCCGTTCCTCGCGGACGGCACCCCGGTCGACATCATGCTCAACCCGTTGGGCGTGCCTTCCCGAATGAACCTCGGCCAGGTGCTGGAACTGCACCTCGGCTGGATCGCCCACGCCGGCTGGGACATCTCCCTGGCTCCGGACGCCGATTGGAAGAAGTTCATTCCGCAGGGCGCCGAAAAGGGCGAGCCGGGCACCCCGGTTGCCACCCCGGTGTTCGACGGCGTGCGTCCGGACACCATCAAGGGCCTGCTGTCCTGCACCCTGCCGAACCGCGACGGCGACAAGCTGGTCGGCGAGGACGGCAAGGCGATCCTGTTCGACGGCCGTACCGGCGAACCGTACCCGAAGCCGATCTCCGTTGGCTACATGTACATGCTGAAGCTGCACCACCTGGTCGACGACAAGATCCACGCACGTTCCACCGGACCGTACTCCATGATCACGCAGCAGCCGCTGGGCGGTAAGGCCCAGTTCGGCGGACAGCGCTTCGGCGAGATGGAAGTGTGGGCCCTCGAGGCATACGGCGCCGCGTACACGCTGCACGAGATGATGACCACCAAGTCCGATGACGTCGACGGCCGCGTGCGCGTCTACGGCGCCATCGTGAAGGGCGACAACCTGCCGCCGGCAGGCATTCCGGAGTCCTTCAAGGTGCTGCTCAAGGAAATGCAGTCCCTGTCTCTGAACGTCGAAGTGCTCAACGCCGAAGGCGTGGCCATCGACATGAAGGACGAGGACGACGATCCGACTTCCAACTCCGACGATCTGGGCTTCAACATCGGTGCTCGCCCCGATAGCTCCGCCAAGGAAGACCAGATCCTGGAGACCCCTGAATTCCAGTGATCCACAGGGTTGCCGCATCGCAAGAGACCGCGGTGCGGCAACCGTACGAAACGTGATTAAGCATTAAGAATCGATAGACAGGACAATAGAGTGCTGGACGTCAACGCATTTGACAAACTGAGGATTGGCCTGGCCACCGCCGATGACATCCGTAACTGGAGCCACGGTGAGGTCAAGAAGCCTGAAACCATCAACTACCGTACCCTGAAGCCGGAGAAGGACGGTCTGTTCGGCGAACAGATCTTCGGCCCCACCCGCGACTGGGAATGCGCCTGCGGCAAGTACAAGCGCGTGCGCTTCAAGGGCATCGTCTGCGAACGCTGCGGCGTGGAGGTCACGAAGAGCCGCGTGCGTCGTGAGCGCATGGGCCACATCGAGCTCGCGGCTCCGGTGACCCACATCTGGTTCTTCAAGGGTGTGCCGTCCCGACTGGGCTACCTGCTGGACATCGCTCCGAAGGATCTGGAGAAGGTCATCTACTTCGCCGCCTACATGGTCACCGCAGTCGATGAGGAGGCTCGTCATCAGGACCTGCCGGACCTGCAGAGCGAGTTCGACAACGACATCGCCAACCTGGAGAAGCGCCGTAACGCCGAAATCGAAGAGCGTGCCAAGAAGGTGGAAGCCGATCTGGCCCAGCTCGAGGCCGAAGGCGAGGCCCGTGGTTCCGCCCGCGCCAAGCTGCGCAACAGCGCGGAACGTGAGATGGCGGCCATCCGCGTTCGTTTCGACGAGCAGATTCAGCGCCTGAGCACCGTGTTCGACCGTTTCAAGAACCTGAAGCCGGGAGACATGGAAGGCGACGTCGATCTGTGGCGCGAGATGGAGGACCGTTACGGCGATTACTTCGAAGGCTGCATGGGCGCCGAAGCGATCAAGAAGCGTCTGCAGGACTTCGATCTGCAGGCCGCTTCCGACCAGCTGCGCCAGGAAATCGACACCGGCACCGGCCAGCGTAAGGCCCGCGCCCTCAAGCGTCTGAAGGTCGTCAACGCCTTCCTGACCACCGGCAACAAGCCGGAAGCCATGGTACTCGACGTGATTCCGGTCATCCCTCCGGACCTGCGTCCGATGGTGCAGCTCGACGGTGGCCGCTTCGCCACATCCGATCTCAACGACCTCTACCGTCGTGTGATCAACCGTAACAACCGTCTGAAGCGACTGATCGAACTCGGCGCTCCTGAGATCATGCTCAACAACGAGAAGCGCATGCTGCAGGAAGCCGTCGATTCCCTGTTCGACAACGGCCGCCGCGGTCGCCCGGTGACCGGCGCTTCCAACCGTCCGCTCAAGTCCCTGAGCGACATGCTCAAGGGCAAGCAGGGCCGTTTCCGCCAGAACCTGCTCGGTAAGCGAGTCGACTACTCCGGCCGTTCCGTGATCGTGGTCGGCCCGTCCCTGAGGATGCACCAGTGCGGTCTTCCGAAGCCGATGGCGCTCGAGCTGTTCAAGCCGTTCGTCATCAAGCGCCTCGTGGACCTCAACTACGCGCAGAACATGAAGAGCGCCAAGCGCCTCGTGGACCGCGGCGACTCCGAAGTGTGGGGCGTGCTCGAAGAGGTCATCTCCGAGCATCCGGTGCTGCTCAACCGTGCGCCTACCCTGCACCGTCTGGGCATCCAGGCGTTCGAGCCGATCCTGGTGGAAGGCAAGGCCATCCACCTGCCTCCGCTTGCCTGCGCCGCATTCAACGCCGACTTCGACGGCGACCAGATGGCAGTGCATCTGCCGCTGAGCGCCGAAGCACAGGCCGAAGCCCGCTCTCTGATGATGGCTTCCGACAACATCCTGAAGCCGGCTGACGGCCACACCGTGACCATGCCTAGCCAGGATATGATCCTCGGTCTGTACTACCTGACCACCGTCATCGACGGCGCCAAGGGCCAGGGCCGTGTGTTCTCCTCGCTCGAAGAGGCCGAAATGGCGCTCGACAAGCATGAGATCGACATGCAGGCCAAGGTGCTCATCCGCCTCCCCGAAGACTTCGTTCTGCCGAAGGATTGGGAGCCGGGCGAAGTGCAGGTCGTCGATCCGGAACCGGGTGCCCCGACCGTGGCCAAGGAAGAACGTTTCCACGACGGCTCCGTGCTGTTCGCCACCTCCTACGGCCGCATCCTGTTCAACAGCACCCTGCCGGTGGACTACCCGTTCGTCAACGACCAGGCGCCGAAGAAGCGTCTGAGCAAGATCGTCGACGACATCGCGACCCGTTACCCGACCGCACAGGTTGCCGCGACCCTGGACGCCCTGAAGGACATGGGCTTCACCCGCGCACCGTGGTCCGGCGTCTCCTTCGCCTTCTCCGACGTTATCCAGCCGTCCGAGCGCGACGAATACATCGCGAAGTACGAGGCCGAGGCCGACAAGGTCAACGAGAACTACGAAATCGGTATGCTCACCGAAGAGGAGCGCCGCCAGGAGCTCATCGACCTGTGGACCAAGTGCACCAGCGAGGTCTCCGAGGCGGTCGAGGAGCACTTCGACTCCAAGAACAACCTGGCGATCATCGTGCAGTCCGGCGCACGAGGAAACATGATGCAGATCAACCAGATCGCCGGTATGCGTGGTCTGGTGGCAAACCCGAAGGGCGAGATCATTCCTCGACCGGTGAAGTCCAACTACCGTGACGGCCTGTCCGTGCTGGAATACTTCATCTCCCAGCACGGTGCGCGTAAGGGCCTGGCCGATACCGCACTGCGTACCGCGGAATCCGGCTACCTGACCCGTCGTCTGGTGGACGTCTCCCAGGACGTCATCGTGCGTGAAGAGGACTGCGGCACCAAGCGCGGTCTGGCGATGAAGGTCGGCGAGCGCGACGAGAACGGCAACCTGTCGCTCGTCAAGGCGGCCGACGGTGGCCCGTATTCCCGCCTGCTCGCATCCGATGTGATCGACCCGGCGGACGGCGAGACCGTGCTGTACAAGGCCGGTGACGCGCTGTCCATGGATGTGCTCAACGATCTTGTCGCCCACGATGTGGAAGAGGTCAAGGCCCGTTCCGTGCTGACATGCGAATCCAAGCGCGGCGTGTGCGCCAAGTGCTACGGCTGGTCCCTGGCCACCAACAAGCTGGTGGACGTCGGCGAGGCCGTCGGCATCGTGGCTGCGCAGTCCATCGGTGAACCGGGTACCCAGCTGACGCTGCGTTCCTTCCACTCCGGTGGCGTTGCATCCGCGTCCGATATCACCCAGGGTCTTCCTCGTGTCACCGAGCTTTTCGAAGCCCGTACCCCGAAGGGCGAGGCTCCGATTGCGGAGTTCGCCGGCGTGGTCAAGGTGGAGGACACCGAGCGTGGCCGTCAGGTCATTCTGAAGCCGGACGATGAGTCCGTCGAGCCGATCGTCTACCCGGTGACCCGTCGTGCCCCGATGCTGGTCAAGAACGGCGAACACGTTGTGGCGGGCACCCAGCTCATCGAGGGTTCCGTCGATCCGAAGAAGATCCTTCGCATCCTCGGACCGCGTGCCGCGCAGGTGAACATCGTGGAGGAGGTGCACACCGTGTACCGTTCCCAGGGTGTGGATATCCACGACAAGCACATCGAGGTCATCGTGCACCAGATGCTGCGCCGCATCACCGTGATCGATTCCGGCGACACCACGCTGCTGCCGGGCGAACTCGTGGACCAGGCGCGTTTCAAGGCCGCCAACATGGAGGCCGTGAAGAACGGTGGCAAGCCGGCCGCGGGCCGTCCGGAGCTGATGGGCATCACCAAGGCTTCGCTGGCGACCGATTCCTGGCTGTCCGCCGCATCCTTCCAGGAAACCACCCGAGTGCTTACCGAGGCGTCCCTGAGCCAGAAGGTCGATGACCTGAAGGGCCTCAAGGAGAACGTCATCATCGGTAAGCTCATCCCGGCCGGTACGGGTCTCGCCCGCTACCGCAACGCCGTGGTGGAGCCCGACAAGGCCATCCGCGACACCATCTACCCGAACTTCGGTTTGGGTGGGGATGCCGCAGATGCGTCCTTCGATGCCGACCTGTCCGATGTGGACTTCTCCAGCATCGACTTCGGCGATCTCAAGCTCGGCGACGATTTCAACCCGGATGATTTCCTCGACGACAACGGCGGCCAGATGGATCTCGGAGACACCCTCTGATTCGTGGCGCCGACGGCGATAGCTATCATTAAAGGCTGGGCCCCGACCATCTGCATGGTCGGGGCCCAGCCTTTAATTTAATGATGGGAGGAAAGCTCCCCGCGGAGGCCTCTCAATCAGAGTGCGTTCTCGGCGCCGTCTGCCAAAGCGTCATACAGGGAACTCAGGGAATCGCTCAGGTCGGCCTCCTCCGCGGAATCCTGCAACGCTTGGGTCAACGTGCTCACACTGTCGTACGGCGTCTCCAGATCGAAGAACTCGTCGAGCAGGTCGTTCAACTGCTGATACTGCGTGGTGCCATACTGTATCGAGTCGATATCGCCGATGGCCTGCATGCGGGAGATGATATCGCCGAGCTGGTCGACATAATCGCTAAGATCCTTGCCGTACTGTGCGATGTCCTTGTTCGGTGACTTGGAGACTTCGTCGAGCGTGGCCTTGCACGCGGACACATACTCACCGTACTCGTTGTAGAAGTCGTCACCGTAGGAGCTGGTGATGGGGGCGCTGTTACATGCCTTCGCCGCTTTGGAGAGCGCCTCGCCGGATTCGATCATCTCGTTGGCGAACTTGGTATATGTTTCGGTTTTTTTCTTATACGCCTGATATTCCTCATTGACGGTCTTATCGTCCATGACCTTCAGGGATTCGAACTTCGCGTTATCGTCCTGAAGGGTCTTGAGACGATTCTGGAGACGCTCCTTGTCCTTCTCCTGGAAGGAATCGCCGCTGCTGCCGTATGCGGACATATAGGCGTCGCTCAGTTTTTCGTTCACGCTCGAATAATGCCTTTGCATGGTGAGCACCTGATCCGCTCCGGCCGTGTAGTCGCCGACCCGTCATGCCGACCGCCGTTGGCCGCGTTGTCGGCGACGATGGCGCTGCACGGGCAGGATGTCCGTGGGCGACAACATGGTTTTCCACCTTTGTATGGGAGGCAGGGATCCGAGTATGAGTCCGCGTGCCGTGTCGACGTTCCGCCAATACCGTCGCGCATGCTCTTCGCGCACTTCACCACCTGAAAACGCCGCATAGTCGGCTTCATCGCATAATGCGAGCAACAAGTCGGCGTCGACGCCGAGCTGTCGTCCGATGGCCCGCGCCTGATCGCGACGCGTGCCATTGAAGTCGAGTCCGCTTTGTCTGGCCAATGCCTCGACGGATCGCCATCCCGCGGCCACACGCTGACGGGCGTCGCCATGCCTGCGGGCGCGAGCCAAGGCAAACGCCTTGATGCCGAGCAGCAGCGCGCAAACGGTGATCGCCAACCATAGCGGACTCCCGTAGATGGCGACCTTTTTCGCGATGCGTTCGAAACGCTGCCAAAACAGGTTGGTGGAGGACTCGTCGGCATCGCTGCCTCCGATCGACGATTTGCCATTGGCCTGGGTGTCGTCGCGAAGCGGATCGGTAAGCGGTACCGGAGGCTGGCGTACCAGCGTCTGCGGGTTCGGCGGAGTGAGATTCTGATTTTCGTCGGGAACCTTCGTCTCCTTCGGCGTGGGATAGAACGGCACCCATCCGTAACCGTCAAGCTTGATTTCCACCCATGCGGTCACATCATTGCCGGTGAATTCGATGGTGGTGGATTCTCCGTGCCGTTCGGTGCGTTCCTCGCTGATGTCGCCTTCCTCGTTCTTCGGCAGGAATCCGAGCACCACACGACTGGGCAACCCCAGGCTGCGGGCCATCAGCGCCATCGCGGAGGCGTACTGTTCGCTGTCTCCCACCATGGCGGTGCCGGCGAGGAGCTGATCGATACGATAATTGCCATGACCGGAGGAGGACGGGTAGTCTCCGGCCAGACCATGCGAGAACCAGCCGGATTCCTTGAGTTCGGACGTCAGGGCGAGCGCCGTCTCGCCGTCCTTGGACAGGCCTCCCGCCACTGCGGTGGCGAGCCTGTCCACGCTGTCCGGCACGTTCTGCGCTTGCGGCTGGCTTACCGAGGAGGCATTGGCCTTGCCAATCTGGTCGTCGGTGGGCACGGTGGGCATGACGCCGGTTTCCGTATAGGTCAGACCTGAGGTCGTCTTGGACGCGTAGATGGCCGAATTCGTGGCGGTGTTGTAGTAGAACGAGTCGGCGTCGTCCTCATGCTCGAACGTGACGTTGGAGGCGGCGCCGGCCATCGGCAGCCAGTAGTCGCTCAGACCTTCATCCACCGTGAAAGTGGCCACGAATTCCGTGCCTTTGGCGTCGTTCTCGATGGTGGTGCCGACGCGATGGTAGTTCGATGAGCCGGTGGACATCGTGGAATCCGAAAGATTCCATACATTGCCGTCGAAACGGTCCATCACGGCCAGACGGACGGTGGAACCGGCCGGCAGGTCGGTGACGGTCAGCAGCGTATCGTCCCTATGATCTTTGATGTAGGATCTCATGCCGCTCAACGGGCTTGTGTAATCGTATGGACTCAGCGGCGGATCGTAGTGGTCCCGCAGAATGGTACGGTCCTGCGGAACGGTCAGGCATACGCCCATCGCCAGCACGGCCGCGAGCGCCACGATGATCGTGGAACTGATCCAACGGTTCAATTCCAATAGTCCCCATCGTGCGCTTATCCAAACCACCAACACGACGGCGACGGCGGTGCCGATGACGGAACGATGGTAGCCGTCGGCGGTGCCGAGCAACGCGCAGACCGCCGTGTTCGCGATCACCGGAATGATGGCGAGCATGGTGAGGCGGCCATCCTGCGCGACGGCGAATATGCCGGTGAACAGCGCGAACCATAGGCAGATCGTCCATACGGCCAGCAGGCTGCCGTTGGCGGTGCCGGTCGGAGGGTCGATCGACAGCACGTATTTGAACGATCCGAGCGTGGACGTCCATCCCCGCGTCAGCGTGCGCAAGGTGGGTATGACGTGCGCGATGGTGGTCTCGTTCAGCAGAAGGACGGGCCCTACGACGAGTTGCGCCAGCGCCATGAACAGCGACTGCCACCATAGCCGCAACGCTTCGATGCTGCCGGCGAGTGCTACCAGACAGCCGATGACGGTGGCTGGCACGGCTGCGGCCGCCCATGCTGCCGGCGATCCGTATACGTCGATGAGGTTGCTGGCTGCGGCAAGCGTGAGCAGTGCCGTCGTCAGAAGACCTGCGAACTGTCGGCTTGCCGGACGGCGTGCGCTGATCGGTGGCCGGTGTTTGCCGCTGCTGGTCATCCAGATCACCGAATGCGTCGAATCGGCCCATGATCCGGTGAGTGTGTGGCTTTGGTCGGGAATCGGCGGGAACGTCATGACAGTACTCCCAGGATCATCGGCAGATCGTTCAGATCGCCGACTGTGGCCAGGATGAAGTTCGGGAATCTTCGTATGGCGCGTTGTTGCCCGACCGCGGCCTGCAATACCACGCAGGTCGCCGAGTGCGGCAGTGCGAGCGCCATATGTTTGATTTCGTCCACGTCCTTGAGCCGGCCGACGGTGAAGTAGTAGAACGAGGCGTCGGCGGCGTATTCGAGTGTGTTCTGCGTGAGGTTCGGATTGTCGTCGAGATCCGGTTCGATGGCGCTGCAGGCGTCCAGGAACGTCGTGGCATTGCGGGGCGAGGCGTGGTCGTCGCCGGCGTGTGTGGTCAACGGGCGGTTTTGCAGCAGGCATTGCACGCCGATGGAGGCGTGGATCGATACGGCCAGTTCGAATTCCTGGATGTTGGCGTAGTCGTCGGGATTCACGCTGATGCCTATGGCGGTGTCGGTGCGTCGTGTGGCTTCGTATTGACGGATCATCAGCGAACCGGTTTTCGCGGAGCTTAGCCAGTGTACGTTACGTACGTCGTCGCCTGGCTCGTATTCCCTCAAACCGTAGAAGTCGAGATCGTCATCCACGATTTCGCCGCTTGGCTGTCCTTCCAGGTCGCGTTGGATGCCGGCGTTCAACGTGTCGAGCGTGATGGTCGTCGGGTGGATGAATACCTGGATGCGGTCGGCAAGCCGTTTTTCGTGGCGTACCAGTCCGAACGGGTCGCCTTTGCGGATCGACAGCGGTCCGACCATGAGCACCGCGCGTGCCATGGCGGTGAATTCCATGTCGGTCTGGCGTGATTGTCCGGCTGCGAGCATCGGGATGGTGAACCGTTCGTGGTTGTCTCCGATCGGCAGGTCGCCACGTGCGGAGGCCGTCGGCGCGTTGCCGGGATTGTCGATGGCCACCCTTACCTGCACGGTGTCTCCCACGGTTGCATGCCTGTCGGACACGTCGATGGACGCGTGGAACGATGTGTTGCCCAACGACATCGATACCGCGGCGAGCAGCATCAGCGCGCATACCGTTGCCATGGCGAGCAGTTCGTGCCATCCGAGGATCGTGAACGCGATGGTCGCGGCCATGGCCAACATGGCCACCGCCCATCCCACCGGAGAAACGTATGAGGTGAGCAGATGTTTCAGTCGGCGTCCTGCATGGCGCGGGAACCTCGGTACGGTTCGTCCGCGTGGTGTTGTTCGGGAATCCTGCATCGGAACCGCCCCTCAGGCGCCCAGGGTGGGGGCCGGTACTTCTTCGAGGATCTGCATGATCGTCTGCTCCGCTGTGGCGCCGGCGAATACGGCTTCGGTGGTGAGCGTGATGCGGTGCGCGAGTACGGACACTGCCAGATCCTTCACGTCGTCGGGCACCACATATCCGCGGCTGTTGGCGGCGGCCCACACGCGGGCGCAGCGGGTGAGCGCCAGCGCGCCTCTCATGGAGGAGCCCACTTGGATCCTTCCGTTATGCCGGGTCGCTTCGACCAGGCGAACGATGTATTCGATGATCGCGTCGTCGAGGTGCACGGTCTCGCTGATGGCGCGCATGCGCAGCACGTCATCGCCGGATAGCACGGGTTGCACGGTGGATGCGCGGTCGGTGATGTTGATCTGGCGCAGAATGTCGACGCTCACCTCATGGCTTGGATAGCCGATGGTGGTCTTGATGAGGAATCGGTCCATCTGCGCTTCGGGCAGCTTGTAGGTGCCGAGTTGTTCGATCGGGTTCTGCGTGGCGATCACCATGAACGGTTGCGGCACGGCATGGGTCGCGCCATCGACGGTGACTTTCTGCTCCTCCATGACTTCGAGCAGCGCGGACTGCGTTTTCGGCGAGGCACGGTTGATTTCGTCGGCGAGTACGATGGATGCGAAGACCGGGCCTTCGCGGTATTCGAATTCACCCTGTTTCTGGTCGTAGTAGGTCACTCCGACCACGTCGGACGGCAGCAGGTCCGGCGTGAATTGGATGCGTTTGAACGACACGTCGATGCAATTGGCCAGGCCTCGCGCCAGCTGGGTCTTGCCGGTGCCCGGATTGTCTTCGAGCAACACGTGGCCGCCTACCACCATGGCGGTGATGCATTGGCGGATCGGGGCGTGCTTGCCGACCACCACTTTGGAAACGTTCTGCGTCAAAGTGGCGAACTTGTCGTGGAATTCAACGATATCGGCGTTGTCGGCCGGCATCATGCCGGTGTCCGTGATCTCCGGCGACGGTTGACGGCGAACCAGATCGGAGTCCGTCGGCTGTTGTTCGGCCTCCAACCGGAGCGATGCGATCCGTCCGTTCGGAGCGTCGGCGTCCGATGCCACGGCTTCCGGGCCGTTCGTTACCGGATTATTCGTTATCGGATTATTCGTTGCCGGGCCGTTCGCTCCATGCGTGCTCAATAGCGTACCGTCCACGTCGGTGGACTCAGGATAGTCGTCCTTGCGGCGTTTCGGCAGCCTCGGTATGGTGAAGCCCTGCCCTCCGCGCCGTTCATGGCTTCGCTCGCTCAGCTGGGTGGCGTCGTCGAATGCGTTGTTCATGAAATCTCCTCTACTGCTTGTTGCCTGCGGATGATGTGTTGATTGATGTACCGCTCCGGAACGGTCGGACCATACCGATCAGGGGGTGATCGCGATTCACCGGCTCCCGCAACGTCGTCGATGCCGAATATTCCCCGAATCCGTTCCATGGCGCGTCGGCGCAGTCGGCGAAGGACATCGATATGGACGCGCCGGCGGCGGGCGAAGAGTCCTGCGAAGCCTGATGCCTGTCGCTGGCCTTGAGCTGGGCGGGACTCCGCTTCGTGCTGTCGATGGACTTGTCTGCGGTGCCTTCCACCTTGACGAGCCACGAGTACGATGATTCCCTCGGCAGCGCCGAAGCGTCCAACGTGGCCGTAAGCCCCGGATGCCATTCGAACGGATACTGCTTCCCGGATTCGTCCGACAGGACGATGGTTGTGGTCGTGGGCTGGTTGTAAACGTTCACGGCGCCGCCCTCGATGCGGATGACATCGGAGTCCTTGTCATCCCAACGCAGTGATGGCAGGGTGATTTCCGCCTGGACCTTGTTGCCGATTTCGCCGTTGCCGGCCGTCTCCGGGTCGCTGGTGTGCCCTTTGAAGGTCTGCCATACGGTTATGTCTCCGCAGCTGCTCCATTGCTCGAGCGGATAGGTGACGCTGAGACTGGTGGTCGGCATGTTGCTCTGTTTCGGCGTGTCCACAATGAAGCCGTCGTGATATTTGCCCGCGGCGTTCCATGAAGCCACGCAGCGGTCTCCGTCGGGCACGACCTTGACGTCGGCCGGTTTGTCGGGCTTGATGTCGGGGGTGATGGCCTCGCCCTGCACGGTGACGGTTCCGGCGTATTTGGTGGTCAACGTGATTTTCGGCGAGAGACTTTGGTAGTACCAGTCTTCGGTGATGGCGAAGGTCGTGGAAACATCCGACGATCCGCATGCCACGTCGGCGTTTCCGTCGGCGAAGCTCAACGTCACTGCCTCGCAGGCGGCGTTGCGCATATTGCCGAGCTTGCCGGAGACGATGATCTGATCGCCCTGCTGCACTGCGGAGACGGTCGGCTTGTCGGGAACGCCTCGGGGCGCGATGGCGTTCGAGGCCTGCGACGGTTGGCTCCAGCTCACCTTGTTCCGGGCCCGTACCGTCGCGCTGACGGACATGCCGTCCGTGATGGCGTTGTTCTCGAGATTGAAGTTGATGGCGGTTGCCGACGTGGTCTCCTTCCTGGATATGCCGTCGCCGGTCAAGGTCACCTCATATTCGGTGACATCCGAGAAATTGCCTGTAGGCGTCGACCACGTCACGGCCACGATGTTGCCGTTGGCCTCGGCCTTCACGTCCTGCGGCGCGGAAGGCGTCTTGTCGGGTTGCCCGTCCACGGCATTCGACGGATTGGACCAGCCCACTTCGTTCTGCGCCATGACGGTGAACGAATACTTCCTGCCGTTGGTGAGCCCCGTCACCTGGCATGTGGTCACCGTGCCGCATGATTTCTCTCCTGAGGAATCACCCGTCCACGAAACCTTGTATTCGGTGATCGGGCTGCCGTTCGAGGAGCCGGCCGTCCAGCTTAGATTCACCGCACCATCCTGGGCGTCGCCGGCGATGGGGGAGAGCAATGGGGCTTCCGGCTTGTCCGTCACCGAAACGCTGATGGTTCCGGTGACTTCGCGTTCCTTGGTCATGGTGGCGTCGCGTACGGTCACGATCACATGGTTCGTGCTCGCGCCGATATCGGGTGCCGCGGTAATCGTTATCATGCCATTGCCGGGGCAGTCCACCGTCAGTTTGGCGGAACCGTCTGTCTGGCATCCCGTCACGCTAAGCGAGGCGTCGGGGAATGGATTGTAGGCGTCGGCGAGCACGTCCACCTGCTCTCCCGACCCGGCCTTGACCTTCAGCGTCTTCGTGCCGATACGGGCCATCGGCCTGGCGGAAGCCACCACGCGCACCGTCATGCCGGCCTGTACGGTGCCTTTCGAATAGGAAATGGTGATCGGCACGCTTACCGTGGTTCCGGGCGAGGCGGTCTTGTCGGCGCTCACCGTCAGTTTGCCATCGGAGCTCACATTCGTGGTCACCTGGTCGGAGGAGGCTCCGCCGGCATACGTGTAGTTCTTTTCATCGTCGTACGTTCCCGACGGTGAATGCGTCAAAGCGGTCAGATCGATGGTGGTGGAGCCTTCGCCGGCCACCACGTCCACCGTGGAGGATGAGAAGGTGGGTGCGGCCACGTCTCTGCCGATCACGGTGATCTGCAAGGTCAACACCGCCGAATTGACGATCTTCACTTTGCCGTTTCCATCACGTTTGCCGTCGACCGCGGTGAACGTGATCGAAGCGGGGCCCGCATAATCCTTCGGCGCGGTGAATCTGAGCGTCTGGTCGTCCACATACAGGTCGTCATTGTCGGCCTTGGTCGCGCTTACCGAATCGGCGCCGTCCACATAGGCGGTCTTGCCGGCGCCGACGCGTACGTAATCGGCGATGTTGATGGTGATCGTCTCTCGTGAGTTCACCTTCAGCGCCGGCGTCTTCGGCCGCAGCGTCGGCGGGAAGACGCCATATGCCGGTACCTGGATGAATGCGGTGGATGTGATGCCGTATGTGGTGTTCGTCACCGTGTAGGGCACCGCGCGCGCCTCATCGGTCAGGTCCACCGTGATCACGGTGGACCTTCCGTCGCTCTTCACCCGGGCATGGTCCGCGGCGGAGTCGTCCACTCCGACCTGAAGCTCGTCGGTGGTGCCGGATGGGTTCGCGATCCATTGCGACACATCCACATCGACCGATTTCTTGTCGATCGTCGCGGAGGACGGCACTCGGTAATCATAGGCCGATGGCGGCGCGATGACCGCGTCCTCATCGACGTTCACCGTCAGCGTGGCCGTGTCGGCGAGTCCGGCCTTGTCCTTCACCGTGTAGACGACGTAGTACGTTCCCGCCTGTTTGGGGGTGGTGAACGCGAGCGCGTTGTCGCTCACCCTCACATCGTCTATGCCTTGGGATTGTACGTCGCGATCGACGGTGAGATCCGTGCTGTCGCCGGAAATATCGTTCTGCGCGACGGGCACGGTGGCCGCGGTGTTCGGCCGCAGCGTGATCTCGTCGTCGCGCGCGTACACGCCGGAATCGGTGCCCGATTTGAAGACGCCGACGCGGATCTGCGCCTGCGCGCGCTGGCCGGTCCAATCCTCGACCGCATATGAGAAGGTGTCCGTACCGGAGGAATCCGCATATGCTTCGTACACCAGGTAGGTCGCGCCGACTTCGGTGATGCGTCCCAGCTGCGGGGCTTTGTTGCCCAGCCCCAATAGCTGTACGTCGTCCCCGTCGGCGTCGATGCCGGTCAGCGTGATCGGAATCCGCACTTTCCGTCCGGCCGCCACCTGCGCATCCACGTCGGATGGCGTCGGCGCGTTCTTGTTGGAAGCGTCCTTTTGATGCACGGTGAAGGTGATCGTTCCGGATGCGACGTTGCCGAGGTTGTCCTTGACGGTGTATGTCACGGGGAACGAGCCGGCCTGGTCGGATGCCTGATAGCGCACGGTGTCGCCGGAAACGAACGCCAGACCACCGAATGTGGCCTCGTCGTACTGCAGGTCGTTTTGCAGGCTTACCGTGGTGCCGTCGGAATATGTGACGTGGTCGAGCACGTCGACGGATACGATGCCGCCGGTGCGTACCTGCGCGTTGATGTTGTCGGCCTTCGGCGCGGAATTCGCGGTGGACAATGCCGGTGGCTGCAGCACGATGGTGCCGGTCGCGGTTCCGGCTGCGTTCGCCACGCTGTAGGTGAGTCGTACCGGTTTGGTCGGCACCTGGCGGGCGGTGATGTATACGCGTTTGTTGCCCACCACGCCGGTTTTGATGCCGCTGGCCGCGTCGGCCTTTACGGAAGTGACCGACAGCACGCCGCCCATCGGGTCGACGTCGTTGGCAAGCGGTTCCACGATGGCGGTGTTGTCCGCGCCGAGCAACGCCACGTCGTTGGCGGCCACGGGTCTGGCGGAGTCGCCGGCCACGGCCTGCACCTCCACGCGAGCCAGACCGGTTGTGCTGATCGAGCCCTGCGTGATGGTGTACGGCACATAGTAGGTGCCTGGATTCGCGGCGGTGAACGTGAACGACATGTCCGTCGCGTTCATGGTGGTCGAGGCTCCGTTCGGTGTTTCCACCGCGGTCAGCTGCGCCGGTTCGGCGGAGGTGCCATGCACGTATTGTTTGAGTGACACTGTGGTGCGCGTGTCGGGCGTCGTCTGCTTGACCACCGGATCGATCGCCGCTGCCAGCGTATTGGCGGGCTTCACCGAGAAATACAACATGCCGGTGCCGGTCTGCTCGCCATCTGACACGGTCACCTCGATGCCGGCCCTGCCGGATGCCATCGAGCCTGCGTTGAACACCAGCTGGCCGTCCGCGCGCGTGGAGACGGTCACCTGATCGGTGTTGGTCGGCGTCGCGGCGACCAACGTCAACGGATCTCCATCCTGGTCGGAGAAGCCGCCCAACGCGTTCGTCGTATATGTGGCGCCCTGTTCCACGTCGATTTCCGGCGGGGTGTCGGTCTGGGCGGGCGCATGGTTGGTCCCGTCGATGATGTTCAGGGTCACGGTTGCGTTCGACGTCTGGCCTCGGCCATCGCTGATCTCGTAACTGAACGTCACCGTTCCGGGGCCTGCGGAAGTGGCGTCCAGCTGCAGATACCGACCGTCGTATACGGGAGTGACGGTGACGTCGCCGCCGTCCGGCGCGCCCGCCGAAGTTACGCGCAGCACCGAACAGTCGGTCTGCTCGTCATTGCGCAGCACGTCAAGGATCTGCGACGATCCGGCCCGTACGCCGAACACGTCGTCCTGCGCCTTGATCTGGCCGGATTGCTCCGAACAGGTCTTGCTGAAATTATGCTGATTGTTGGCGCTGTCGGTGTTCTGGTCCTGTTGCTGCGTCTGCTGCGTCTGCACCTTGTTCCACTGGATTTTGATGACTTTCGCGGATTCCTGCGGATTCCACACGTTGCCGTTGCCCACGTCGTTGAGCACCGTCAGTCGATGGTTGACGCGGAATACGAGTTCGGAGGTGGCATTCACGTCCTGCAGGGATTTGAATCGCGGACTTTTGTCGTGCGTCGAGCATACGCGCAGATAATTGTTCGCCTTCTGGCTCCATGCGGCGGAGACGCAGCCGTTGGTGGACACGGGCTGCGCCGCATCACCCTTGCCGGAATTGGGGATTTCCACGGGCGTCGGTTTCCCCTCCTGCAGATCGACCATGAACAGACCGCGCGGACCCGCTGCGGCCACCCATCCGCTTTGCTTGTCGTCCGTGGGCGGCGCCTGGAGGGTGAGCGTGTCGCCCATCGAGACCTCGGCGCTGCCGTCCGGCCATCGAATCGTGTTGCCGGAAGTGAGTACGGGGGTGTCTGCCACCACGGTGAAGGAATCCGCTTGTAGTTGTTGGCCAGCGCCGATTTCCGCCACTTTGTAGGATGTTGTCTGTGGTCCGTCCATTTTCAGGATCGCGCCGTCGGACGGTCGGTATCCGTAGACCGCGCCGTCGTGCGTCACGGCGATTCTGCCGCCCGTTCCGAGTCTCATCTTCGGTGACGCGGTGGTTGGATTCACGGATTTCACATCGGATGAGACGCCTGTCCACACGTTGCCGGTCTTCGTGTTGATGAAGGCGATGGTGTCCCCTCCGATCAGCGTCCGCATGTCCGCCTTGATGGTGGTGCCGCCGTCCTCGCTGACGGTGGAGGCTTCGATGTAGCTGGCCTTCGTTCCTTCCAGGATCACGGTGTCGCCGTTGTGCTGCGCCACGTCGAACCGCACGGCGGACGATGCGACGCCCGCATCGGTGTCTTTGACCTTCACGTTGAACCGTGCCGCTTTGCGGTCCTGCAACGAGGTGATCCATACGGTGCCGTCGTCAAGCTGCACATGCTGCTGGGTCACCGAATTGATGATCAGCGCGCCGGCTACGATGCCCAGGAGGAGCAGCAGCATGATGATGGGCGTGATCCATCGCCGATGGCCGGACGACATCGGTCCGTGTGACTTCATGCCGGCTTTTCGGGATCTCTTGCATGACCGCGAGGTCGCGGTCCGTTTGGGATACGCTGCTGTTTTGTCGTCGTTCATGGTTCTTCTTCCGTTGCCTGTGGAGAATGCGGTGTGACGGTGATGCGTTACGGTTTGGCCACGCAGCCGATCGTCGGATTCTGCGACATCCTCCGATCGGCTCGGATCAGGCTCACCTGGATGCAGGTTTGCGTGCCGTCTCCAGCCGGGATCTCGACTTGCGTTTCCTGCGTGGCCGACGCCTGTGCGTTCGTGCTTGCTTCTGGGTCGCCGACAATGGACCACGCGTAGGAATCGCCCTTCTTCGGGTCGGGGTTCACCCAAGTGAAACTCACCTTGTCGCCGTTGTATTGGCCGACGAGATTCTCCACGGAAGGCACGATCGGTGTGGAGACGTCGTCGCTCCCGTCGTAGTCGGTATCGATATGCTCCTCCGTGACGGGTTTGATCTGCGTTCGGCCGTTGTCGGAGATGGAATCCATGCGGGGGACCACGATGAAGACGAACGCCAGCGCGACCACGGCGATCGCGGCCGCCGCGAGCGTGGCGGTGGCGACTGGTCTCGCCCATGTCCGGGTCCGGCCATGGGAGGATGCGTCATCCGTGCCGAGCCTGTTCCGGCGGGATTGGAGATCCTTCGGATATTGAGGCACGCCCTCCATCGAGGTCGGTGTGGCATGTCCGTACAGCGCATATTGCACCCGCTGCATGGAGCGGGCGAAATCGAGGGCGGAATGGTACCGACGCCGGGGATCCTTGTCGAGCGCTTTGCGCAGCACTCGCTCCACCTGCGGCGGCACTTCGGGACGGTCGAGTTTCGGCAGCGGCCTGTTGACGATCGCCGTGGCCAGCTCCTGCTTGCTGGATGCATGATAGGCGTACTCGTACGGCGAACGGCCGGTGAGCATGGCGAACAGGGTGGCGCCCAGCGAATAGATGTCGGAAGCCTCATTGCCTCCGCTGGCTCCGGAAACCACTTCGGGCGGCGCCCATGGCAATGAGAAACCGGTCGTGCGATGGTCGTAAACGGATGTGGAAACGCCGAAGTCCGACAATGCCGGCATGCCTTGCGCGTTGATGAGCACGTTGCTGGGCTTGATGTCTCGATGGATGATGCCGTTGCGGTGTGCCGTGAACAGGGCGCTCGCCAGATCGATGCCGAGGTCGAGCGTCTGGTCGACGGTGAGTACGGCTTTGCGCAAGGCTTCCTTGTAGCTGCCGCCGGGTGCGAATTCGAATACGATGTAGCCGAATCCGGTGTCGGTCACGCCGGATTCGAAAATCGAGAGGATGTAGGGGTGCGAGGAGATCTGCGCCATGAAATCGGCTTCGTTGCGAAAGCGTGCAGCCGCCTGCGGGTCCAAGGATCTGCCGCTTACCTTGACCGCGACCGGGCGTGCGGGGGAGCGCTGCTGGTACAGGTATACCGTCGCTTCGGACCCCGCGCCCAGAGGCCGTACGAAATCGTAGCCGGGTATTCGCGGCGGAACCGGTTGTGAAGCCTTCATGTCTTTTCCTTCTGCTCCAGGCCGTCGTGTGATCGTGCTCTGATCACAACTTTAGGGTGTGGTGTGCCTAATTTGTCATGTTTGTAGAAAATAGGTTTTCGTACTCTTCGGATAGGTGGTGTCGACGTTCCGAAGGGGAATGATAGGGGGTTGTGTTGTGGTGGGTGTGAGAAGGGATTGCGTTCCCCTCTCCGGTTGTGGCATGGGATTCGCCGACGATTCCGGTCTCGTTCGTGTGGGGCCGTTCGTGTCGGAGTCGAGATTCATGTGGAATCGCGTCGGACGTCTGCGGTGGGTCCTTGCGTACTTCTTTGACGCAGTGGAAGCGAGCGTGAGCCGGGATGCGTGGCCGTTCGCGACGTGGCGAACGGAGAATCTATATCAAGCATAACCGCCCGTGAAGGTTGTGCCCATGGCGAAAACGAACGGTTCCCGGCGTGCCGCTGGTTGGATGGCGGATCGGATGCCGTGCGTCCGGACGCTGGCGACATCCGTGCAACAGGACGAGGACGATTGATGGGCCGGCGATTTGTCCGGTGGATGCATGGAAGACGGTTGTTCGCCGGGTAGTCTTGGGAGGCATGATGAAACTGGATGATCTTGCGGACGCCACGTTGGTCGCGGGGGCACCCCGCTGCGGCAAGACGGATTTCGCGCTGAACACGTTGATCGACGCCATGAAGCGTTACGGCGACACCTCCGCGGTGATGACGGTGCAGGGACGCCAGATGGCCGACGATCTGGGAGACCGCGTGATCCGCGAGCTGTCCGCGGTCTCGCAGGCCCGGCCTGTGACCACATTGCCGGCTGTGGCGTTCCGCATCGTCACGGCGGTGCGTTCCCGTAGCGGTCTTCCGTTGCCGAAGCTGCTCAATGGCGCCGAACAGGACATGATCATCCGCCGTGTGTTCGCCGCCCACGTGGAGCATGTGAATCGAGGAGACGAATGCGGCACCTGCGATCTGTTGCGCACGTACTTCGCGGTGGCGCAATGGTCGGGAATGCTGGTCGACGATTCCACGGACGCCTTTGCCGGCCAGTTGCGAGACATGCTCGCCCGAATGAACGAGATCGGTGCGAAACCCGAATATGAGGAGGCTCTGATAGCCAAAGCCGTCAGCGCGGACGGTGCCCTCGACGAGAATCATGAGCGTCTGCGCACCCAATGGCGTCTCGCTTTCGTGCTTCGCGCCGAATATGAGGATGCGATTCGCGCGGCCTACCCCGGCGAATACCGTCTCGATGCTTCCCAGCTCATGGTGGACGCGGTCTCGTCGGTGGGCGACGCCTATGCCGATGATCTGCCGAAACTGCTGATCGTCGACGATTTCCAAGACGTCACGCTTGCGGGATTCGACATGCTCGCGGCCCTGCACGACAGGGGAGTGCGGCTGCTGCTCGTTGGCAATCCGGACGAATCCGTGCAGACGTTCCGCGGATCGTATCCGGAATACCTGTTCAATGCCGCTCAATCGCGACTGGGGGCGCGGCTGGAACGCTTTGATGCGACCGAAGAGCGAACCTCATACCGTACGTTGGCCGCAACCAGGGTGAGTCTATCGATCGCCAGCACGGAAGCGACGGATGAGGCGGTCGCGAATCGTCCCGGCAAAATGCCGATGCTGCCCGGCTCGCTGCCTATCGGTCCCGCCGCCGATATTCCATCGCACGACGGCAGCGTGGAAACATCGCTGTATCGAAACGCGTCCGAAGAACTCGACGACGTGGTGTGGAAGATCAAGACGGAGCATCTGCATCGCGATCGCGAATGGAACGATATGGTGCTGATCGCGCACGACAACGCCACCGCCCGCACGTTTGGCGAGCGGCTCCGCGCGGACGGCGTGCCGGTGCGCTATTCGAGCGTGACCCGACCGTTGAAGGACGAATCGTTCGTACAGGGCCTGTTCGCACTGATCGAACTGTCGCAATTGCGCCAGCAAACGATTGCGGCGTCGAATATGGACCTTGCCGCGGCTGGCGCGTACGTGCGCTCTCGCGTCGCGCTGATCATGGATTCGCCGCTGATCACGGTCGGCGGCGATGAACGCCCCGCGAGGTTGTCCACGATCGAGTCGGCGATGAACGCGTTGGGCTCGCTTGCCGGGGTTCTGAGATCCGACGACGCCGCACTATCGGATGAGGCCTCCGACGACGCCGCACTATCGGATGAGGCCTCCGACGATGCGCTGCTGCCGCGTCTGATCGCCGATTGGAACGACTACGTGGCGGATTTCCGCGCCTCCCGCACGTCGGAGGCGTCCGAAGCGCGCGAAGTGGTCCGTTCGCTTGACGACGATTCGGATGATGACCGATTCGACATAGGCGCGCTGTATGTGCTGCTTCTGGAAGGAGATTCGGCGCGCGTGCTCGACGCCATCGCATCCGTGATGGGGCACGACCCGCAGTTCAAAGCGTTTGCCGGCCTATGGGGAATATTGGGCAAAACCGTCGAGGCGGAGTCCAGGCTCTCGTCCCGCGAACCGCAGTATGTGCTTGACTGCGCGTGGAAGGCGTGCGGCAAGGCCCAGATCTGGCAGCGGGCGTCTTTGGATAATTCCGCCGCCGGACGTGCCGCGAACGACCGTCTGGACGCCGCGATGCGCCTGTTCAGCTACGCGTCGGGCGACGACTCGAACGGCATGATGGCGGCGCGCACCATCGGCGCGTTCATGGAACAGGTCCGTTCGCTTTCCATTGAAGCCGATTCGCTGGCCCATACCGCGCCGATCGACCAGGCGGTCACGCTCACCACTCCGGCCGGTGCCGCCGGACGCCATTGGAGCCTCGTGTTCATGCCATCCATACAGCAGGGGCAGTGGCCGAACCTGACGCCACGCAACACGTTGTTTGGCGGGGAAAGCCTCGCGGACGTGATGCTGCACGGGCGGTTGAGCGATGATGTCGTTACATCGGCGGGCCGTAGGGACGCGCAGTTGGAGGCGGTGCTCGCTTCCGAACAGAAGAGCCTTCTGGTGGCGTTGACCCGCGCCGATGAACGCGTGGTGTTGAGCGCCGTTTTGAACGACGACACCGTCCCCTCCGACTTTCTGTACGGCTACCTGCCGGAACGATTCTCCCGCGAGCGTGACGCCGATCCCGAGACCCGCGAATATGCGGTGGTCGGCGGCGTTGATGATTTCGGAGGCCTTGACGCCGACCCGCGCGGTTTGATCGCGGCGGCGCGAAGCGTGCTTGCCTGCGAGCCGGCTGGTTCGGCCAAGGCGCGTGATGCGGCCGACGCGCTGGCCCTGTTGGCATCCAAGGGAGTCAAGGACGCCGATCCGGAGCGCTGGCCGTTCGTGAAACGATCGGGTTTAGATGATGCCGATGAGCCGATGCACGATAAGGCTGATGATTCTCGTTGCGGAAACAATGAGAACGTGGTCACCTTGTCCCCGTCCGCGGTCGACAAGCTGTGGGGCTGCCCGGTGTGCTGGATGCTGGAGAATCGTTTTGCGGGCCCACGGGCGGGCAGCGCGGCCGCGAGCTTCGGTTCCGTCATTCATGATGTGCTGCAGAAAGCCAGCGAAGAGGGGCTTGATCTGCCAAGCTCCCATACGAATCTCAGCGACGCGGAGAACATCGATGCGATCGCGCGATGGATGTTGGACGAATACGGCAGGTTGCGCGGCGATCTGCGGGCCATGGCAGATCCCGCGCAGCGGTATGACGCTTTGAAGAAAGACAAGGATGCGGCCGAAACGTTGCGTAATGCCGCCACGTATTTCGTGACGTCGAACCGAACCGGATATCCGGCGAAGAACAATGACAAATTCACGGTCGGAACGTTGGAAAGCGCCGAAGTCGAGTTGAAGTTCACGGCGAAATTCGATTTCGACGACATTCTCGCCGCCTATAACGCCATCGATGGCATCAATCCGATCCAGCGCGGCGAGCTCATCGACATCATGGGGCTCCTTGTGGGAGGATGGCCCGAAACCGGCATGAGCGAACGGCTTGCGATACGTCTGTCGGGACGAATCGACCGTTTGGAACACCGCCGTATGCCCAATGGTGAGGAACACGTGAGGCTCATCGATTACAAAACCGGGAAAACTCCGGCTACGGAACAACGGTTCAGCGATCTGCAGCTCGTGTGCTACCAGCTTGGACTCGCGTTCCCCGAGGATAGCGGAAAACACGGAACGCAGGCGATCGAGGTTATGCCGAACATCGCGCAAAGCGCGCTGTTCCATGTCAGCAAAGACTCCGCTCCGGCACAGCGGGGAACGCAAGGTGACGAAACGTACCATCAGCAGGCGTTGTTCTCCGGAAAAAGCATCAACGCGGGTGATTTCGTGGTGCGAAGCCAAATCAAGACCCTCGGCGGCGTATTCAAGGACAATCTTGACGATGCCGAAAAGCCGGCGCGCGTCAGCGACGAGCATTGGCAGCGGTTCCTGCGATTGCGGCCGACCATGGCGGTGTGGTCGTTGACCATGATCGCTCGCATCTTCTATGCGGCGGCGGCGAGCAGAGCCTGCGAAATCCACGCAAGACCGACCAAAGAACACAGGGAATACTGCAGATACCAGGACGTATGCCCGGCCTGCGCCGAAGAGCAGAACACCGTTTTCGAAAGGAGGGCGGTATGAGCAAGTTCACCGACAGCCCCGAACAGGCGGCCGTCATCCAGGCGCCGTCGTACGCCGACGTCGTAGTGGTGGCGGGTGCGGGATCCGGCAAGACCTACACCATGACCAGGCGAATCATCAATCTGATCGAACAAGGCATCTCTCCCGAAAAGATCCTGGGACTCACCTTCACCCGCAAGGCCGCATCCGAACTGCTTTCGCGAGTTTCGGCGGCCGTCGTGGGCAATCAGAACGGACGTGCCGCCACGTTCCTCAAGCCGGAGGTCTCCACCTACGATGCCTTCTTCCAGACCATCGTGCGCCAGTATGGTCTGCTCGTCGGCTTCGACCAGAACACCCAGCCGTTGAGCGAAGCGGGAGCGATGCAGCTGATCCATACCGTGCTCGACAAGCATATGGATGAGATCATGGGATTCGACAGCGACCTGCAGGCCTTCAGCACGATCGCAAGCAATGTGTACAAACTGTCGAACGCCATTTCTGGCGCCATGATCGGCGGTGGCTGCACAAGCTTCGACGAGGCCGTGGAACGCGTACGCGCATGGGATGAGGCGTTCGTGGCGCAAGTGGACAAAACGCTTGAAGGCGACGAAATTCCCGCCGACAAGCCCGCACCAAAACCCGTCACGAGAAAGAAAAAGGAAACTGACGAGGAATTCGAAGCCAGGGAACGACAATATCGTGAGGAATGCCGCGCCCTGTGCGTCTACAACGCCAGCCAATTATCGAAGGTGGCCCGCAAACGCGACCTGCTGTTGAACCTCGTTGCCGACTACAACGCGGAGAAACGCGCCAACAATATGGCGGAATTCAGCGATTTCACCATCGCCGCCTTCCAACTGGTCACACGATTCCCCTCGATCGGCGCCACCTACCGCAAACGCTACACGCACGTGCTGCTCGACGAATACCAAGACACATCCACCACGCAGGCGGCACTGCTGACGGCCCTCTTTCACGTGGATTCCGCACGAAGGTCGGCGGTCAACGCGGTAGGCGACCCGTTCCAGTCAATCTACGCATGGCGCGGCGCCAGCCCAGGCGCATTCCGCATGCTGCAGCATGATTTCGGCATGAGCCAGACCGACAAGCCGTTCGCCTTAAGCGTCACCAGACGAAACTCACGACTGGTGCTCGAAGCCGCGAACAACCTCACCAAACCACTACGCCTACCGGCGAGACGCCACAGCAGCTCACTCATGCGCGAAGTGGACGTTCCAGCGCTCTCGAACATCGAAACGGCTTCCGAAGGAACGCTCGGCGTGCTCGGCTACACCACACGCGGCCAGGAGGTCGACGCGGTCGTACGCTTCGCCAAACACGCCATCGCACTGCACACACCCTCCAAAGAACAGCAGGCGAACGGAACGAAAGACCATCGACCGCATGTAGCCGTGCTGTTCCGTTCCAAATCATCCATGCCGGAATATGAAAACGCGTTGCGGCAAGCCGGACTGACCGTACTGACGGTCGGACAGGCCGCACTGCTGGAACGACCGGAAATACAAGACATCCTCGCACTGCTGAACGTCATCTGCGACCATACCGACAGCAAATCGCTGATGCGACTGCTCGCGACACCACGATTCGGCGTCGGAGCGGATGACCTGCAGGCGCTCGCAGGAATCGCCGAACAAGTGAACACCGCACAACGCTACCGCGCGTTGGTGGCCGCCGGCATCATTCCTCAACGGTCCGACAAGACGAACGACTCCGAAATCCGGGCCATCGTGCGCGAATACCGCGACCAGGTGCCCAATGCGGTCTTCCTGATCGACGTCATGCTGCGCGAGGATCTGCCGAAACTTATCGACGGCAAACTCAGCGGCGAAGGATGCAAGGCCGTGCTGAACGCCGCGGAAACACTGCGCCAGACGCAGGCCGTATACGGGCATCCGCTGGCGGAGATGGTGCAGACGGCCATCAGGGCGCTGAACCTCGACATCGACCTGCCGCTCGCCGAACGCATGCGCGATCCGGAAAGCCAACTCAATACGGCGATCGCCAAATCGCCGCTTGACGCCATGATGAAACTCGTCGACACCTATCTGAAGGAGATCGCGGCGCAAGGCACGCCAAGTCTGCGCGCGTTCATGTCTTGGGTGGATTCATTGAAGGGTGCGTCCGAAGAGAACGCCGTCGCCCCCGATACCCCTGTGGATGTGGTGCTGATGACAGTGCACCAGTCAAAGGGCCTCGAATGGGACGCGGTGGCCGTGGTGGAAATGAGGGAGGGCACGTTCCCATCCAAGCAGGGTGACAGTCTGACGGTCAAACTTGACGAGGACCACCTCAACGGGTTGAACAACGGCGAATGGACGCCTCCGGAATATTTCCAGACCTCCAAAACCTGGCTTGACGATCCGGCCGCGGTACCGGTTCCCGTGCGTGTGGATGCGGATATCCTGCCGCGTTTCCCGCATGATGCGCTCGTCGGTGTGAATCCGGTCGAGACGTTGGAAAGCCTGGACGATGCGGAAGTCATCGACGATGAGGTGTATGGAACCCTGCGTTCCAAGCAGATCGACGAAATGGAGGATGTCGACCCATCCACCCTGTACCTGACGCAATGTGAGGAATATGGCCGCCGGCTGCATGCCGACGAACGCCGACTCGCGTATGTGGCGTTGACAAGGGCCCGCCACGAGGCGCTGCTCACCTACAGCGCGTCGAACGGCATGAGCCGAGATCCGCGCGTGACGGCGAGTCAAGGCAAGGGGAAGCCGTCGAATTTCTGGAATGAGGTGCACGATTCGATGATCGGCATCGCATCGGTTGCGCGCAAGCCGGAGAATCTCCTTACACCCGATGGCGATCACGAAACGCTGTTCTCGATTGACGTGCCGCTTCCGGAAGGCTATTTCGTGGGCGAGCATGCCCGCGATTTCGAGAACGCGGTGGTGGGAGACGCCTGGAATGCTC
Source organism: Dysosmobacter segnis (assembly GCA_963590945.1). Lineage (GTDB taxonomy): Bacteria > Actinomycetota > Actinomycetes > Actinomycetales > Bifidobacteriaceae > Bifidobacterium. The sequence goes on from CAVAQZ010000003.1 coordinate 76,730, forward strand.
CGCTGGAACCGATGGAGACGAATGCCGGATTGCCGTGGCCTTGCGATTTGAGCGACCGATTGGAGCGAACGTTCGACGAGTCCGCAAGCCAGGTGCATTCGGCCATCGAACGGGGAGAAGGCGATTCGGAGGAAACCGCCGGAGGATTGCCGGCCTCGGAATCGTTGCTGATGCGCGCCCGGCTGTTGGTCGCGGACGAGCATCTCATGCCTGGCGCGGGCGATGGTTCCGGTGATTTCGATGCGATCGTCAAAGCCAAAGGGGAGAAGATCCTCGCTTCGGGACGTCAAAGCGTAACGTCGCTGCAGGCGAGGGCCGGCGCGATGAGCGAACGCGCAGCCAAGGAATACTGGCGTGGACTGGTCCGTCCGATTCCGCACGTGGCATCTCCCAACGCCCAGCTCGGTACGCGGTTCCACGCGTGGGCGGAGCGGTTCATCATGGCCGAAACGGATGCGGCCAATGGCGAGAACGGCTCGAACACGGTGTCCAGAGCCGGCATGATCGCCGATATGGCGGCTGACGAGGCGAGGCTTGCGAACGGGGAGCCGGACGGCTGCGCATCGCAGGAGCGCGAACTGCTCGTCTGGGAACGGCGACTGGCGCAATCGGCGTGGGTCGATCGCAATCCGGCATGGGTCGAACGGCAGCTTGTGGTCGATGTTCCGCAACTCGGCACCATCGTCAACGGCAAGCTCGACGCCGTGTTCTTCGGAGGGCTCAATCCGGAAGACAGTGCGAAAACCTACACCATCGTCGATTGGAAAACCGGTCGAAAACCGCGCAAACAGAGCGAAATCGACGAAAAACTCGCCCAGCTCGACATGTATCGGATTCTGCTCTCGGCGATGGAAGGCGTGCCGCTGGACTCAATCGACGGGTGCCTCTACTATCTGAGTGAGGCCAAGGAAGCCGATCGTGTGCTTCGGGCGGCCAACAAAACAGAAGAAGAGATCCTTGCCGAGTTGAGCTACGGAATTCCAGAGCAATCCGACAACGACTGAAGCCGAGACGACGCCGTGCAGCGGCGCGCCTTGCGGCATGCCTGCGGGAGGAACGCACCGCCGGCAGTGTTGTGGAGGAACGCCGCTACCCTCGTGCAGCATGTGTGGGCGGGCACACGTGCCGGACGCAACGAAAGTTAAGGAGCGAAACATCATGGCTGCGATTGACGCAACCAACATCCCGAACGCGCAGGTCGATCCGACCCGTGCGACCGCGCCGGGCGCGACGAGCGTGGCGCTGAACCCGAAAACCGACATCGTGTATCGGCCGCTTGTGTGGAACGACATCGATGCGGTGGTCGAGCTGTTCGACCGAACCTGGCCGCAGAACATAGATCTTCTCGGCAAACGCAATTCACTGCTGATCTCACGGTATTTCGTACTGCATTACCTGCGGCCGACCACGTTCGCCAACGCGGCCTTCACCCAGGACGGAACATTGGCCGGAGTCACGTTCATCCGGGTGGCCGGCGAGGCCCCGCAGTTCGATGACATCGAGGTCGGTGAGGAAATGTCCGACGTAGTGCGGCTCATCATGGCGGACGAGAAGGCCGCCAAGCAGTTGAGGATGCTCGACGAGGCTTACGCGCTGCAGCATGACCTTGAAAAGAACAGCCGTGCCAACGAGACCACCATGGGCGAGCTGGAGCTGTTCATGGTGAATCCCGAGATCCGCGGAAAAGGCGTGGGCGGTCAGCTGTGGAACCGCATGCAGGAGCATTTCGCGGCTTGGGATGTGCCGGCGTTCTACCTGCATACCGATTCCGATTGCGATGTGAGCTTCTACGACCATAAGGGTCTGCGGCGCATCGCCGAACACTTGGGCAAATCCGCCGAATCCCCGGAAGGAGAATCAGCGGAAGAGGGATTGTTGTACGACGACATGTTCATCTACCGTGGGGAGGTGGCGCAGCTGTGAGCGAGACTCTCGAAGCCAAGACCCACAAGACGCCGTACGCGGTGCTGTTCTCCATTCCCGGCACGAAGGCGTTCTGCGCTTCCGGCGCGATCGCACGACTGCCGATGTCCATGATGGGCTTGGGCGTTATTCTGGCGCTCAACCATCTATACGACAACTGGACGATCGCCGGCGTGATGAGCGCCGCCTACGTTCTTGCCACGGCGGCGGTCACCCCGTTGTATGCACGTCTGTTCGACCGGTTCGGCCAGCGTAAGGTGGGACGGATCGTTCTTTTCGTGCAAATCGTCGCGATGCTGGGATTCGCGTTCGCGGCTCTTGTCCGCGTGCCGATTCCGCTGCTGTTCCTGCTGGCCGTGGTCATGGGATTGACGCAGTTCTCGTTCGGCGCGCTGGTGAGGACGCGATGGGCGTATGTGCTTGAACGCACGGGTAACGGGAGCATGCTCAACACCGCGTACGCGCTCGAATCGGCGATCGACGAGATCGTGTTCATCTTCGGGCCGATCCTCTCCGCATTCCTGGCCGCTTCGGTGCATCCGGTATCGCAGCTGTTCGTGCCGACGTTCGCATCCGCGCTCGGCGGCACGGTGTTCTTCATGTTGAAGGATACGCAACCGCCGGTTGTCCGCGAGATCGAAGTCATATCCGCGTCCGCGCAGGACGCCGACGTGATGGGCGCCAACGCGCAGGGCGCGTCAGGAGCCAAGGGAATTGCGGAATCGTTCGGCCTTGGCAATCTCAAGCGTCAGCGTGGTGCCGCGAAACGCAATGTGCTCACGTATGCCGGCGTGGTGCCGTTGCTGATCGTGTTCATCGTGTTCAATATGAGCTTCACCGCGTTCGACACGTCCATCACGGCCGTCATGAAGGCGCTGCGCCTTGATTCCGTGCTTGGCGTGCAGCTGGCCATGCTGGCGCTCGGATCATGCATCGGCGCGCTGATCTTCGGTTCCAAGGAGCTCAAGGGCTCGCATTGGCGCCACATGATCATGTTCCTTGCGTTGATGACCGTTGGATTCTTCGTGATCCACATGTTCCAGGGAAACCTGATCATCATGGGATTCTTCGAGATTCTTACGGGTCTGACCATCTCACCGGTGTTCGCATCCGGAAACATCGTCGTGAAGGAGACCGTGCCGGAGGATTCGCTGACCGAAGGGCTTTCCTGGGTGAGCACCGCGGGCACCGTCGGCGCGTCGTTCGGTTCCATGATCACCGGCATCGTGCTCGACCACGCCACGCCGAGCACCACGCTCATGCTGCCGTGGATTTTCGTGTTGTGCTCGATTCCGTTCGCGGTCCTCGGCTGGCTTGTGGTCCGCAAGCACGCGTGATTCGTGTGATGCGCGTTTGTCGCGCATGAATTCGTATGTGGTTCACACGCGAATTCGTCTTTTAATAAAAACTGCCGACGCTTACGATTCGTAAACGCCGGCAGTTTCGTTATCGCCCTGAATATGCGGTTTTCGGGATGGCCTGTTTTACAGGTCGAGGAAGTTGTCGAGTCCGACGGTCACGCCCGGATGGTTTCCGGTCGAGACCTTGCGTACGGCCAGCAGCACGCCCGGCATGAAGGAGATGCGGTCGAAGCTGTCGGCGCGGATGGTCAGCTGCTCGCCATCATTGCCGAACAGCACCTCCTCGTGCGCGTTGAGTCCACGAAGACGTACGGCATGAACGTGGATGCCGTCAACGACCTGGCCGCGGGATCCTCCGTCGGTCTCGGTCTTGTCGGGAACCGGGCCGAGGCCGGCTTCATTGCGCGCCTGCGCGATGCCCTGCGCGGTATGGAAGGCGGTGCCGGAAGGGGAGTCCACCTTGTTCGGATGATGCAGCTCGATCACTTCGGCGGATTCGAAGTACGGAGCGGCCACCTTGGCGAAATGGTCGGCCAGCACGGCGGAGATGGCGAAGTTCGGCGCGATGAACACGCTCTGATCGGCGCGGGGCGCTTCGGCGAGGGCCTCGCGTACCTGATCGAGCTTGTCTTCGGTCCAGCCGGTGGTGCCCACCACCACGTCGACTCCCTGCTTCACCAGCGCCAGCACATTGTCGAGCGATACGCTCGGCACGGTGAATTCCACCGCCACGTCGGTGTTGTCCGGAGTGATCTGTGTCAGATCGTCGCCGGCATCGAGTGCGAGCGCGAGTTCGGTATCGGCGGCGTTGGTCACGGCGTCGACCACGTGAGAGCCCATGCGGCCCTTGGCTCCGACTACGGAAACCTTGATCATGTTTGCTCCTTTGTTGCTGTGGCCCTGGCGGGCCATCGTGTGTCGGTCTAGGTATGAATCTAAAGACTCGCTTCGACTCTTGGTTTGGTATTCGGCCTACTTTGGCCAGCATGCGGAACGCTTGAGTTCATGGTCGGCTTCGATGTTGCTCGTCCGGCCTGTTTTCGGATGATTATGATTTGACGAGTCTTGCGATCGCGGCGCTCACTTCGTCGAGTTTTTCGTCGGATACCGCGCCGCCTTCGTTCACGGCCTGTTTGACGCAATGGCTGAGATGGTCGTCGAGCAATAGGAGAGCCACCGATTTCAGCGCGCTGTTGGCGGCGGATATCTGGGTGAGGATGTCGATGCAGTATTCGCCGTTTTCCGTCATCTGCTTGATGCCGCGGATCTGGCCTTCGATGCGGTTGAGCCGTGCGATGATCTTCTTCTGGTCGTCCGCGTATCCGTGTTGCGTGGAGTTCACTGCCGTGCTCCTTTCTGCGGTTTCGGTTTGGCTGTTTTGTTTCCCGCCTTGAGTCTACACTCTTGCGTGTATACCCTGTAGGGGTATATGGTTGGGTTTGTTGCAGGGAAAAGAAACATAGGAAGTGGCGAAAATCATGCATGCTGTCATTGCGATCATTGCGGCGGCGATCGTGACCGCGGGCGTTCTGTGGTTCTTCTTCGCACCGCGCAAGACATACCGTGCGAAGATCGACGGCGATGTGCAGGAGGCCGTGATCGAGGTCAAGGGAGGGTACAGTCCCGCGCTGATCGAAGCGGAAGCGGGAATGCCGTTGCGGCTGGTGTTCGACCGTAAGGAGGACGGAGAATGCTCGTCCCACGTGGTGTTCGCAGATTTCGGTGTCGACCTGGCGTTGCCGGCCTTCCGTACGACTACATTGACGCTGTGTCCGCAAGATCCGGGGGAGTATCCGTTCGCCTGCGGCATGAACATGCTGCATGGCACGCTGAAGGTGGTTCCGGGCAAAACGGCGAATGCTGGAAAAGCGCGGTCGGATGGCGAATCCATCGAAACTGCCTTGCCTGAGGATTCCGCCAATGCGGACGAACCTGCGCAACCCGGCGAATCCGCTGATTCCGCTGATTCCGCCGGTTCCGAAGGTTCCAAGGAGATCAAAACTCTGGTCGCACGGCTCGTGGTGTCGGCGGTGTGCGCGATTCCGGTGTTCTGTTCCGCCATGCTCATGCTCTACCGCATGCCGGCATGGGCGCAGCTGTTGTTCACCCTGCCGATCATGGGATATTCGGCATTGCCCATCTTCCGCAGCGGTTTCGCCGCGATCGTCCATCGTTCGCCGGAAATGAACGCGTTGGTGAGTCTTGGAACCGTATTCGCGTTCCTGTATTCGTGCGTGGTCACGTTCGCTCCGGGACTATTGCCGGCCAACGCCCGCGAGCCGTATTTCGAAACCGTCGGCGTGGTCATCACACTGATGCTCGTCGGCCAGCTGTTGGAAGCGAAGGCACGCATCGGAACGGGTGAGGCCATGCGTGCCTTGGCCGGTCTGCGTCCGAAAACCGCGCGTGTGGTTCGCACCGTTGTCGAGGACGGCGTTGGGGAAAAGATCGAAAAGGAAGTCGAAGAGGAGGTCGATGTAGAGGACGTTCGGGTCGGAGACGTCATCGCCATCCGTCCCGGAGAGAAACTGCCGGTTGACGGCATCGTGACGGCCGGTTCGTCCGGCATCGACGAGTCCATGATCACCGGCGAATCCATGCCGGTCGTCAAAACCGTGGGCAGCACGGTCACGGGAGCCACGATCAACGGTTCGGGCGCTATCCGGTACCGGGCCACGAAAGTCGGCAAGGACACCGTGCTTGCGCACATCATCGAATTGGTGCGTTCCGCGCAAAGCTCGAAAGCGCCCGTGCAGCGTCTGGCCGACCGCATCTCCGGCATTTTCGTGCCTGCCGTGGTGTTGATCGCAGTCTGGTCGTGCGCGATCTGGTATGTGTTCGGTCCTCAACCGCGCGTCACGCATGCGCTGGTCGCGGCCGTGTCCGTGCTGCTGATCGCCTGCCCGTGCGCGCTGGGATTGGCCACCCCGCTTTCCGTGACGGTCTCCACCGGCCGTGCGGCGCAGATGGGTGTGCTCATCCGCTCCGCTGAAGCGTTGGAGACGACCGCGAAAGTCAACGCCGTGGTTCTTGACAAGACCGGCACCATCACCGCGGGCCATCCTTCGCTCACCGACGTGCTGCCGCTTGGAACATGGCGTGATGATGCGGAGGAACTGCTGGCCCTGAGCGCTGCCGCGGAACGTGATTCCGAGCATCCGCTTGCGGAGGCGATCGTTGCCGGAGCGCATGATCGTAACATCGCAATCGGTACGGCTACTGGATTCCGTGCGATCGCAGGGCAGGGCGTTACCGCACAGGTCGCGTCGGCAGCCGGGAACGCGGTCCGTGACGTCGCAGTGGGAAACACCGATCTGATCGACCGGCTGGACGTCGGCATGCCAAGCGTCGGCAATGAGGATCTCGATGCGATCATCGCCGACATGCAACGCTTGTCCCAGGAAGGAAAAACCCCGGTTCTGGCCGCCATCGACGGTGAACTTGCGGGAATCCTGGCCGTGGCCGACACCGTCAAGCCGGATTCCGCACAAGCCGTGGCGCAACTGAAATCGCACGGCATCGAAGTCGTCATACTCACCGGAGACAACGAAACCACCGCACGGGCCGTGGCGAACCAAATCGGCGTGACCCATGTGATCGCGGACGTGCGTCCCGAACGCAAGGCCGATGAAGTGGCCAGGCTGCAGGGGCAGGGCTATACGGTCGCGATGGTGGGCGACGGCATCAACGACGCTCCGGCCCTGGCCCGCGCCAACGTCGGCTTCGCCATCGGCACCGGCACCGACGTGGCCATTCAATCGGCTGACGTGACGTTGATGAGCGGATCCCTCATGGGGCTTGCGCATGCCATCGATCTGACCCACGCCACCATGCGCAACATCGCGCAGAATCTCGGGTTCGCACTCGGATACAACGGCATCGGCATCGCTATCGCGGCGGGCGTCCTGTATCCGTTCACGGGCGTCATGCTCAGCCCGATGATCGCGGGCGCGGCCATGGCGTTCTCCTCGCTGTGCGTGGTGTCGAACGCAAGCCGACTGCGACTGTTCGACCCGAACAAAGCGAACGGATACCAGGTTCGCAAACCGGATTTGAACAATAAAGGAAACAACAGGAAAGGAACCATTATGGGACTGTTCAGCGATCACAAGGCCAAAACCGAATGCGGTGGCCACTCCTGCCATTGTGGCGGTGGCGACGGCATGATGGCCCAGGACGGGCGGAACCTCGCCAAGGATCCGGTTTGCGGCATGAGCGTCGACCCGGCCTCCGCCGCGGCCACGCGCGAATACGAAGGCGTCACCTACTACTTCTGCAATCCGGGATGCGCCGAGAAATTCAGCCAGAATCCGGCGAACTACCTCGACTGACGCCTTGCCGTCGAAATCAACGACTCCGCTGCCGTGGGCGTCGCGAACCACACCATCGCGACGCCCACGGCATTGGAGTGCGGCATTGGAGTGCGACGCCGATAAGTGACGTCAGCGGGTGAAATCCGAAAGCAGCCCAACCACTTCCTTCGCTGGAGGAGCAGCGAATTCCCGACGTTTCGAGGTATGCGCGCCGATGCGCACCAAACCTTCCACCAGCGCTGTCGCCGCAGCCACGCCGTCGATCACGGGCATGTGCAGTTCGTCTTCCAGCCGTTCGCACATGCCGGCCATTCCCGCGCAACCCAGAACGATCGAATCGGCGTCGCAACGCTCAAGCGTTGCGCGGCATTGCGCCAACAGCGCATCGTAGGCGGCGTCGGGATGCTCATCAAGTCCCAGAACGGGCACCTCGCAGGCCTGATATGCCACGCACTGCTTCGAAAATCCGTATTCCTCGACCAGGTCATGCGCCCGTCCCAAGGTTCGGCCCAATGTGGTGACGATGGCGAACGACCTGCCGACAAGCGTCGCCACGTGAAAGGCGGCCTGCGCTATGCCCACCACCGGTCCTCGCGCGAGTTCCTGCGCCGCATGCAGTCCCGGGTCGCCGAAGCAGGCCAGCACGTATCCGTCATAGCCTTCGAGCTCTCCCTTGCGGACCTCGTCCATCACTCCCACGGCGGCCAGCGCCTCATCGCTGTGCGACTCTATGGAAACCGGTCCCATGCAGGGGCTCACCGCCGTTATCTCGACATCCGCGCCTGCCGCGGCGCGTGCGGCCTGTTCGATGGTATGCGTCATGGACCATGTGGTATTTGGATTGATCACCTTGATTTTCATGAGACCTCCCGTATGTGAGATTGCCGCGTTTCTTGTCGACTTGTGAACACTCGTAAGGGAGGATTCCCGTGATCCCATGGGAATCCTCCCGATATCGTGCGCTATGCCCGATTATCGTTCCAGCGCCCCGTCGTTCACGCTCGGATCGCTGTTGGAATCCGCCAATTGCACGATCTGCGGGTGCCTGCGTTCCAGCAGGGTGAAGATGGCCAGGCCGAGTCCGGCTCCGATGAACCAGCTGAAGTTCGACAGCGCGGTCAGGTCGATGATGCCCATCTCCTTGAGCGGGCTGGGCAGTACCGCGCAGCAGATCGACGGAATGCCCGCAAGCAGTACGGCCAGCACCGCGTTCGGGTTGAATCCGTTACGGTACCAGTAGCGGCCCTTCGGATCCATGGTGAACAGGTCGTCCACGGCGATGCGCTGCTTTGCCACGATGAAATAGCCGGCGACGAGAATGCCGAAGAGCGGTCCGATCAGCGCGCCTAGCAGGTCGAGCGTGTAATGGATGGCCTGATCGTTCGAATACCAGTTCCAGGGGGTGATGATCACCGAGCCGACCGCCGCTATCATGCCGCCGGTGCGCCAGCTGATCTTCTGGGGGTTGACGTGTGAGAAATCGAATGCGGGGGAGACGAAGTTGGCCACGATGTTGATTCCCACGGTCGCGGTGACGAAGGTGAGTCCGCCCAAGAGGATCGCGAACGGGGTGTCGATGCGTTCCACGGTCTTGATCGGGTCGGTGATCAGTTCGCCGAATACGGGCACGGTTGCGGACGCGCACACCACGGTGAGCAGCGAGAACACCACGAAATTCACAGGCAGGCCCCAGAAGTTGCCCTTCTTCACGCTTTTGTATGAGTCGCAGTAGCGGGAGAAATCGCCGAAATTCAGCATCGGGCCGGAGAAATACGATACGACGAGCGCGATCGCGGTGATCATCACCGGAATCGATTCCACGAATCCAAGCGGCGCGGAATTGGAGAGGTTCAGGTCGATGGATCCCAGACCGCCAGCCCGCACCACGAGGTAGATGGCGAGGATGAACATCACCGCGTAGACCAGCGGTCCGGCCCAATCGGTGAACTTGCGGATGGTGTCCATGCCGGTCCAGAACACGCAGGCCTGCGCCACCCACAGGATGCCGTACGAGATCCAGCCGAGCGCCGAAAGGCCGAGGAACGAATAGTCGTTGGCGAGGGTCTGCGACGCCGGGATGAACTTCAGGAAGATGATGTTGAGAGATTCGGAGGCGAGGAAGGTCTGCACGCCATACCATGCCACGGCGATGATGCCTCGGATGATCGCCGGAATGTTCGCGCCCCTGACTCCGAATACGAACCTCATGGTGACGGGGAATGGCACTCCCGCACGCTGGCTTGGCTTGGCGATGAGGTTGACGAGCGCCTGGACGATGACGATGCCCACGATGAGCGCGATGAACACCTGCCAGCTGGCGATGCCCAGTGCGAACAGGCTTCCCGCGGTCACGTAGCCGCCGACTGAATGCACGTCGGACATCCAGAACGCGAAGATGTTGTACCACGACCAGGTCTGCTTCTTCAGCGGTGCCAGATCTTTGTTGGCCAGACGCGGGTCGTAGCCGTCTTTGACGACGGTTTCCGGATCGTTCTGCGTGGTCTTGTTCGGTTGCTGTGCCGCCGGAGCGGAATGCGCGAAACCTTGGTCGATGATCGTTGCTGTCATCGTGGTCTCCTTAACTGTCTGTCCTGATGCTTTGAGCTTTGTCGATGTTGGATTTGCCGATATGTCAATTAAGAGAAATTTTTATTTCATATCTCGGGAAATCTAGATTTCCTATCGATTGCATGAGTGGAGTTTTGGAAACCGGCTCGTTATATTGATTTGATTTTCGGCTGATTTTCCGCAAAATAGCGTGATTTTGTTAATACAGTCGTAATATCCTTCGTTGTTGTGGTTTGAGTATCTCTTTGAAAATATTCTTTCAGCAAGATGGTTGTCTATATAGAAAAGCGGCCTTGCGCCTCTTGGGGGACAAGAAGCGCAAGGCCGCTTGGGCGAGTGGGCGCGTTTTCGTTCGTGCCTCGCCCCGGGGAATCCCGAGGAAGCCGGTCTCGTCATAGGGAATTTCTGTAGAGCTCCTTCGCGATGCGGATGAGCAGCTTGTCGGAACCGGCCGGGCCGATCAGGCAGGCTCCGCACGGCAGTCCGTCGGCGGTCTCCAGGGGAATGTTGACTGCGGGAAGCCCTCCGATTCCGGCTATCGATGTGATTCGCAACGTATGCGCGCGTGCGTTTTCGATGCTTGCCGTATCTCCAAGGGGGGCCACGGATGGCGCCGTGGACGAGGCGGACGGAATGAGCAGGACATTGTTTCCGATCAGGTTGCGCACCACGCAACGCGCCTGCTGCAGGTGCTCGAGCCCCTGTTCGTAGCGGGAGCGCGGAATATACGAATCGCGTTCGAATCGGGCCGCGATCTCCGGCGCGAGATCGGCATAGTGGTCGGCGACCCAATCGCCGTTGTTCCGCCATGCCTCGTATCCGCGGACTGCCTGGAAGATCGAAAGGAGATTGTCCAGCATCTGCGAGTCGAATTGCACCTCATCGAAATCCTTCAGAGAGGAGGTTCGTCCCTCCCTCACTGCCGAGCATGAGACGGAGCGGAACTGGGAGAACGCTTCTCGCACGTCGGTGGTCGCGCATTCGTCGAGTTTCGGGCTTATCAGCAGCTTGTCCGCGCCTGTTACGGTGTCCTTCTCCGGCATCAGCGCGTTGCCTGCGAACTCGAGCGTCTGCGCATCCCTGGTCATCCATCCGACGGTGTCGAACGACTGCGAAAGCGGATGAACCGCTTCGCGGCTGATGCGTCCGTGGGTTGTGCGAATGCCCCACAACCCTTGGTAGGAGGCCGGAATGCGAATCGATCCCGCGGTGTCGGTGCCCAGTCCTATATCCGCCTGGCCACAGGCCACGGCCGACGCCGGACCGGAGGACGAACCGCCGCTGATGCGTCCCGGAGCCTTCGGATTAGGGGGAGTGCCGTAATGCACGTTCGCGCCGGCGAGCGAATAGGCGAACTCGTCGGTCTGTGCGATGCCCGTGATCTGCGCGCCCGCATTGAGCAGCAGTCGCACGGCCGGAGCGGATTCCTCGCATACGGGTGAGGTTCGTAGAAACTCCGGATTTCCGGCGCCAATGCGTTGCCCCTGAATGGCGTACAGATCCTTCACGGCCACGGTCATACCCGAAAGAGGTCCCGGTTTCGGTGCTTCCACCAGCGGAGAGCCGACAACCCTCCATATGCTGCGGTCGATCGCCGAGATCGGATAGGTCAGATGCGCCACGACGATCTTCCACGCGCCCGACTGTCCGATGCGCTGCCAAACCTGCGTCTGGATGACGCTTCCGCCCGTCGCCTTGTCGAATTGCGAGACGACGCATGCGCTCCCCTCATCCAGATGCCGTGCGATGCGGCGTCGAAGCGTGCGGGTCGGCGCGTTCTTGCGTCGCGAACGGAACGCCGAGATCTCACCATGTCCGATGAGCATCCCCCTGCCGTCGGATCGCACGGATGGAATGCCCTCCGGATCGTCCGCGAACAGATCTGACAACACCGAGGCGTTGTTGTCCATCAACGCCTGCTCGTATCGGCGTATCGCGGCGAGCAGATCCGGTGCCAACGTTTCGGAAGCATTGTCGGATGTCGAGTGCGGTCCGCCGCCATGTGCGTTGAAATCGTTGAAATCGTCTCTCATTTCCATCGATTCCCCTTTACGTTGCTATGGTCGCGCGATGAGATTGCTTTGCACCGCTTCAGTGCCCTTGCCGGATACGAACGTGCGCGCGATCACGCCGTTGAGCGTCATGCCGTCGAAAGCGCTGATCGGATTGCGGCTTTTCAGTGTAGCCGCGTCGACTGTGAATCGTTCGCCGGGGCGGATGATCGCCATGTCGGCACGTTTGCCGGGGGCTATCTCACCGCGATCGTGCAATCGCGCGAACTGCGCGGTGTTGTACGACATCCAACGAATCACATCGGTCATGCCGATTCCCTTTTCCAACGCTTTGGTGAGTACCGCCCGAAAGCCCACCTGCAGACTGGATACGCCTCCCCATGCGGTGGCGAGCGAGCCGGACTTCATCTTGGCGTCGGCGGGGGAGTGGTCGGTGGCTACGAAATCCAACGTGCCATCGGCCAAACCTTGCCACAATGCGTCCTGCTCGCGCAGGTCGCGAATCGGAGGACAGCATTTGAACGCCGTGGCGTCGTCCGGAATATGGTCGCAGTCCAACGTGAGGTAATGCGGACAGGTTTCGGCGCTGATCGGCAGGCCCTTGGCCTTCGCGTCGCGCAGCACGTCCACTGTCAATCCGCTGGAGACATGCAGGATGTGGGTGCGGCAGCCGGTTCGTTCCACCAGCCGCACGACGTTGCGCACGGCGTTCGCCTCGCATTCGGCGGGACGCGATTGCGCGAAACTGCGGTAGGTGTGGCCGACTTCTCCGGCATGCTCCGCCAATTCGTGCGGATCCTCCGCGTGGCAGATGAGCTGGCCGTCGAACGATGCGATCTCACGCATCGCCTCTTCGAGCTTGCCATATGGCAGGGAACCGTACTCGTCCACTCCGCTGGGGGAGAGGAAGCATTTGAAACCGAATACACCCGCATCCCACAATTCCTTGAGGTGTCCGAGGTTCGATTCGTCCACGCCTCCCCAGAAGCCGAGTTGCACATGTGCTTTGTTGAGGGCGCACGAACGTTTGAGTTGCAAGGCTTCCACGGTAAGCGTCGGAGGATTGGAATTGAGCGGCATATCCAGCACTGTGGTCACGCCTCCGGCCGCGGCCGCGGACGTGGCGCATTCGAAACCCTCCCATTCGGTACGTCCGGGCTCGTTGATGTGAACGTGCGTGTCGACGATACCGGGGATCAGCACCTCTTCGGGGGTCAGGCGAATATCCTCTTGCACGTTGGGCGTCAAATCCGGATTTTCGCTTACCACTGCGATATGTCCGTTCCTCACCACGACGGTGCCTTGCGTCTGCCTGTCCCGTAGCAGAATGTTGCCATGGATGGCGAGGTCGGCCGGGGTTCCGTCGTCGTCCATATCGATGAAGTCGTTCATGTCATGCCTCCTGCGTGCCGTTGTCGTCATGCCGGGATGTCATATGCGCCGCCACATTGAGCACCGCCTGTTCGAACGCCTGCGTGCCGCAGGCCACATCCTGCACGGTCACCGACTCGTAGGGGCTATGGCTGATACCGGCCTTGCAGCGCACGTACAGCATCGCTATCGGCAGAAGCCTCGCCACGGCCATGCCGTCGTGGCCCGGATAGCTCACCAGGCCGAACGCATCCTTGTCCTCCGCCTGAACGATTCCTTTCTCGATGCAGGAACGCAGGAAGGGGTCGCATTGCACGGAGTCGGCGGTGTGGATCATCTTGTGTGAGATATTCACCTTGCGCGCCTCGCCGATCTCGTCCGCACGCTTCCAGATTCGATCGAACACCTCGTCGCGCAGCTGGTCGTTTCCCGCACGTACGTCGAGACTGAACGTGGTTTTGCCTGCAATGACGTTCACGCCGCCTGGTTGTGCGGATATCTCGCCTACATTGGCACGGGTTCTGGCGTCCTGGCTGATTTCGTCGATGGCTTCGATGAGCTCCGCGGCCGCGGTCAGCGCGTCATGACGAAGATCGTAAGGCGTCGCGATGTGGCAGGACATACCTTCCACGGTCACCATGTACCGGCTGGCGGCCGCGATGGACGTCACCGAGGAAAGCGCACGGTCACGCTGCTCCAGAATCGGACCCTGCTCGATATGGAATTCAAGATAGCCGATATAATCCTCGCGTTTGCGCGCGGCGTCACGCACCTTGCTCGGATCGAGTCCGAAATCGCGGAACGCCTGACGCATGCTTACGCCATCCTTGTCGGTGCGTTCCAGCCATTCGTCGTTCCATCCTCCGCCGAACGCGAAGGATCCCAGCAGCGTGGCGCCGAATCGCGCGCCTTCCTCGTCTCCGAATCCCAGCACCTCGATGGCGAACGGCAATTCCTTGTTCTTGCCGGTCTTCGCCAGATGGGTGGCCACGGAAACCGCGGTCACCACGCCAAGAATGCCATCGTATTTGCCGGCGTCCGGCACGGAATCCAGGTGCGAACCGAGCACCAACGCCGGCAGTCCCGGCTCCCGTCCCTCAAGACGCCCGACCAGATTTCCGGCCTGATCTATGTATGTGACGAGTCCGGCCTCTTCAAGCCATCCTGCGGTCAATCGGTAGGCTTCGGCCATCTGCGGCGAAAGATAGTCGCGTTCGATGCCGTTCTCCATGCTGGTCAGTTCCGCCAGCCGGTCGCAACGTTCGAGGATTTCCTCCGCTGCGCTCGCGGACCACTGTTCTACGCTCATTGTCGCTTCTCCTTGTTCGACCTTAACCGCGTCTCGGTGGAAGGCCCCTGTCTGGTCAGGCTTCTTCGGCCGCCTCGTACACCGCCAACGCCGCTTCGATGCCCTTGCCTGTGTTGACGGGAACGCCATTGCGTTCCAACACGTTGCCGAGTGCCGCCGCGCAGGTGAGCACGGCGTCTTTGCGGGCGTTGCGGCCCATGACTCCGATACGCCAGATGGTGCCCTTGAGCGGGCCGAACGAGGATGCGATCTCCACGGAGAAATCGTCGAGAAGCTGCGTGCGGATGGCCATGTCGTCGACTCCTTCGGGGATCACCACGCCGATCACGTCGTTCATACGGTGGTTCTGGTCTCCGTACAGCTTGAGCCCCATGCCTTCGATGGCGGCGCTCATGGCCGCTCCGTTGAGGCGATGGCGTTCGATCACGTTGTCGATTCCCTCCTCGACGATGATGCGTGAGGCTTCGTGCGCCGCGTACAGCATGTGCGTGGCCTCGGTGTGGTGGTTGAGGTGCCTCGGGCCCCAGTAGTCGAAGATCTGCGGCAGGTCGAAATAGTTGCTGCGAATGCGCTTCGCGGCGATCTCCCGCGTGCTGTCGGCGACTCCGGCCTCGATGCTCTTGCGCTCCTCCATGACGGCCACGGCTCTGTCGGAAACGGTGATCGGCGCCATGCCGGAAGGTCCTCCGAAGCATTTCTGCAGGCCGGTCGTCGCAATGTCGATGCCCCATTCATCCACACGCAGGTCGTTGCCCACCATCGAAGCGGTTGCGTCGGTGTACAGCAGCGCTCCGTACCTGTGGCAGATGTCTCCCAGACCTTCGAGCGGCTGGCACATGGTGGTGGAGGTGTCTCCCTGCACGGTGGCCACCAGTTTCGGCCTCACTTCGATGATGGCCTGTTCGATCTGTTCAATCGGGAACACCTCGCCCCAGGGCCTTTCGATCACGTGCACGTCGGCGTCGCAGCGTTCCGCGATCTCCTTGAGCAGCATGCCGAAACGTCCTGCGCAGCAGACCAGCACCGGATCTCCCGGCGCGATCACCGACACGAGCGCGGCTTCGATGGCGGATCGTGACGTGCCGTCCACGACCATGGTCTGTTTGTTGCGCGTTTTGAAGATCGTGCGCAGCATCGATTGGACCTCGCCCATCGCCTTGAACATGTACGGATCGAACTGGCCTACCGTCGGTTTGCCCATCGCGGCCAGCACGCGCGGATCCACATTGGTGGGGCCTGGGGCCATGAGCAGTCGGTGTGGCGGGTCGAGCGGATCGATGCCGGATGTTGGTTGATCGGCGTATGCTTTTCCTGTCATGATTGGTCATCTCCTGTCGGTGGGGCGTGTTGCGTGGCGGCGTCGTGACTATGGTATTTCTGGCCGTCGTATTGATGGCAGATTTCAACATTCAGACATGTCTGAAATTTTTCATTCATGTTAACGATTGTTTACGGCATTACTGACAATGCTTGAAATTTCAGTGATTTCAAGTGATTGATGGCGGCTTGTTGACGAAAAAAGAGCTTTAAGGAAAGATATACGGTATGACAGCTGAAATTTTTGTTTCACGCAATGCCGGCGACGGGGAGACCGAGGAAGACGCGGGTCGGGGTCTTGTGTCGCGCATCCGCGAATCCTATGATGCGTTGACCGCGACGGAACGTGAGGCCGCGCAATACATTCTCGGACATCTCACCGATGTCCTGGTGTGCAATTCCGTGGAACTTTCGCAGCTCAGCGGCGTCTCCCAGCCCACGCTCAGCCGTCTCTACCGCAAACTCGGCTACGCCAACGCAGGCGAGTTCCGGCATGACGTGCGCCGCATGCACCAGCCCGGAGCGCCGGAAACCGCAAGGACAGGGCGGTGTGACGACCTTCTGGACGACCACCTTCGCAGGGACGAGGAAAGCCTGCGCCATACGTTCGAGGGAATTGACCGAAGCCGATTGGAATATGTGTGCCAGGCCATGGCGAAAGCCTCCCGCATCGCGGTGGTGGGCTTCCGCAACAGCTATCCGGTGGCGTTGCACCTGCGTGAGCAACTGCTGCAGCTGCGAGGGAACGTCGATATTCTGCCTCATCCGGGGCAAAGCGTCGCGGAGGAGATAGCCGATCTGTCCGCGCAGGACGTTGCGGTGGTTATCGGCGTGCGCAGGCGTCCGGCCCTCTTCGCAAGTCTGGTCGACGTCCTGCTGGAACGCGGCATCAACGTGGTGGTGGTCGGCGATGTCTCGGTCAAATCCGCACTGGTCGGACGCAACGTGACGCTTTTCGAAGTGGAATTGAATTCTCATTTGCTGTCAAGTTTCACGGCCGCGTTCGCGTTCGTGGCGCTACTTGCCGATGAAGTGGGCGAATGCTTGAACGAAACGGGCGAAGCGTCGGCGCGCATCGAAAGAATCAACGGATATTTCAGCGAGCTTAGCGAACTCGAAGGCTGCTGATCAGGGCAATACGGAAACGGAAACATTACCGGGAGTGGAGAGAAAGAAGCATATGAGCACGAAGGACGCAAGGAGTGACGCTCAGGCGAACAAGGTTCATGGCAGGTCGTCATGGCGGAACGACGTACCCTCCACCGGCCTGTGGGCGGCGCTGGTGTTCCTGGTGGCATTGAACCTGCGTCCGTCCATCGCCGTGGTCGGGCCGTTGCTCGAACAGATCGGCACCGACCTTTCCTGGGGCGAGGGGGTGCAAGGCGTTCTTACCGCGATACCGTTGCTCGCATTCGCCATAGTGAGTCCGCTGGTAACGTTCCTCGAACGCAGAATCGGCATCGACTGGTCGATACTGCTGGCGCTCCTGTGCATCGCCTTGGGCGATTTCGTCCGTTCCTATTGCGGCGGCGTCGGCATCTGGTTGGGTACGGTTATCTTCGCATCGTCGATCGCGGTCGGCAACGTGCTCGTGCCGGTGATCGCAAAACGCGATTACGCCGGACATGTGGCAATGGCCACCGGAATCTATTCCGGCTGCATCACAGCCGGCTCGGCCACCGCGGGATTGATTGCCCTGCCCATGACGCAAATGCTGGGCGATTGGCGAGACGCTCTGTCCTTCTGGTCGATTCCACCTCTGGCGGTCGCGGCATTATGGTTCCTGCGCATCGTGCATAACCGTAACGTCATGCTCTCCATGACATCCGTTCGCGAACCGGAACGAACCGGCAATATCTCCGGCAGAGCGGATTCGCAGGAGTCCCCGTCACAAACCAACGGCATGTTCCTGCGTGTGCTGCGCCGTCCGGTCACCTGGTATGTGACCCTGTTCATGGGGATGCAATCATCCGCCTTCTACACCATGTCGAACTGGATGCCCCGAGTCTCCACATCCGCGGGATTCGACGCATCCATGGCCGGCGTGCACCTGTTCATATTCCAAGGCATCGGCATATTCGCCGGTCTGCTCATTCCCAAACTGATGAATGTGCGCGGCAACCAGATCTGCGCCGCGCTCGCGGCCAGCATTCCCATGTTCGTCGCGGGACTTGGCATGCTGCTGCTTCCGAAAGCCATGGTCGCATGGGCGCTCATCGGCGGTTGCGCGCAAGGGTCAGCATTGGTCGTGGCGCTCGCATTGATCGCCATGCGAGGACGCGACAGCGCCGAAACCGTCGTGCTTTCCGGCATTGCGCAATCGTTCGGCTATCTGCTCGCCGCAACGGGACCTCTGACATTCGGCGTGATCGCACAGCTTACGGGCGGATGCCGGGCGTCGCTCGCGCTGTTCGCCTTCGTGGCGTTCCTTCAATGCGTCGTCGCAGTCCTCGTGGGGAAAACCCCGAAAACGCGCTGACGGAAAACCTATCGTCGAAAGTCCGTTGATGAGAACCTTCCATTCGGGAATACGCTAATATATGTAAAGCCAATGGAGGTGTCATGAGCGTCAATGTTGCCATCGTCGAAGACGAACCGGGGTATGCCGACGAACTGCAGGACTATCTGAAACGGTACGGCAGGGAGATAGGGGAACGTTTCGACGTCACCGTATATACCGACGGCGAGGACATCGTGGACGATTACCGTTCCGGCATGCACGACATCATTCTCATGGACATCGAAATGAAATCGATGGACGGCATGACCGCGGCCGAGCGCATACGCGAGACCGACGATGACGTGGTCATCATGTTCATCACCAACATGGCCCAATACGCCATCCGCGGCTATCAGGTGGACGCGCTCGACTATGTGCTCAAGCCGATCTCGTACTTCGCGTTCACCCAACGTCTCGGACGTGCCATGGAACGCATGCGCCGACGCGAAGAGAAATACGTGATGATCACATCGAAAAACGGCACCAGCAGAGTGCCGCTTTCCTCCATCCAATGGATCGAAAGCAGCGGCCACCGCCTGACGTACCACACCACAGTCGGACCATACGAATCCACCACGCAATCCATGAAAGACGTCGAAGCGCAGCTCTCCGCCGACGGGTTCTTCCGTTGCAACAAAGGCTATCTGATCAACCTCGCGCACGTTCAGGGCGTTGAGAACGGCTACGCCATGGTCGGATTCGACCGGGTGGCGGTCAGCCGCGCCAAACAACGTGAATTGCTCGACGCGTTATCCGCGTATTTCGGCGACACCATCAAATAGAACAAATAGAACAAACAGAACAAACAGAACAAACAGAACAAACAGAACCTGTCGGCACGGCCTGCCGGCAAGATTTGCATCAAGCGGGGTTCCCATGAACACGGTCGGCGTGATTCCTGACATTCCCAAACTGTATACGGCGCTCGCCGAATGGTGCTCATGCGTCATGTACATTTCGGTATGCGTGCGCAGATGGCCGCGCGTCAAGGAAGTCGTCGCTTTGTTGGCCGGCCTGTTTGCGTTGATATTGGTGCAGGTCGCGATCGGTGTGGTGCCGGTCGCGCTATGGCTGCCGGGAATGGCGGTCGCATTGGCGATCATGATGATCCTGTTCCACCGGTGCTGCCGCTTCGAAATCCCGACCTGCCTGTATTGGCTGATGAGGGCCTTTCTTCTGGCCGAATTCGCGGCTTCGCTGGATTGGCAGTTGTATTTCTATTTTTCGGGGAAATACGATTGGAATACGGGTAGGACCACGGCCATCGTCGTACAGATCATCATGCTGATCGCCGTGTATGCCATGACGTTTGGTGTGGCCGCGTTTCTGGAATTGCGGCATTTGCGCGACTTGGAGGATTCCGATATGCGTATGGGCTCGTTGAGCATCACCATGCGTGAGCTTTCCACGGCGGTGATCATCGCGCTCACCACGTTCACGTTGAGCAATCTGAGCTATGTCTCCACGGCAACGCCGTTCACCAGCGAGATAGGAACGGAAGTGTTCAACATCCGCACGCTGGTGGGATTCGGCGGCGTGGCATTCCTGTACGCCTACCATATTCAGCTCTGCGAACAGCATGCCATGCGTGAGCTCGGCTCCATCCGAAACCTTCTGCAAGCGCAGTATCTGCAATATCAGCAGTCGAAGGAAAACATCGCCATCATCAATCACAAATACCATGATCTCAAACACCAGATCGCGGTATTGCGCAACGAAAGCAACCCCGGAAAACGAGAGGAATATCTGAACGATATCGAACAGGGAATCAAACAGTACGAATCGCAATATAAGACCGGCAATGCGGTGCTCGACACCATTCTTACGGGCAAGGCGCTCGTCTGCGCGAAGGACGGCATCGAAATGACCTGCGTGGCCGACGGCACCCTGCTCGGCTGCATCGGCGAAATGGACATGTGCACGCTCGTGGGCAACGCGCTCGACAACGCCATCGAATACGAGCGGAGCCTGTCCGACGGCGAGCGCCGTCTCATACACGTGACGGTCAGCCAGGTCAACGGTTTCGTGCTGATCCGTGTGGAGAACTACATCTGCAATCCGGATGCGTTCGTCATCAGGAACGGTCTTCCGATAACCACGAAAAGCAACACCGACTACCACGGATTCGGCCTGAAAAGCATACGTCATACGGCCAAGTCGTATGGAGGGACGCTTACCGTGACGATACGCGACCACTGGTTCGACCTTCGTGTGCTCATTCCGTTGAGGTCGCGCAGCGCAAAGCCACGCAAGGCCTTATAGACACATAGGGAGAGGCGTCCGTGCCAACAGTCTCCGGCGACGACCGCAGCCGACCCCTCTTTCGACCATTCGTGCGATAAAACTCCGGTTCGTGCAATTGCCGTCGCATGAACGCGTTTCCTCCGGGAATATGGAACCATCATCCTGCAACAAGGCAGTGATGATCTCATCCAGGATTCTCGAAGAGGAGTGGCAGTGCGGCAGGCATTCAATCCGTATCTCCCGGCAGGCGAATACGTTCCCGACGCGGAGCCCCACGTGTTCGGAGACCGTGTGTATATCTACGGTTCGCATGACCGGTTCGGAGCGCCGATGTTCTGCGTCAACGATTATGTCTGCTGGTCGGCGCCGGTCGATGATCTGACCGATTGGCGTTACGAAGGCGTGGTATTCCGTAAGAGGCAGGATCCGAAAAACAGGTTCGGATTGCGCCTGCTGTTCGCCCCCGACGTGGTGCAGGGCAAAGACGGACGCTACTACATGTATTACGCGTTCGATTTCATGGGAATCATGGGCGTGGCCGTCGCCGATTCGCCGACTGGCCCTTTCCGGTTCCACGGTCACGTTCACTACGCGGACGGTACGATCTGGGGGCGGAAGAAAGGCGATTCCTTCCCGTTCGACCCGGGCGCGCTCGTAGACGACGACGGCAGGGTGTTCCTGTTCTCCGGCTTCTACACGCCGGTTCCGGCAGCGGTCACGGGATTGCGCAAACTCGGATTCGAAGGCGGATACGTCCTCGAACTCGAACCGGATATGACGACCATCAAAACCCCGGAAAAACTCCTGTTCCCCAAGGAGGGAGAAGGCTCATTCCAAGGTCATGAATTCTTCGAGGCAAGCTCCATCCGCAAATGGGACGCCCACTACTATTTCGTCTACTCATCCCGACTCAACCACGAACTGTGCTACGCGGTATCGGACAAGCCGGACAGCGGGTACGTCTACGGCGGCACGCTCGTATCGATCGGCGACATCGGACTGAACGGCCATACGGACGAGAAGAACGCCAGCAACTACACCGGAAACACGCACGGCGGAATGCTGCGCGTGGGAAACGACTTCTACACCTTCTACCACCGCCAAACCAACCGCAGCTCCTACGCACGCCAGGCATGCGCCGAAAAACTCGTCGCCCGTCAGGACGAGCGGGGCGTCTGGCGTTTCAGCCAGGCGGAAGTCACCAGCTGCGGACTGAACGGCGGAGCGCTCGCGGGTTCGGGAACGTATGAGGCGCGCATCGCATGCAATCTGTGGAGCGCCGATGGGGCCGGCCGCTACGACGGTTCCGGAGTGGTCAAAAAGCTTGCCGCGCATCCGTATTTCACGCAGGATGCGAAAGACACGGATCCCGATGTGACCGGCCGGATTTCCGTTACGCAGCATATTGCGAACATGCGCGATGGAGCCACCGCAGGGTTCAAATATTTCGATTTTCGCGGTACGGCGGAGACGAAGCTTTCCTTGCGATTGACGGTGCGCGCCCACTGCCAGGACAAGGCTCCGGGAACCGCGCGGGGCGTGATGGTGGTTTCCAGTGACACGAAGGGCGATGGCGTGCTGGCGCGGGTGCCGATTCGTTTGGCGGGTATCGAGTGGAACAGCACGCAGACGGTGCCGATGCGCTCCCTGAATGGTGTGGCCGCTCTGTACTTCACCTACAAGGGTGATGGCGTCGTTGATTTTCTTGATTTCAGTATTGGGCACGTTATGGAAGGAGATGTTTGCTGATGCCGCAGTCGGAACATGGCGCCGGTTTTGGCGCGAAGATGGTCGAACCGGTGCGTGACGCGTGGCGTTCGTTCGAAACCAAGCATCGCGCATTGGCCGAGTTCATCATGTTTTTCGTCATATGCAACGCGGTGACCGTATTGCAGCTGGTGTTGATGCCGTTGCTTAAATGGATATTCGGTTTCACCCCGCTGGTAGGCACCGATTTCCGGGTGCTTCCGATCGGGCACAACATCGATGGATCCACATACTACGTGTTCGACTACGCTTCCGGTGCGATCTCCGATGGTGGCGGTGGTGGCCTCGCCTATTTCCTGGCGGTGGAGATCACCATGGCCATCGCGCAGATGATCAATTTCATCACGCAGCGCAGCGTCACGTTCAAGTCCACCGGCAACGTGTGGAAAGCGGCCGCCTGGTATGTGTTCGCCTACGTGATCATCACCATCGGCGCGGCTGCATTGCAGGGTCTGTACAAGGCTCCGCTGTATGGCTGGTGCATAGACGTCATGGGATCCGGCGCGGGCTCGACGGTCGCCGACGTGGCGACCATGCTCATCAACTGCACGATTTCGTTCTGGGTCTTCTATCCGATCATGAAGCTTATCTTCAAGCAGAAGTAGCGATGAAGCAATCGCAGTGAGTTTATCCAAAGGAGGATGAAATGAAGAAAAACAAACTCAAGATGCGCGGAGGAGTGTTCCGTGCCATCGTGATTCCTATTATGACGGTCTTCGTCGTGTTCGGAATCGCGTTGACCACCATCACCAACTATTTCACGCCATCGCTGGATTCGTTCCTGGGCAAAGGCTCGAAGGCGTACACCACGCCTAGCGGAACGAAGGATTGGAACGCGAGCTATTACGATTTCACCGCGTCCAATTCCAAAGAAGCGGTGAACAACAGCGTGAAGATCGCAGAGCAGGTCGGCGACGAAGGCGAGGTGTTGTTGAAGAACGACGGCACGCTGCCGCTGACCAAAGACACTCCGGTCACTCCGATGGGCTACGACTACATCAATCCTGTGATGAGCGGCTCCGGTTCCGGAAGCACCAACACCTCCGCGGACTACGCGTACACCGCCGAGCGAGGCATCACCGAGGCGTTCTCCAACGTGAACACCACGTTCGTTGACGCCATGAAGAAGGCCGAAACCGTTACCACGGCTCCCGCGGCGGCTTCCGGCGAAGGCGGTCAGACCGCGTTCCTCGGTGCCGGGTTGAACCTTGAAGAATATGACTTCTCCAAGCTTGACTCCGTTGCCGATTCCTGCAAAGACACCGTGGGAATCGTGTTCCTGGGCCGTGCTTCCGGCGAAGGTGGCGACCTGTACACCCTCGAATACGACGATGGAACCCCTCACCAGCTGGCCGTCACCAAGGCCGAGCGTGCCATGCTCGACTATGCCAAGGCGAACTGCAAGGGCGTGGTCGTGGTGCTGAACACCACCAACACCATGCAGGTGGCGGAACTTCAGGATGACGAGGACATCAACGCCATCATGCAGATCGCCACCCCGGGCGCCATGGGCTTCAAGTCCCTCGGCAAGATCCTCAACGGCTCCGTCAACCCCTCCGCACGCACCGTCGATACCTTCAGCTCCGATCTGACCAAGCAGCCGACATTCGTGAACTTCAACAACGGCACCGGCAACACCGTGTACGAGAACACCGAGTACACCCGTGACATCTGGCTGGCCAAGTTCAAGGGCGGCGCACAGTTCCAGGCTCCTTTCCGTGAGTATGAGGAAGGCGTCTACATGGGCTATCGTTGGTACGAGACCGCTTCCGACGTCGGATATTTCGACTCCACCAACCTGCCGGAAGGCGAGAGCGATCCGTACTACAACCGCGACAACGGTGTGGTGTATCCGTTCGGCTATGGCCTTTCGTACACCACCTACGACCAGCAGATCGTGAAGTACGACGATTCCGGCGACACCATCAAAGTCTCCGTCAAGGTGACCAACACCGGCGACGTGGCGGGCAAGGACGTCGTGCAGCTGTACTATGCGGCTCCGTATACCCAGTTCGATGTCGACAACAAGATCGAAAAGCCGACCGCCAACCTCATCGCCTTCGGCAAGACCGCCGAGATCGAGCCGGGCAAATCCGACACCGTGGAACTGTCCTTCACCAAGGAAGACATGGCGTCGTACTGCTACACCCACGACAACGGCAACGGCACCACCGGATCGTACGTTTTGGAGAACGGCGACTACACCATCTCGCTGCGCTCCAACAGCCATGATGTGATCGAAACCAAGACCACGACCATCGCGGAAACCATCTGGTACAACGGTGAGGAAGGCGATATCCGCCAGTCCGAGCAGGACGCGCAGTCCAAGCTCAACGACGACGGCACCTCCACCGGCACTCCGGCCAAGGCCGAAGAGGACGCCGACGCCACCTATGTCGCCGCATCCAACCAGTTCGACAACGCCAACATCTACATGACCGACCCGTCCGTAGGCAATGACGTGACCATCCTTTCTCGCCAGACCTGGAACACCACCCAGCCGAGCGCCCCGACCGATGAGACCCGTCAGGCCTCCGACCAGGTCAAGGAATGGCTGGACTACGGCTACACCACCATGGATCTGGGCAACGGCGAATGGGATGAGGAGAACGATCCGGTCCTCGGCAACAACGAGAACAGCAAGGTCTACGTCTCCGAAGAGGATGCTCCGGCATCCAATCGGGAAAACGGCCTGACCCTGTCCAACATGCGTGGCCTGAGCTACTACGATTCCAAGTGGGACGACCTGCTCGACCAGCTCGATTACGACGACGAGCAGATCAACAGCGCCCTGTTCTACAACGGCTACGCATCCGGCAAGCTCGATTCCGTCGGCAAGCCTGCGACCTCCGAACATGACGGTCCGCAGGGCCTGGCCCTGAACGACAACAACGGCAACAGCTGGGTCGACGCCTGCTCGTTCCCGTCCGAAACCACCATGGCGCAGACCTTCAATGTGGAACTCGCCGAAGCAATGGGCGAAGCCGTGGGCGAGGAGAACTACTACATCGATGGCGGCGGCTGGTACGCGCCTGCCGTGAACCTGCACTGGTCCGCGTTCTCCGGCCGCAACTACGAGTACTACTCCGAGGATCCGCTGATCTCCGGCAAGATGGCCGCCAACGTCATCGCCGGCGCGGGCAGCAAGGGCACCTACTGCGCGTTCAAACACTTCGCCATGGTCGACCAGGAGGAGCAGCGCTGGTGGATTCCGTCGGTGTGGGCCACCGAGCAGACCATTCGTGAAATCTACCTCAAGCCGTTCGAAATCGGTGTGAAGGAGGCCATGAAGACCATCAAGTACATCTCCGACGACAACGGCACGGTCTCCACCAAGACCATGCGCGCCGCGGACTGCATGATGACCAGCGGCTGGTCCGGCATCGGAGGCCTGTACTCCGGCTACAGCTACAACCTGCTGACCAGCGTGCTGCGCGACGAGTGGGGCTTCCAGGGCTTCGTGATCACCGACTACGATCAGGGCAACGGCGCCAACGACAACATCGCCGTGAACCGTATGGTCCGAGCCGGAGTCGACCAGCATATGATCGACAAGACGCTCAGCCCGGGCAACTACACCTCCACCGACACCGCCACAGGCAAGATGGCTCTGCGCAGGGCCGTGAAGAACACCCTGTACACCATGGCCAATTCCGCCCAGACCAACAACCTGGTTCCGGGAGCCAAGATGTACTACCGTATGTCGCCGTGGCGCATCGGCGTGGTGGCCGTCGACGTCGTGATCGCTCTGGGTGTGACGCTCGGTGTGATCGCCATGATCAAGCGCGCCAAGGACGAGAAGGAACATCCGGAACATTACAAGGCCAAGAAGTCCAAGTAAAGCCGGCTGCATCCCATAGCGAATCACAGTATGTGGCTGTGATCGCGTGAATCCGTGGCAGCAAGCGCCGCGTTCCATTCCGGAATGCGGCGCTTATTGCGTTTTCGCACCTTTCGAGTCCTTGGCGGGAAGTAGCGTTGAAGGCATGACAGACGGTATGATGCATCTTCTCGATCCTGCTCCTTTCGGACGAATTCTTCCGGCCATGGTCACCCCTATGAAGGCCGACGGTTCCGTTGATTTCGAAGCCGCGCGCAAGCTCGCCAAGCAGCTTGTGGCGGACGGCGCAGACGGCATCGTGGTCAATGGCACCACCGGCGAATCCCCGACCACCCACATGGAGGAGAAGGTCGAGCTGGTTCAGGCCGTCAAGGAAGTCGTGGACGTGCCGGTCATCTCCGGCGCCGGTTCCAACGACACCGCACATACCGTGCGCATGGTGGAGCAGACGCAGGAAGCGGGCGCCGACGCGGTGCTCGTGGTCGCCCCGTACTACTCCCGCCCATCCCAGGAGGGCGTGTACCGCCACTACAAGGCGGTCAACGATTCGGCGGACAAGCCGATCATCGTCTACGATGTGCCGGGCCGCACCGGTCTGCACATTCAGCTGGAAACCTACCGTCGTCTTGCCGAGCTTGATCATGTCAAGGCCGTGAAGGACGCCACAGGAGACATCGCCGGTGCGGTACGCAAGCGTATGGAAACCGGACTCACCTGGTATTCGGGTGATGACGGCCTGTTCCTGCCGTTCCTTTCCGTGGGCGCCGTCGGCATCATCTCCGTGATCGCGCATGCCGCGGCCGGTCCGATGCGTGACCTCGCCGACGCGTTCGACCGTGGAGACATCCACGAGGCGCAGCGCATCGCCGTGCAGCTCGCTCCGGTTACCGAAGCCATGAACGGCAACGGTTTCCAGGCGGTGATGGCCAAGGCTTCGCTGCAGGTCCGAGGCATCCTCGATTCCACCACCATGCGTCTGCCGAACGTCGGGCCCGGCAAAGCGGAGCTCAAGCGTGCGGAAGAAGGCATGCGCGCCTCCGGTCTGCTCTGATCAAGGCTTGACGATTACGGTGCACGGTCCGCGTTTTCATGCTGAATGCTGAATCTCGCGGACTCTTTCATTCCTCGTTTCCGCAGAGGCGGAAACAATTAGCAATAGAAATCCAACTAGGAAATGGCTGAAGAAACAAAGAAAAAAACAACGCACAAGCGCGGCAGCAAAGCTGCCAAGCGCACTGATTCCGCGGCAAAGAAGGAAAGCGCGACCACGCGCAAGTCCACCGGCCGCACTCGTGGCGCCAACGGCAATGGCCGTGGCAAGGCCACTGGCTCCCGTCCGGCGGGTAATCGCCGTACCAACCGTCCGGCCCCGCAGACCACTTCGCCTCAACAGGACGCCGTTCTGATCGCCCCGCCGAAGTATCGCAAGGGTTCCATGCGCATCGTGCCGTTGGGTGGCCTGGGCGAGATCGGTCGCAACATGAACGTGATCGAATACAATGGGCACCTGCTGCTCATCGATTGCGGCGTACTCTTCCCGGAAGAGGAACAGCCGGGCGTGGATCTGATCCTGCCCGACTTCCACTACATCAAGGATCGTCTCGATAAGGTCGAGGCCCTCGTGCTCACGCACGGCCATGAAGACCACATCGGTGGCGTCCCGTACCTGCTCCGGCTCCGTCCGGACATTCCGCTGATCGGTTCCAAGCTGACCCTCGCCTTCGCCGAAGCCAAATGCAAGGAACACCGCATCAATCCGACGCTCGTCGAGGTCAAAGGCCGCGACAAGCTCAAGGTGGGCCCGTACAACCTGGAATTCGTGAATGTGACCCACTCCATTCCGGACGCTCTGGCCGTGTTCGTGCAGACTCCGGCGGGCTCCTTGATCGACACGGGAGACATCAAGCTCGACCAGCTTCCGCTCGACCATCGCATCACCGATCTGGTTGAGTTCGGCAAGCTCGGCGAGAAGGGCGTGGATCTGCTGATGATGGATTCCACCAACGCCGAGGTTCCGGGCTTCGTCAAGCCGGAAACCACCATCGGTCCGGCTCTTGACCAAGCGTTCGCACAAGCCACCCGCAAGATCATCGTTGCCAGCTTCTCCAGCCACGTGCACCGCGTGCAGCAGGTCGTGGACGCGGCCCACAAGTATGGCCGCAAGGTGGTGTTCGTCGGCCGTTCCATGGTTCGCAACATGTCCATCGCGGCCGATCTGGGCTATCTGAGGCTTCCGG
This sequence comes from Dysosmobacter segnis, assembly GCA_963590945.1. Taxonomy (GTDB): domain Bacteria; phylum Actinomycetota; class Actinomycetes; order Actinomycetales; family Bifidobacteriaceae; genus Bifidobacterium. The sequence continues at coordinate 105,493 of CAVAQZ010000003.1, forward strand.
AAGACACCGTCATCGACCTCAAGCAGGCGCATGACGTGCAGGATGACAAACTCGTCTACATGTGCACCGGCTCCCAGGGCGAGCCGATGGCCGCGCTTGGCCGCATCGCCGACGGCAACCACCGCGACATCTCCATCAACGAGTTCGACACCGTCATTCTGGCCAGCTCCCTGATCCCGGGCAACGAGCACGGTGTGTACAAGATCATCAACAAGCTGGTCCAGCTGGGCGCGCGCGTGGTCAACCGAGACAACGCCGCGGTGCACGTCTCCGGCCACTGCAACGAGGGCGAGCTGCTGTACATGTACAACATCGTCCGCCCGAAGTGCGCCATGCCCATCCACGGCGAGAACCGCCACCTGGTGGCCAACGGCATGATCGCGGTGAAGACCGGCGTCGATCCGAAGAACGTCGTGCTTGCCGAAGACGGCGACGTCGTCGACCTGTACCATGGTCAGGCGGCGGTCGTCGGTTCCGTTCCGTGCGGATACGTCTATGTTGATGGCGATTCCGTCGGAGAGCTCACCGAAGAGGAGCTTGAGAAGCGCCGCATCCTCGGCACTGAAGGATTCGTCTCCAGCTTCGTCGTGGTCGACACCGAAACCGCGGATGTGGTGTCCGGGCCGAAGATCTACCTCAATGCGGTCGCGGAAGACGAAAGCGAGTTCGACAAGGTGCGTCACCAGATCGTCGAGCAGCTGCAGGACGCGATGATGACCGGCACCAAGGATACGTACAAGCTGCAGCAGATCATGCGCCGCACGCTTGGCAGTTGGGTGGCCCGTCAGCTGCACCGCAAGCCGATGATCGTGCCCGTCGTGGCGGATATCGCGCAGGACGTGGACGATGCGATGGGCTTGAACGCTTCGAAGTAAGACGCATCGAAGTAAGACATGGGGCTCACGTAAGCTGAATGCAACGTGAGAATCATCAGTAAATATTGAGTAGGCGGCGCAACCGGCACAACTGGTTGCGCCGTCTCCTGTTGATAACAAAGGAGTGACATGCCAGGAGCAAACCTCACCCGAATCGAAGCCGAAGAGCGCAAAAGCGTTGTTTCGGCGCCGATCCATTACACGGTCAAGCTCGATCTGACCCGTGGAGCCAAGGACTTCGGTTCCGAAGCCACCATCACCTTCAACGCCCAGCCGGGTGCCACCAGCTTCCTCGACCTGATCGCGCAGGAAGTCACCGAAGTGGTGCTCAACGGCGAAAGCCTTGACGTCACGGAAGTGTTCGCGGACAATCGCATCGAGCTGAAGAACCTCAAGGAAACCAACGAGGTCACCGTCAAGGCGATGTGCCAGTATTCCAACACCGGCGAAGGCCTGCACCGCAGCGTCGACCCGTCCGACGGCAACATCTACCTGTATTCCCAGTTCGAAGTGCCGGACGCGCGCCGCGTGTACGCCGTGTTCGACCAGCCTGATCTGAAGGCCGTGTTCGACTTCTCCGTGCTGGCCGCGAAATCCTGGATCGTCACCTCCAACATGCCGGCCGTGAGCGTCACCGACAACGAAACCATCACCGAAGAAGGTACGCTCGGCAGCCACGAGGCCGAGACCTGCAAGCTGTGGGTATTCGATTCCACACCGGTCATGAGCTCCTATCTGACCGCCATCTGCGCAGGCCCGTACGCGCAGTGGCACACCGAATACGCCAACGAGGATGGCCGTACCGTTCCGATGGCCATGTACTGCCGTCAGGCCCTCGCCAGCGCCTTCGAAAAGGACGTCGACTACCTGTTCGACATCACCAAGAAGGGCTTCGCGTTCTACGCCAAGACTTGGGGAGTGCCGTATCCGTATGCCAAGTACGACCAGATCTACGTGCCGGAATACAACGCCGGCGCCATGGAGAACATCGGCATGGTCACCATCCGCGACCAGTACGTGTTCGAGTCCAAGGTCACCGACGCCTATGCCGAGCGCCGTGTGGTCACCGTGTTGCACGAGCTCGCGCACATGTGGTTCGGCGACTATGTGACCATGAAGTGGTGGAACGATCTGTGGCTCAACGAGTCCTTCGCCGAGTTCACCTCCACGCTCGCCACCGCCGAAGCCACCGATTGGAAGGACGCCTGGGCGACCTTCAGCTCCGGCGAGAAGAGCTGGGCCCTGCGTCAGGACCAGCTGAGCACCACCCATCCGATCGTCGCTCCGATCAACGATCTGAACGACACCTACGTCAACTTCGACGGCATCACCTACGCCAAGGGCGCCTCCGTGCTCAAGCAGCTGGTGTTCTACGTCGGCCGTGAGAAGTTCTTCAAGGGCATCAACAACTACCTGAACAAGCACGCCTACTCCAACGCCACCCTGGCAGACCTGCTCGCCGAACTCGAGCTCACCTCCGGCCGTGACCTGAAGGCTTGGAGCGCGCAGTGGCTCGAGCAGGCCGGCATCAACACCATCGCCACCGAAGTCGAGGAGAACGAGGACGGCACCATCAAACAGCTCACGTTGAAGCAGTCCGCTTCCGCGGAGCATCCGGTACTGCGTTCCCACCGTCTCGCCATCGGCTTCTACAACGAGGATCCGGAAACCGGCAACATCGTGCGTACCGATCGTTTCGAGCTCGATGTCGACGGCGAAACCACCGTCGTGGAACAGGCCGCGGGTAAGACCCGTCCGGCGTTGATCCTCGTGAACGACGACGATCTGACCTACACGAAGCTGCGTTTCGACGAGAAGAGCCTGAAGTTCGCCGCCGAAAACCTGTATCGTTTCAGCGACGCCCTGGCCCGTTCCGTGATCTGGCTCGCATTCTGGGATATGACCCGTGACGGCGAACTGCCGGCCAAGCAGTTCATCGACACTTCCCTTGCGGCCCTCGCCACGGAACACGAGTCCACCACCTTCCGTTACGCCCTGGCCCAGATCAGCACCACCGCTTGGCATTACACCGCTCCGAACGATCGTGCCGAAGTGGTGAAGCATGTGGCGGCCGAACTGTTCAAGCTGGCCAACAACGCCGAAGCCGGCTCCGACGAGCAGTTCCAGCTGGTCACCGCCTACCTCGGCTATGGCGAGCCAGGAGACGAGGCGTTCGTGGCCAACGCGAAGGGTCTGCTCGATGGTTCCGTCACCCTTGACGGCCTTGCCGTCGACAACAACTTCCGTTGGACGATCATCAACGCGCTGAGCACCATCAACGAGATCGATCAGGATGAGATCGACGCCGAACTCGCCAAGCGAGACACCACCGAGAATCGCGAATTCGCATTGGGCGCACGTGCCGTTGCCGGTACCGCCGAGGCGAAGGCCTGGGCTTGGAACGAGGCTCTGAACAATGGTGAGCTGACCAACATGCAGCTCGAGGCCGTTGCCGGTGGCTTCGCGTCCACTCCTCGCGCGGATCTGGCCGAACCGTACGCCGAGAAGTATTTCGAGGTGGCTGATTGGATTTGGCGGAACAAGACCTTCCATATGGCCGAGGCTCTGCTCGAAGGACTGTATCCGAGCTACGCCGATCCGGCGAAGCTGGTCGAGCTGGGTGACGCGTGGCTGGCCGACCACGAGGACGCCGACAACGCGTTCAAGCGTATCGTCCGCGGCAACGTCGAATCCTCGCATCGCACGCTGAAGGTGCGCGATTTCAACGCTTCCCTCTGACGACATCTGATTTGGGGTGTGTTGTAGGGCGGATTCCGGCAGGGGATCCGCCCTGCTTTCGTATGAGCGGCGTAATCACTCGCCGCGATTCACGCCGCAGTGGCCCGAAGTGAGTACGATAGTGCGAGGAAAAGCAACTTCAGATAGCGAGGATTTGAGACTCATGCCACGTATGTTCGGAACAGACGGCGTTCGAGGATTGGCAAACAGGGACCTGACCGCACAATTGGCGCTTGATATGGGCGATGCCGCAGTGCGTGTGCTGGGCCGTGACGGCGGCAAAGGCGAGTTCGAGGGGCGTCGCCGCGCTCTGGTGGGCCGCGATACGAGAGTGTCCGGCGATTTTCTCGCATCCGCCCTGTCCGCGGGTATGAGCGCGGGTGGCTTCGATGTGATCGACGCCGGCATCATTCCGACTCCCGGCGTGGCCTACCTGACTTCCGTGCTCAATGTCGAGATGGGCGCTGTCATTTCCGCATCCCACAATCCGATGCCGGACAATGGCATCAAATTCTTCGCCCGTGGAGGTTTCAAACTTCCCGACACCAAGGAAGACGAGATCGAAGCCGTGCTCGGCCAGGACTGGGAGCGTCCGACCGGTGCCGGCGTGGGCCGCGTGAGCCACGACACCGTGACCGCGACCAACCTGTATATCGACCATCTGGTCTCGACCATCGCCCCGGTCAACCTTGACAAATCGCAGGCCACTCCGCTCAAGGGGCTGAAGGTGGTGGCGGACTGTGCGAACGGCGCGACTTCCGTGGTCGCGCCCGAAGCGTTACGTCGCGCGGGCGCCGATGTGATCGTGATCAACGCGTCCCCGGACGGGTACAACATCAATAAGAACGCCGGTTCCACGCATCCGGAGCAGCTGCAGGCGATCGTCAGGGCCTCCGACGCCGATCTCGGTGTTGCGTTCGACGGCGATGCCGACCGCTGCCTTGCCGTCGACGGCACGGGCGATCTTGTCAACGGCGATCAGATCATGGGCATTCTGGCCCGTGCGAAGAAGAACGCCGGCAAGCTCAACCACGATACCCTCGTGGTGACGGTCATGAGCAATCTCGGTTTGAAGCTCGCGTTGCGTTCCATGGGCATCAAGACCGTGCAGACCGGCGTGGGCGACCGCTATGTTCTCGAAGAGATGCTTCGTGGAGACTATTCGCTCGGCGGCGAACAGTCCGGGCATGTGATCAACCGTGAGTTCGCCACCACGGGAGACGGAACCCTGACCGCGCTGACGCTGTGCAACGAGATCGTGAAGTCCGGCAAGAGCCTTCAGGAACTGGCCTCCGACTTCCCGCAGCTGCCGCAGCAGCTCATCAACGTTCCGAATGTAGACAAACTGGCCGCCAAGACCAACGCCAAGGTGCAGGCCGCGGTGGAACGTGAGGAGAAGATGTTGGGCGATACCGGTCGCGTGCTGCTTCGCCCGTCCGGAACCGAACCGCTGGTGCGCGTCATGGCCGAGGCAGAGACCCAACAGCAGGCCGATGAGGTCTGTGATCGTCTCGCCAAGGTCGTGGCGGAGGAACTCGCCCTATAAGCCCCGCTAAGCCCCCGCGAAAACCGAAACGGAGAAACCATGTTTGGACGCAACTCGAAAGTGAATCTTGAGCTCAATCGCGAAGTCGAAAAGCTCATCAAAACCGGTGGCAAGGAGAAGCTGTTGCCGATCGTGCAGGCGGGCGAGCCGGTGCTACGCCAGCAGACCGCGGCCTATGAGGGCCAGTTGAGCCGCAAGACGCTTGACAAGCTCATCGAAACCATGCGGGTCACCATGCTGGAAGCCCCGGGCGTGGGTCTGGCGGCCACGCAGATCGGCCTTGGTCTGGCAATGGCCGTGGTCGAGGATCATGTGCGTGAGGGTGATGATGGGGATCCGCGTGAAGCGGCGGAATTCCCGTTCCACGTGATCATCAACCCAAGCTATGAGCCCATCGGCTCCGAAACCCGCGGCTTCTATGAGGGCTGCCTGAGCTTCGACGGATATCAGGCCGTACGCAAGCGTTGGCTTGACATCACCGCCCGCTGGCAGGACGAGGACGGCAACCAGCATGAGGAGCGTCTGCATGGTTGGCCGGCTCGAATCTTCCAACATGAGACGGATCATCTCAGCGGCGAGCTGTATATCGATCAGGCCGAGATTCGCAGCCTGACCACGAACGAGAATCTTGAGGACTTCTGGTGCGAGGATCCCGTTCCCACCGAGGCCGCCGCCGAACTCGGCTTCGACCTCTGACTATTCCGCGGCAATTGCCTTGGCGGGCGCCGGTGGCATGCATACGCAGAGAACCGCCTTCGTGGCGGTTCTTTTGTATGCTGGCGTGGGCTACGATGCTGAGATATGAGCGAATCGACGATTGATCGTGCCTGGTTGAACGAAGCCAAACACGATATTGCGCAATGGTCGGCATCGATGCCGAAGAATGCCGATGATCGGCTGATTGACTGGCGCTGGGTTGAATCCCTCGACCTTGAGCATGGCATAGGAAAGGCACGCCGTAGGAACGTGGATCTGCTTGCGATTTTTCGTGAGCTCGTCACATCGGATTCCTCCGCTACGCCGGAATCGGCCTCGCAATTGCCTCCCGCGAAGCTGCACGACCTGTTGCACGACGATCTTTCCATTCGTGACGAACTTGAATCGATAATCACGCAATGCAACACCGTGTTCATGAAGGATTTCGACCGTTTGATCGCGTCCTACCGACTGCCTCGCGCGCTTGCCTATGCGAATCGTCGCCTGTGCGATGAGATCGCGCTGCTGCGTCAAATCGGCGTCCGGATGGGATTGTGGACGATCGCCGAGGAACGCAAAGGGCGGCTGACCGTTCCCGTTTTGCATCCCGTCGAAGGTGTGCAGGTCGACGATGTTCAGGATCGTTCAGCTGACATCGCAGCCGAACGTGCGGCTCGACGCAAGGCCCAGAACGACCAGAAGCATGCCAGCGATTACGCCATGTCCCGCGCGAATCTGAGCGGTGTCACCAGTCCCGGAGGCTCCACGGTGTTCGGCCGCGGTGCCGCATCCGAAGGCGACCATGATCGGGCGCGTTCCGATCTTGAACGTCGTGTGGCGGATTATCGGAAGCCGGATTGGCGCGATTCCTACCTTCCTGGTCGTGACGTCGATGCCGTTATGGGCATAGACATAGAAACCACGGGTATTGATCCGGCCCGCGTGTACATCATCGACGCCGGTTTCGAATTCATGAACATGGTTTCATCCCGTCCTTCCGACGAGCGATCGGATTACCGCTACGAGCAGGACTATTATGCTGCCGGCGACGCTTACGGTCAGGCTCGTCTTTCATTCGGCGTACCGGCGCAGAATGCGATTCTCGGCAATCAGCTGATCCTTGATCTGACGGGAATTGATGTTCGCTCCCGTGCGGAGATCGGTTTGCCCTTATGCGATGAGGACTCGTTTTCCGAGGTTCCTTCCTCCGAAGGTTCGCGGTTCGCTTCCGTTGCAGGCCGTGATGATCGCGATTGCGATGATACGGCTTCTCCTGCCTACCGTCTGTTCGATGAGTGGCCGGAGGCGCAGCTTGGATTGCTGCAAAGATTGCAGCAGCAGCCGTATGTTGCGCATAACGCACAGTTCGAGCACGGTTTTTTCATGCTGAATGTTGCCGGTTACGCGGAAAGCTACCGTGCCGGCGGCATCACGATTATCGATACGATGCCGATGAGCAAGCGTTGGGACGAGGGGTCGATTCCCGACGAGGACCATCCGTACGGCCAGAATTCGTTGGAGGCTTATGCCAGGCGGCAGGGCGCGTTGAGTGAGTCCAGGACGGAGCGGCATTTGGGTTTGGAGGATGCGCATATCATGCTGGTCTCCATGAAGAACCATCTTTCGAAGCTCCGACGGGAGGGCCGTGGCCCATGGGGGCCGGATGGCAGATCCGGCGTCGGTGGCAAGCGTTGCGGCCGTCGTTGGTGATGACGTTAGATTGATTGTGTCCGGGTTGCGTTGTCGCGCGCCCGGATTTTTGTTTTCCTCCGGTTGCGTTGCGTGTCCTTCCGTTCGGTTTCGGCCGGTCTTTGTCGTGTGTTCCGTTTTTTCCGGTGTGGTTTCGGGTTTGCCGGTTGTGTTCGTGGCCGGTCGTGTGGCCGGTCGTGTGGTCCGTCGCGCCCGGGTCCGGTGCGTGCGCGTGTCGGTTTTCGTGTCGGTCGTGGTGTTTTTGGTGTCGGTCGTGGTGTGTCGTGTTGTTTTTGGTGTCGGTCGTGGTGTTTGGTGGTGGTTTCC